>DUHN01000034.1 GCA_013330825.1 Candidatus Woesearchaeota archaeon | reverse complement strand
GCGCCAAGAGTTCGCGAGCCGAAAGGCGAACATGGCTTTCTTTGCTTCATTCCGCATACAATAACCTTTAAATAACGCCCAGCCCCACTAAACGCCATGACCATCACCATTGAGGACATGGCCTCGTTCTGCAAGCGGAAGGGATTTGTCTATCCCACCGCGGAGGTGTACGGCGGGCTGTCCGGCTTCTTCGACTTCGGGCCCGCGGGAGTGGAGCTCAAAAACAACATCAAGGCGGCATGGTGGCAGTCCTTCGTGCATGGCAGGCAGGACATCGCGGGCATGGACGGCTCGATCATCACCCATCCATCTGTGTGGAAGGCATCGGGCCATGTGGGCGGCTTTGCCGATATCCTGGTGGAGTGCGGGAAATGCAACGCGCGCCACCGGGCCGACCACCTGGTCGAGGACAAGCTCAAGATCCAAACCGCAGGAATGGCCCCTGACGAGCTTTCCGGCCTTATCCGGAAGAACAACCTCAAGTGCCCCAAGTGCGGAAACGCGGCCCTCGGAGAGCCGAAGGCGTTCAATCTCATGTTCGAGACCACTGTCGGGCCGACCAAAACGGCGACATCGACCGCGTACCTCCGCCCGGAGACCGCCCAGCTCATGTTCGCTGACTTTCGCCTCATCGCCGAAAACGCGCGGCTGAAGCTCCCCTTCGGCATCGCGCAGGTCGGCAAGGCGTACAGGAACGAGATCTCCCCGAGGGACTTCCTCTTCAGGATGCGGGAATTCGAACTGATGGAGATTGAGTATTTTGTCCATCCTGGGAAATACGGCGACTGCCCCTTCATCGGGGAAGTGGAGGACCACGAACTTTATGTCTATTCCCGGGGGATGCAGAAGGAAGGCAGGGATATGGCAAAAATGTCCGTCAAAGACGCTCTCCAGGGCCATGTCATCAAGACCCCCTGGCATGCCTATTGGATGGCGACCATGCACAAGTGGTTCATCGCGCTCGGCGCGAAACCAGACCATTTCAGGATACGGCAGCACGTCAAGGATGAACTGAGCCACTACGCCTTCGACACCTGGGATCTGGAATACCAGTTTCCCTTCGGATGGAAAGAGCTCCAGGGCTTTGCGAACAGGACCGATTTTGACCTTACCCAGCACATGAAACACTCCAAAGCTGATTTAAGCCTCCACGATGAAGAGACGAAGAAGAAAGTCATCCCCCACGTCATCTGCGAACCTGCACAGGGAGTGGAGCGTGCGGCCCTTGTCTTCCTCTTCGACGGATATGAGCACAGCAGGGAACGGGAGAACATCGTCCTGCACCTCCACCCCAAGCTGGCGCCAATAAAGGCCGGCATTTTCCCGCTGGTCAACAAAGAACCATTGATAAAAAAGGCAAAAGAGATCTACGCTGAACTGTCAAAGGAATTCCACTGCGCCTATGACCAATCAGGCACGGTGGGCAGAAGGTATGCGCGCAATGATGAGCTGGGGACGCCGTTCTGCATCACCGTCGACTTCGAGGGTTTGGAGGACGGCACCGTGACCATCCGTGACAGGGATTCCACGACGCAGGCACGCGTTCCTGTCGAGGGGATTCGGGACACCCTGCGGAAGCTGATCGAGGGGGCTTCCCTTGAAGGCGTGGGCAAGATCGTCTCCGGCAACTGAACTGTCCAAGGCAAAACCATAGAAAAACCTTCTCCGGCTCGGAAACCCCCACTTACTTTTCCCGCGGCCCCATGCCGAGCACCGACTTCAGGCGCTGCAGCAGCCGCGGATCCCGGTATTCTCTCCCGATAAGCCGGGCGGCCAGCTTCTTGTACGCGATGGCCGCGTCAGACCTCCCCTTGTGCAGCACGAGCGGAGTGGCGACAGAGACCGATTCGAGCATGTTGATGTCCTCGGGAAGCACGCCGATCACGGGGACCTGCGCGGCATGCTCTATGTCCTCGGTCCTGAGCTCGAACTTCTTGCCCCTCACCTTGTTGAGCACGATGCCGGTAATCGGCGTCCGCTTCTGCCGCGCGAGCCTGACGGCCCGCAATGTCGCGCTGAGGGTCGGGTAGTCCGGGCTGGTGATCACGAGGAGCTCGTCGGAGGCCATCATCGTCGCGAGCATCTCCTCGTTCAGGTTTGGGGAGGAGTCTATCACGATGTCGTCATACCGCTCCTTCAGATGGCTGATCCTGTCATTCAGGGCGGACGGCCGCACCTTCCTTGACACATATGCTCCCGGGATCAGGTGGAACCCCGCCTTGTGCTCGTGGACTGCGTCTTCCGCCTTGCACCTGCCGAGGAGGACATCGTGTATCGTTATCTTCGGATTGATGAGCCCGAGATGGAGCCCCAGGTTCGGGGCGGAAAAGTTGGCGTCCACCACCAGCACCTTCCGGCCGAACTCCGATGCGAGCGCGGCGCCGAGATTCGCCACCGAGCTCGTTTTCCCGACTCCTCCTTTCAGGCTTATGATGCCTATGGTCTTTCCGTCAGCCATGATGTTGCCTGTACCCACTAGTAGCCTTTTATGTATACTGAACATATATAAATGTTGTGAATGGCACGCCCCATCAAGCCCCGTTTATCATTCAGCAGGGTTCATGCACCCGGCGCAGCATTTTCCGCAACCCATCTCCCTGCCAAAATTTTATATATGCCTGTGCTTCCCCCTTCACCATGAAAGTCAAGGAACTGCAATCCAAGCAGGGGAACGTGAACATCGAACTGGACATCCTCGACGTCGGCCCTTCGCGGGAGTTCCAGAAGTTCGGGAAGCCCGGAAGAGTGTCCACCGCGGTCGCGAAAGACGATACCGGGGACGTCAAGCTCACCCTGTGGAACGACGAGATCGACCAGGTGAAGGGCGGCGACAGGATACGGATCACGAACGGCTATGTCTCCGAATGGCAGGGGGAGCTCCAGGTCTCCACCGGGCGCTTCGGGAAGATCGAGGTCATCGGAGAGAACCCGGACACGCACAAGGGCGAGGACTCAAGCGCCGCGGCACAGAAGAAGCAGGACGATGACGGCGGCAACGGCCCTGTCGATGACGAAGAGGATGTCATCTGATTTTTCTTCACCATAAGCTATTTAAATCGTCCCAAGCACCTCATCCTTCCACGGGGACGTAGCTCAGCCTGGGAGAGCACATGCATGACGAATGCAGCTCAGTACGCTGAAGAAATTCAGTCTCTTAGGCACGTAGTTGTCGAGGATTCAAATTCCTCCGTCCCCATTCATTTTCTCAAAATGTTTTAATACTCCAATCATAAAATGCGTTCAGTGCCATGAAAAAAGAACTCCGGCTCATCCAGGAGCGCAACAGGAAGGTGGAAGCCGACAAGGCCTGGGAGACCAGCAGGACAAGGAGGCTCATCATTGCCGGCATCACCTACTGCACAGCCGTTGTTTTCCTGTGGATCATCAGCGCCCCGCAGCCTTTCCTCACCGCCCTGGTGCCGACACTGGGGTTCCTCCTCTCGACGCTGACGCTGCCGTTCTTCAAGAGATGGTGGATAAAAAAAACCAATAAGAAATGAGCCCTTCTGCAGATACCCGCTCCCTCGGTTCTTGACTTACCCGGAGAGCGACACCGTGAGTATACTCCCCGCGATCATGTTGAACATGATCATGACGGTGAGGGCGATGAGGCAGTAGAGGATGGTGCTCCTGATCACGTTCTTGCCGAGGAGATACTCCTCATTGAGCTTGTCCGCGCCGTTCTCGATGCCGTTGGCCATGATGGTGAGGATGTAGACGATCTGCACGACGTAGATGCCGACGATGATCTGGAAGTGGAACGTCGGGATGCCCTGGCCGAAGATGGTGAGCAGGCCGGTGGGGGCGGCCGCGGCGTCCGTGCCCACGCTTGAAGTGACTTCCTTGAGCTGCTGGCCGAGCTTGCTCAGGATGGTGGTGACCATGGAGGTGATGCCGATGACCACGCCCGCGATGGCCGGCGCCAGGAAATTGATCTGGGACTTCATCGAGGAGATGATGTCCGACATGATGTCCTTCAGCCTCTCATTCACCTTGTGGATCTCCTTGATGTAGCGCGAGACATTCGTCAGCGCCTGCGCCGCAATCTTCGGCCCTTTCCTGATGCTCTGGGTCAGCACCTTCATGGAGCTCTCGATCATGCTGGAGGGGAACTGCACCAACGCCCCCCGCTTCGGGTCGAAGATGGCCTCGTCGATGCCCATGCCCAGCCTCCTTTGGTTCATGCTCACGAGCCGGAAGAAGCTGCCGGAAATCGTGCCTTCCATGGAGGTGCTCACCTTCTCGACGGCGATCTCCACCGGCAGGTTGTCGCCCAACCGGTTGCCCAGCTGGAACAGTGCTGCCGCGAACTCCAGCTCAAGCTGCTTGGCGCGGTTGCGTATGGAGATGACATCCTTGGAGCGCAGGCGATAGTACAGGCCGATCAGCAGCCCCAGGCTGAGGGGGACGAACAGGCTGATGAGGGCTGAGCCGAGGCCGAAGGGGCCGTCCAGCACCCCCGTCGTGGGGTTTTCCTTGTACTCGAGCATGCAGAACCTCGCGCCGCACTGGCTCTTGGGATCGTCCCCGCCGAACCCGAAATCAGGGAAGCCGGCTGCGTGGAGGAACAGGGGGGACATGCCGATGGCGAAGCAGACGAGGAACACGATGACGCTTATCACCAGCGGGCTCATCTGCACCTCCATGCCCCCCAGATTGAGGCGGATGGTCTTGTATTTCTTCAGCTCGGGATTCTCCTCCGAGATGTCCGTGTCTCCGTAGCCCGTCGGCCGCTTCGAGAGGATGCTCTTTCCCATGAAATAGACGATGATGGGGAGGATGATGTTGTAGATGAGCGCGATGTGGTACCATTTCGCGTTCTCGGTGAAACTGACGACGAGGGGAAGGATGACCAGGCCGAGGATCGGCATGATGACGCCGAGCATGTGCAGCATGGTGATGGGGTTCTGCAGGTTGTGGGCGTAGTGCAGCATCTTCTCGTATGTCTCTTCGAGGATGACGTCGAGCGCCTTGTCCAATGAGCCCAGGCGCCTGGCCTCGTCGCCCTCGTAGAGCGAGGACTCGATGAGATGGAACGCCTCGACGAACTCCATGTTCCATTTCTTCCAGGTCTCGAGGTAGGCGTCCAGCGCCTCCTTGACGGAGGAGTAATTCTCGGTCTCCACGTCCCACATGATCTTCCGGAGGTCGAGGGCGAGCGGAGGGGCGAGGTGGTCGGAGGCGAAGACGATCGCGTTCTCCAGGTTCGGCGTGTGGCGCATGTACGTGACCACGTAGAACACCGAGAGCACCATCTGGTTGCTCGCCTTCAGGCGCCAGTTGTTCGCCAGGAACTCCGGCATCTTGCCGAACACCCTGATGAGGGCTGCCCCACCGACGGCGAAGAACAGGATGAAGAACATCGACTGGAAGAGCATGTAGGAGAACAGTGAGCCTGAGACGATGAGGAGCGTGGGGGCGAGGAACGAGAATGAGACCGCTCCGGACGGAGTGATGCCGAGATGGCAGATGTCGATGGACTCCTGCAGTGCCGCAGCCTGCTTCTTGTCCGGCTTTATCCTCAGGACCTTCTCGCTGATGTTGCAGGCCTTCTCATACCATCCCAGGTGGGTGGGCATGAACTCCTCCTTGAACTGCTGGTACTCCTGGGAGTTTATCTGGGAGGATTTCTCTACCTTGACGCCGAGCTCCCTCTCCAGGTTGCGCTTGTACAGGTCTATCAGGCTGCGCAACTTGGCCTGCTCCTGCTGATCCGGCACCGCTCACCTCTTTTTATGGAATGCTATGACAGCGACTTGCTGATTGCCCTTTTATGGGCATATCCAATGTATTGTACCTCCCTTCCATATCCCTTCCTATCATTCCCCCTTCTGTCTGATCTCATCCCGCTTGATCTGCCTCCTGAACCACTCGTTCCACTCGAAGAATATCTTCTCCGAATCGAGGCTGCCGACCTCCTCCCTCACCGTGTCGGATATCTTGTGGAACTGGTCGTTGGCCTGGATGACGGATTCCGCCTCGATGAGGTTCATGTTGCCGGTCTTGACGGCGATGTCCACCATGGCCTGCTTGATCTTCGCCCGGAGGAGGATGTTGTCCCACACCGCGTCCCAGCTTCCCGCCCAGTCCTTGATACTTGAGGCGATGCCCTTGAGGACGTCGGAGTCGCCATGGATGAGATCGTCCGTGGGAAGGAGCTGGTCTGCCTTGGAGTCGTATTTCATGAGATCCATGAATCCCCCCTCGTCCAGCGGGTCGTTGTTCCAGTGCTTCCTCACCTCGGTGATCTGGGTGACGCGCCTCCAGCGGTGCAGGCCATCGGGACTCCTGATGGGATTGGCCACGATGATGACATCAGTCGCCTTGAACGACGTCCGCGGCACGCCGAGATCGTTGACCACCCTGTCGAAGATGCCGTACGGGGAATCGCCGTGGATCGTGCCCGCGACGATGTTCGCCAACGCGCCGATGCGCATGGCCTCGTACAATGCGAGGGCTTCCTTGCTCCTGATCTCGCCGACGATCAGCGCGGAATCCCCCATCCTCAACGTCGTGCGGATGCCCTCGTCAGCGGAGACATCCGCGGAACCCTTCGTCAATGCCGCCGCGACCTTCATGGACTGGATGTTGTAGCCGTAGTCCCTCAGCGCCTTGGTCGGCAGCTCGAGGGTATCCTCGATGGTGATGACGCGGTATTTCCGCATAAGCTCCACCAGCACCGCGCCGAGGAGGGAGGTCTTCCCCGCGCTCCTCGTCCCCGCCACCAGCATGGTGCGCGCGCCGTCAACGATGAAGGAGATTATGCCCGCCGAAAGGGAGGTGAGCATGCGGTTCTTGATGAACAGCGGGAGGGTCCACGGCTTGTCGCGGTGCCGGCGCAGCGCGAACGCAAGGCCCGTGGGGTTGAGGGGGGAGGAGATGACGGCCACCCTCGCATTCGCCCCGGGGATGAGCAGCTCGGTGTCGAGGATGGGGTTGGCCTCGTCCAGCGGGCTGCCGGATATCAGGCGCAGTTTCGACGCCCAGGAGTCCGCGTCCGTGCGCGTGGGGATGATGTTGGTCTTGCAGTCCGTGTAGTCCTGGTGGACGATGAAGATGGGTATCTCCCCCAGCGGCGAATTGATGGTGATGTCCTGCACGCGTTCGTCCTGGAGCAGCACCTCGATGAGGCCGAAGCCGACGCTGTACCGCACCAGGATGCTGGTGAGCTGCTCCACCTCTTTGGGCGACAGGCGCACGTTCCGGTAGGAGGCGAGCTCCTCGATGAGGTCGGAGCCGATGTTGGAGAACACCTCGCGCATCCGCTCGGGGTTGATGAACTCCGTGCGCGTGGGCTTGTGCTCGGAGAGTATCTTGCGCGCGCTGTCGAGGATCTCATAGTGCGCCTCGCTCAGCTTGAACTCCGGAGGGGAGAGGTGGTAAAGGTAATGCACGGTGTCCGGCAGCTTGAAGATGGTGACCTCGGTGCCCTTGTCTATGGAATAGCTGTCGACCTCCTCGCCGTCCGCGGGGACATTCGCCATGAGCTTGGTGAACATGAAGTCCGGGCGTATCTCCGGGGTGAAGATGCGGCGGTAGACCTCCCGCTCCCCGACCTTATGGCCGGCAAGATGGGGCTGAGCCGCCTGGATGAGCTTCGAGCGGTCGAGTAGGGCAGCCAGGTACTGCAGTGCGGCGAGATACTTGCGGTCGCAGCGGATGAAATCCTGGTCGGCTGACTTGTCGATGTTGATGCGCTCGTCGCGCATCTCCCTCCTGATCTCGAGATAGGCGCCGATGGGATCCTTCTTGATATGGTCCATGACCATCTTCTGGATGAATGCGTACCATGGAGCCACGTAGCGCGAGCAGGCGACATCCCCGAGCAGCGAGAGCGCGGGGGAGGCATTCTTGCTCTTGGAGAGCTGCCGGTAGATGCCGGCGATCTCGCGGAGCATGGAGGTCTGGGTGAAATTGTACTCGTAATTGCGCTTTTGGGTGTAGATGAGCTTCGTCGCGCTGCCGATCTCCGCGAGGAGGTCGACGGTGCGGGACATGCACACCGGGTCGTCCTCAAGGGAAGGGATGAGCGGATACTGCTCCATGTCGATGAGAAGGATGGTCTCTTCCCCCTCCCTGATGACGTCATGCGAGAACGGCTTCCTGGAGTCAAAGAGGGCCATTACTTCCTCACCTCCCTGCGCATGTTCTGCAATGCCACCTCGATGAGATGGGACTTGTTGCGGAACTTCCTGCCGTCGACTTCCGCCTCTATCCAGGAGATGAGGTCACCGTCTATCGTGGCGCTGATGGGCTTTTTCATCGGATGCTTGCCGCCCTCAATATAACATAAAATATATTTAATCTATTAAATCACTGAAAATACTTTTTATATTATTTGATTTTTAAATCTTTCGGTTTTATCAAATACTACTTCCCCATGCTCACATAACCTTTAATATTCCCCTGCGCCAGAGGGCCCATGGTGAGCATCCCCTTCCCCAGCTTCCCCAAGCACGAGCAGCCGCCGCCGGACACGATGCCGCAGATGGATTTCGGCTCCATCGAGCGCCGCGTCCGCGCCCTTGAGCAGAGCCTGACCAACCTCCGCAAGATCGTGCAGGTGACGGAGGAGAACATCCTCGTCAAGAACAGGCACGTGGCGACGGACATCAAGACGCTGACGTCCGACATCAACGAGCTGCGCCGCGAGCTGCATGACCTGCGCGACAAGATGGTGCTGGTGATCAAGGAGATGCAGTCCCTCGCCCGGCAGGAGGACGTCAAGGTGCTCGAGCGCTATATCGCGATGTGGAATCCCGTCAAGTTCGTCACCCAGGCCCAGGCGGAGGAAGTGGTGGAGGACATCCTCAGCAGGAGGAAGCCGAAGGCATCCGCTGCGGACCAGGGGGAGTAGCAGCTTTACCGGATTGGAGAGGCACACGATGGCAGGCAAGGCAGAACGGCTGTTCGAGAAGGGGATATGGAATTTCAGGTTCATCATCCTCATCGCGGTGGTCGCCCTTCTCGCCTCCTCGGTCATCGCATTCTCCATCGGGGTGCAGAGCACGGCGAAAGCGGCATCGGAAGTGATCTCCGGCATACGAACGGGCGAAGAGGCAGATGCGAACAGAGTCATCGTCTACCTCATCTCCTCGCTTGACGAGTTCCTTCTCGGGATCATCCTCATCATCATCTCGCTGGGCGTCTACGAGCTGTTCATCAGCGAGATAGACGTGATCAAAAGCGAGAAGGATGGGAAATCGCTCTACCCGAAATGGCTCACCTTCCATTCCCTCGAGGAGCTCAAGGCGACATTGACTAAGGTCATCATCATCATCCTCATGGTGTACTTCTTCAAGAGCGTCGTCCTGCTGAAGTTCACCCAGCCTTTGAGCATCCTGTATCTGGCGATAAGCATCCTCCTCATCGCGCTGGCAAACTATTTCTCGCATAGGGGGCACCACGCCGAGAGAGCGCCGCCATCAAAGAACAGATGATAGGGCATTATTTTCCTTCTGCCAATTCCTGCACAAGCTCAATGAACATCGCATCGCTCCATGCCTGCGCGAGGCAGCCCTGGCTTCTCAGCGACGAGGCGGAAGAAAGCTCCGCGTGATGGCCGATGGCGCCCTGCCAGAGGATTTCCTTGATCGAAGCGCCAGTAATTTTCTCAATATACCTTTTGAATTTCACTTTATTGGCCCTAGACAACACCAGCGCCGCGAGATTATTGACCCAGAACCATGAGTCTCCCCGATGATAGCTGGCGACATCCTGGCCAGTGTGCTCCTTCCTGAAGAGGGAATGGGAAACATCAATGGTGGACAGGCCTCCCCAGGGAAGCCAGAGTTTTGGCAGCATGCTATCAAAGCAGGTTTCCCATTCCTTGGGGGAGAGGAGGTCCGGATAGGCATAGGCGGCGATGAAGACGTTCGGGCGGATGGTGCCATCATTCTCGCCATCCGCCAGTTTCTTGCCGTCCCAGAATGCCTTTCTCACTTGTTCCCTCATTTCCTGTTCCCTGACCAGATATCTGCCGTTTCCCGTCATCTGGTGGGCGGTGCGATATAATGCGAGGCGCAATGCCTGGATCTCTATCCGCTTTCCCTGCCTGCCATCGTCGCCGTGCTGGGTGTCCATCCAGGTCTCCTTCGGCCCATTGATGTCAAGCATGTCCTGCGTATGGTGACTGAGAAGCCCTTCCGCTGCCTTTGTGACTGCGCTCTTGAGGAGCGCCCGGCCAGCACCCTCCCCCGCGCGCAGGAACAGCCAGCCAATGGAATCCGCGCTTCCGTTCGGAGAGCCGGGATACACCGGCAGGCAGTTCGGCAGGCGGCCGTCATCCCTCACCGCATGGAGATACTGGGCAATGATCTCCCGCTCCAGTCTCGGATGGATGATTCCCAATGCCTTGGCAGCCACCAGGGAGTCCCTTGACCAGAACTGGAAGAACCACGGCAGTCCCGCGAAGATCCCTCTTGATGCCTGATGGTGGACGGCGAGCCGGTCAAGCGAGAAGAACGCGGACAGAAACGCCATCTTCGCCTCTTCGCTTACCTCCGACGAGGACAGAACCAGGGCCACGTTTTTTTGCCTGGCAAGCGCCCTGAGAGACTGTTCTTCCTCCTTCATCATCCGTGGATAGAGGCCAAGCAGCGATTTCGCCTCCTTCATTGCGTTCTCCTTGTCCCGCGAGACCGAGAAGACGAAGGCCCTGCCTTTCAGCGATCCCGCGCCGAGAACGTAGCGGGAGGACGGAGGGGAGTTCCTCTCCCGGTCTGCGGCATACTCCCGCCTTGTCCATTCTTCCCTGCGGGAAAAAGAATCGTGGCCTGCGATGGCGAGGTAGAGGGAATACTCCTCCTGGCCGTGGCTCCCGTCCTCGCGCCCGTCCGTCCTCTTGGTGAAGCGCACGACGACGCACCCTTTCTCTTCCGTAATAGCGTAATGCCTCCCCCATTCACGGCTGTCGAACGACTCTTTGACGTCAAGAAAGAACTCCATCTCGCCGGTCCTGCTCAAGGTGCAGACGAGCGAAGAGCGTCCGGACGGCATGAATGCGGCCTCGCCGGAGTAGCCTCCTCGCCGCCTTATCATGCAAAAATCGTTCATTATTTCTGTCATTTTTTCAGTACCTTTTTGATTAATATGTTCTATAATTTTGAACATTTTTTTGCTTGATACGTCATACCAGAAGAAGCCGCCGTAGCGCGTCGTCGGGGAATCCTCCCAGAGGAAGTAGCTGCCATTCCTGTCCGTGAGCAGCGCCTGCACCGGACCTTTCACGTCTTTGCTGACGCGCTTTTTCCCGAATAAGTGGGTTACCTGCATTGCTCCTCTTTTTCGGCCTGCTCCTTGCGCGCAGCCGCCCTTCGCGCCCCTTTTCCTTTATCTTCCCGCTGCCTTCTTCATGGCGAGATTGTGGGCGTTCACGTAGTTGTTCACGAGCATCTCCCAGTCGACGGTGGCCGCGACCCTCCTCGCCTCGAGCTTGTTCCTCGTGCGCTCTTCCCTGCTGAGGAGCGCGAACTTGTGCATGAATGCCGCGAGCTGGGAGAGCGATTCCTCGTACCTCCTGCCCAGCCGCTCCACCACGTAGATGCCGGGATACCCTCCCTGGCGGCAGTCCGTGCAGAAATACCTCCCGAAGCCGGAAAGGTCGGTGGTGATGGACGGCACCCCCAATGCCCCGGCTTCCAGCGGCGTGTAGCCCCATGGCTCGTAGTAGGAGGGGAAGACGCCGAGATGGCATCCCTCCATGGCCTCGTAATAGTTCAGGTCGAGGAGCCCGTCAGCCCCGTTGAGGTATGTGGGATAGTATATCACCTTCACGCGGTCTTCCTCCCTGTTGAGCAGCCCCGCATTGAGGATGGAGCGCGTGATGATGTCATTGCCGTCGGAAAGCTCATGCGTCATGACCGGGGGAATGCCGCTCTTGCGGAACTTGGCCAGCTTCCTCCTTGATTCCTGCAGGAACTCCTGGCTGAAGAGCTGCTCCTCTCCCATGCCTCTCCCGCCGATCAGGGCATACAGCGCGTTCTTCTCGATATACTCCTTCTCCTCGCTGAGGAAATCCTTGAGGTCGGTGAAATAGGTCTTGTTCTCGATGATCTCCTGCCTGATGCTGCGGACGCCCGACGGGACCCAGAGGAACGCCACGATGGTCTTCTGCGATTTCCCCTCCTTGAGCTTCCTGTTGAGGATGCCCAGCGCCTCGATGAAGAGATCAAGCCCCTTGGCCCGGAACTCATAGCGGGAGGCGGTGAAGAAATACAGCGTATTCTTGATGTCAAACTGGTAGTACGGGAAGAAATACGCGAGGCAGAACTCGCTGATCCTGTCCCGCTCCAGGCGATGCTTCAGGAGGATCTCCTCGAAGACGGGGAACTTGCCGATGTCCAGGCCGTTTGGCAGGAGGATGTCCGGCTTCCTGCCAAGGAGATGCTCGGCTTCCATGCCCGTGATCCCGCTCACCGTGGTGAAGCAGTCTGCGTTTTGGGCGGATGCCTTCTCAAGGAGGTGCTTGGACTCCACATGGTGCCGGTAGGCTTCCTCCTCCGGTTTCAGGGTGGCGAGCATCTCGTAGAGCGGGGCTTCCGCATTCGCGAGCGCCCTGCCGAGGACCGTGGCGTGGGTGGTGAAGACAGTGCCGATGCCTGGAAAAGCGTGGCGGATGTAGAGCAGCCCGGCGCCGGAGAGCCATTCGTGGAACTGGGCGACGATTTTCCTGTTCGGCATCTCCTTGGCCAACAGCTCGATCAGCATGCCGGTGGCGTAGCTCCACAGCACCGGCTCGTTGTAGTCGTCCGGGGCGTTGAGCGAGTCGACTTTTGACCACTCCCAGAGGTCCTTCTTGACGCTGTTGAGGGCATGCCAGAAGCTCGCGATGTCCATGAGGATGGCCTTGGGCTGGCCGCCGATGAGCCAGGTGCCGTAATGGCAGACCAGCCCCTTCTCCTTCAATGCGGCAAACACCTTCTTCACATGGTCCGGAGGGACTTCCTCCTGGAACTGGCCGGCGACATTGCCGTGGAAGTACGGGCCGACGGTGATGTAGTTCGCGCCGTAGGCCGCATTCACCTTGGCCGCTTTCGACGAGATGACCGTGTGGATGCCTCCGACCTTGTTGCACACCTCCCAGGAGCACTCGAAGAGCATCTCCGCCTCAGGATTCGCCATAAGGAGGATTTGGTGGAGAGACGTATATAAAGGTTTGATACCACGGGGGGGTAAAGTCTAGATTGGCCCCGAACGAGGACCTAGCAATTCCACAAAAATTTCTTGCAAAATCTATATATTGGAGGATAATCTGCCTATCAGTCTCAAAGTCTTTGCACTGGCTGAGGTAAACAAAATCCTTACCTTTTTCCAATTCTGATGCTTTTTGGATTTTGATATGGCTTGGTGTCACGAGTATAAAATATGCATTTTTGTAGGGGTACCTTCCCCTGTTCGCATAATGTGACACAAAGCCAAAATCCCCGCTTGTCCTGTATTTAACTTCAACATATGTTATTGGGGCCTTTTACCACAATAAAGCCAGGCATTTTTCTGACTTCATCGGCCACTCCTCCTTTTTTTGGAAGTTCCCTATCCTCAAATCCAGGTATCGTGTTTTCCATTCCAAACCTGAAAACACGATATCCCCAAGAAATGAACATTTCTTCGATTATCGCTTCTGCAAGGCGGCCTTTTATAGAAGAATCACTAACCCTCACCTTTCTTTGAGGAGAGTCTGACTTTAATTTTTTATAACAATCATAGCATAACTCAATCCTCGGATACGTTTTTATAGCCACCTCTTTACCTTGCTCATATGGACGACGAGACCAGGCAGCGCTACATCCGGGCAGGCAGAATCAGCGCCGAGGCATTGGAATATGGCAAGGGACTCATCAAGAAAGGCAGCTCGCTTCTTGAAACGACTGAACTCATCGAGAAAAAAATCCTGGAGTTGGGCGGGAAGCCGGCATTCCCCGTCCAGATCTCCTGCGACCACATCGCCGCCCATTACTGCCCGGAGCAGGACGACTCCGTTGTTTTTGGCAACCAGCTGGTCTCCCTTGACCTCGGCGTCCATGTCGACGGCGCGGTGGGGGACACGGCCTATACGATAGACCTGTCCGGGAACTATCCCGATGCCGTGAAGGCCGCGCAGCAGGCGCTCGCCGAGGCCCTCAAGATAGTCGGCGTGGGGGTGACGCTTGGGGAGATCGGAAAGGCCATTCAGGACACCATTGCCGGCTATGGGCTTGCCCCTGTCAGGAATCTGTCAGGCCACGGCATTGATATCTACAACATCCACACGGAACCGACGGTGCCTAATTGCGACACTCATGATAAGACTGTTCTCAGGAAAGGGCAGGTGATTGCCATAGAGCCATTCGCGACCACCGGCCTCGGCATGGTGCAGGAGTCCGGAGCGGCAAGCGTGTTCATGCTCGTCGCGAAGAAGCCGGTCAGGAACCCCATCACGAGGGAAGTGCTGCGCCGCATCGAGAGCTATGAGGGGCTGCCGTTCTGCCGGCGATGGCTCGTCAGGGAATTCGGCCAGAAGACGAACTATGCCCTGCGCGAGCTTGCCATGCTGGGAATGATAGAGCAGTTCCCGCCACTGGTGGAAGTGAAGAAAGGCGTCGTGGCGCAGGCGGAGCACACGGTCCTGATTGAGGAGGAGCCGGTTGTTTTGACGAGGCTGTGATTTCTAAACCTTCCTCGCACCCTGCAGGTCGACTTTACAGATATAGGCCAAGCTTGCCAGCCTTACCTGGCTGAATTGATCTATTATTACTCTTCCGACATGCCGCGCTTTCTCCATGCTGTCCGTCACCGCAAAGCACGTCGGCCCAGAGCCGCTGATGTTGAATCCGTATGCCCCTTCCTTCAGGGCAGCCGCCTTAACATGGCCATACCCAGGTATTAACGGGGACCTTGCCGGCTCCACGATCCTGTCCTGGCAGGTGGCCTCGCCGAAACCCCTCAGATTGCCTTCATAGAGGGAGCTCACCAGTCTGATGGCGCTCCTTGAATTGGCCACCACATCACTCAAATGGGGATTCTGGCTGATCTTCTTCCTTGCCTCCTCTGTGCTTATGGATATGTCCGGCTTCACCAGAGTGAAGAAAAGACTGCCATAGGAAGACTGAGGAATGTTCAGCCGTTCATACTTGAGCTCTATCGAATCTGGAGAGAAACCATTCAACGTGCCCTGCAAACCGGAGCTCAGCAGCCTGATGAGGCCTGCCTGTGCAGCATTGCCATCGCCCCTCATCTCCACGTTCTTTCTTTCCTGCGCTTCCGCACGCTCAATATCCATTGTTATCCCTTGGATACCCTTGCTTTTAAGATATCCAAGCACCGCGGATAGGTTTTCATGGCCCTGCTCCCCCATATAAGCCAGTGCTTCCTGCACCCTCCCCACTGCTTCCTTCTGCCCCATCTCGGCATATATCCGTGATTTTTTTGCCAAGGCAGCGGCCACTAGCCGGTAATTCTGCTTCCGGTTGTTGCTCTCCCTCGACGGACTCCTCTTTTCAATTCTCTTTTTCATTTGCTCGAAATAACCCAGCACCTGCTGCACTTCGGCCGAGTCCAACTTTGATAATTCTCCGATGATGCTGTTGAGAGGGGCAGCACTTTGGGCGATATATACCGCCTCCTGCAGCGCAAGGATATCAGGGTTCAACAGCTTTTCAAACCTCTTATGATCGTCGCTCAGCCCGAATGAGCCAACAAACCCGCCAAACAGGGCAGGCAGCACATTGTCCGGGTGCTTTCCCACTTCGCACTTCACGACCGTTTCCGCGATGGACCCCTTATCCTCTTTTCCTGTCATGACAAGGGCGGAATAGGCCCCGGCTACCGCGCTTGCCGCGGAACTTCCCATTCCCGAGCCCCTGAAGGGCATTTTTTCCAATATCATCTCCAAAGGGGCAGCGCCCTTCGTCTGGGAGGCAACGCTCAAGGCTGCAATGCCGGCAACATTTTCCCGGGGAGAAGTGGTAAGCGTATTATCCACCCGGCCGCGCGTATAGACCTCGCGAATGGTCAACAGGGATCTGCCTCCCGACAGTCTCCTGAGGTGGACCACGTCCCCCAGCAGCGTCGGCTCCCCGGAATAGCCGATATCCTCCACGTTCCGGACCGCGACGCCAAGCACGTCAAACCCCGGACCCAGGTTGGCGATGGTGGCGGGTGCGAGAATTCTTGTCCACTTCTTTCCGAAGTCAAGCATGCCCCGGATGCCGGGCGCAGAGTTTATAAATCTTTCTTTTTGTAACCACTTTTAAGTGGTATTTAAAATGTCTCCCCCTATTCGTTCAGCCATCCAGAATAACGGCCGTTGCCTCCTTCACCGTGCACAGCGTCTCCTTGCCCGTCTTCATGCTCTTGAGCTTCATCCTGCCCTGCTTCAGCTCGTCCTCGCCGATGAACGCCACGAAGGGAATGCCCAATGAATCCGCGTACTGCAGGCTTTTCGACGGGCCGCGCTCCATGAGGTCGATCTCCACCCGGACGCCATCGGAGCGCAATTCTTCCGTGATCCTTGCCGCTTTGCCGTATTCCCCCAAGGGGACGATCAGGAGCTGGGTGACAGTCTTTGCCCTAGCCTCCTCCTTCTCCACGAGCGCGTCATAGATCCGGTCCAGGCCGAAGCTGATGCCCACCGCAGGGACATTCCCCCTGCCGATGAAATCGCCGATCATGCGGTCATACCTGCCTCCGCCGCAGACAGAAGACCTGACTTTGCCGCTTTTGAGCACGACCTCCATGATGGTACCGGTGTAATAGGACAGGCCGCGCGCGAGCGACACATCGAAGACGGCATCCACGCCGAGGCCGCCGGCATAGCCGAGCACTTCCTCCACTTCCCCGAGGCCAACGGAGCCCGGAACGTCCTTTTTCAGCCGCGTTATCTTTTCCGCGTTGTTCCCTTTCGCCCCGATGATGGACAGCAGTTTCCCGATGGAATCCCCGCCAATGGACTTTCCCTTCAGTTCTTTCTCCACGCCTTCCCTGCCCACCTTGTCGAGCTTGTCGAGGCTGAGGATGACGTCATCGCTCTTCTCCGCGGGGATGCCGCAGGCGTCGGTGACCTCCTTCAGGAGCTTCCTGTTGTTGACCCTCACCGTGCCGTCGAGCCCGAGCTTCCGGAACGCCCTCTGCGCCAAGGCGAGCAGCTCCGCGTCCGCCTTGAGGGAGGACGCGCCGATGGTGTCCACGTCGCATTGCGTGAACTGCCTGTACCTCCCGAGGTTGACGGGCCCGTCCCTGAAGACATCGCCCACATGGTAGCGCTTGAACGGCATCTTCATCCTTGGATTCATGGCCACGTATCTCGCGAGGGGGACGGTGAGGTCATACCTCAACCCCAGCTCGCGCTGCCCCTGGTCCTGCAGCCTGAACGTCTCCTTGAGGATCTCCGCACCTCCGGCGTATTTCGACGCCAGGACATCGTACAGCTCGATGACCGGGGTCTCGAACGGGGAGAAGCCGTAGAGCCCGAACACTTCCTTCAGGGCGTCAGCTATCCTGTCCCTGACGATCTTCTCTTCCGGAGGGAAGTCCCGCGTCCCCTTGGGTGCTTTGAGTTCCATTTTGCTTTTACATTTGCTTTTTTAGCTCAATTTTCTTTGTGAGGGTTATAAATATGCTTACTTTAAAGGTGTTTCTTTTCTCCTCAGCAATGCAGCTCTCCTATGGGCGTCAAGGCCCTCGATGGCTGCCAGCGTTGAGGCCGTCTCAATCATCGCCTTTGAAGGCCGGTTCCTGATTTTCTGATAGGTTACAACCTTGACAAAATCCCTGACGGACAATCCCCCTGTGTACCGTGCAGCCCCGCTTGTCGGTAGGATGTGGTTTGTGCCGCTGCAGTAATCCCCAAAGACCTCCGCCGTTTCCTCACCGATGAACAGGGAGCCATAATTTTTCAGCTGGGAAATCAGCGCTTCCGGCCTGCGCACATGGAGCTCCAGATGCTCAGGCGCCTTCCTGTTGGCTATGCCAGCGGCTTCCTCCAGTGTCTTTGCGACGATGATGCAGCCCTTTCCCAGCGCGGCCTCAGCAATCTCCTTTGTCTTCAATCGGGAAAGCTGCACATTCAGTTGGTGCTTTACTTTCTTGGCCAACGGCTTTGAAGTAGTGATGAGGACCGACTGAGCATCACTGTCGTGCTCGGCCTGGGCCAGCAGATCAGCGGCGATAAGCTCTGGGTTGCCCGATTCGTCTGCGATGATCATGACCTCGCTCGGCCCGGCGATGAAGTCAATGCCGACAGTGCCATACACTTCCCTTTTTGCTGCGGCCACATACCTGTTGCCAGGACCGACAATCTTGTCCATCTTTGGAATGGATTTAGTGCCATAGGCCATTGCCCCTATTGCCTGCACTCCGCCAAGGTCGAATATCCTGTCAGCGCCCGCAATGTCCGCGGCAACGATGGTGACGGGAGCTATCCTGGGGGAGCACACGATAATCTTCTCCACTCCTGCCACTTTAGCCGGGATGATGCTCATGAGGGCCGATGAAGGAAGAGGGTATCTTCCTCCTGGCACATAGCAGCCGACTTTCCCCAATGGAATGATTTTCTGCCCTACAATGCCTTCTTTTGATTTTATCTCCATGTCCTTGAGCTGTCCAAGCTGGGCCTTCGCAAAGCGCGCGATGTTCCTCGCCGCCGTCTTGAGCACCGTGATGGTTTTCTTATCAACAGTCCCGTATGCTTTCCGTATGTCCTGCTGCGAAACCTCCATCTTTTTCTTGCTGAATCGGTCAAACTTCAGGGCATAGGCCCTCACTGCCTTGTCCCCCTTCTTCCTGACGCCTTCCAGTACTGTCTTGACTATCTTCACCTCTTCCATAGGCTTTGCATCAAAAAATCCATCTGGAATCCTGTTTGAGGTGATGATTCTCATTTTCTCCTGCCTCTCAGCTCGTTCCTAATGTCCGCAATTGTGATGTTGTTCTTGGCCATGAGCATCAGCACGAAATAGGTCAAATCAGCTATCTCCCAGAGGAGGTTGTCTTTGTTTTTGTATTTCAGGACTTCATTGCACTCCTCTTTGATTTTCTTCTTGACGAGCTTTTCATCGGCGGCTATGCGCGAGGTGTACGACTCTTTTGAGGGGTTCCTAATCCTGTCTTTTATCGTGCGGTAGAGGTCCTCAAGGACAAATTCCTTTTCCCCAAAGCAGGAATACATACCCAGGTGGCACGCGGCATTCTTCTGCCGCACCCTGAATAAAAGGGTGTCCTTGTCGCAGTCGTATCTTACGGTGATAAGCTGTTGCGCATTTCCCGATGTCTCACCTTTGGTCCAGATTTTTCCTCTTGACCTGCTATAATAAGTCGCTTCCCCCGTTTGAAAGGTTCTCAGCAACGATTCTTTGGTTGAAAAGGCCAGCATGAGCATCTGGCCATCCCCGTCCTGGGCGATGGTTGGGATCAACCCCTTGTTCTTACTGAAATCCAGGAGCCCGGCAAAGGAGTCTGCCAGATTAATCTTTCCCGTGTAGATGGTCATGCCGAGCTGGGCATTTGCCCCGAGGCAATCGATTTTCCTGATATCCGCCATGGTTGTTACGCCCCCGGCGACAGTCACCTTGTTCCTTGTGGCCTTCACCACTGCCTCAACGACCTTAATATCAATGCCCCTCATCATGCCTTCCCTTTCCACATTGGTGAATAGGAATTCAGAGCAGTAGCTTTCGAGCTCTTTTATCTCGTTGAGGGGCGTCTTTGCCGTGGTTTTTGTCCAGCCCTCGGTGACCACTTTTTTGTCCTTGGTGTCAACAGCAACAATGACTTGCTCCCTTGGCAATTGCCTGAGGAAATCGGGAGTTGCTTTAGTGCCGATGATGATTTTCTTCGCCCCAGCGCGCAGCATCTCACTTGCTTTCTCAACAGTGCGTATGCCTCCTCCCACCCTGCAGTCCGCCAGTGTGCAAATTTCCTTGACCAAGGACGTGTTGTTGCCTTTTCCCATGGCAGCGTCAAGGTCAATGACCGCGATATCCCCATATTTCCTGAATTCCCTCGCGAGGCCGAGCACATCCTCTACCTCCAACTTCTTCGTCTTTCCCTGCTGCAGCTGAACTGCCTTTCCGCCCATTAAGTCAATGCTTGGGATGATCATAGCCGTACCTCAACACTATTTTCTCTTAAGTATTTCTTGACATCTGCGATAGTGAATGTGCTAAAATGGAAGAGCGAGGCCGCCAGAGCAGCATCTGCTTTGCCGGACGTCAGGACTTCTTCGAAGTCCGCAAGCGTCCCTGCCCCTCCGGAGGCGATGACGGGGATGTTGAGCACTTCGCTGCATCGCCGAGTGAGCTCGATGTCAAAGCCGCCTTTCGTGCCGTCCTTGTCTATGGAGTTGAGGAGAATCTCTCCTGCGCCAAGCTGCTCCATCTCCTGCGCAAATGCGAGCGCGTCCTTCCCCGTGTCCTTCTTTCCACCCTCAATCCAGACCGTCCACCCATTCCCCTTCCTCTTGGCGTCAATGGACACCACGACTGCCTGCGAGCCGCATTCCCGCGCTGCCTGCTCCACCATGGAAGGGTTCCTGACAGCAGCCGTGCCGATGCTCACTTTCTCTGCCCCGGCGTTTATCAGCTCCTTCACCATCTCGACCGAGGAGATGCCGCCTCCCACGCTGAAGGGGATGAAGACCTCCTTCGCTACTTTTCTGACAAGGTCGATGACGATCTTCCTTTTCTCAAAGGAAGCGGTGATGTCAAGGAAACTGAGCTCGTCCGCGCCCTGCTCATTGTACATGCGGGCCAGCTCAACAGGGTCACCTGCATCCTTGAAGTCAACAAACTTCCTTCCCTTCACGACCCTCCCGTCCTTCACGTCCAGGCAGGGGATGATGCGTTTCGTCAGCATGAGAGCCATCTCCGCAGGGTCTCAAGGCCAAAATCCCCGCTTTTCTCAAGGTGGAACTGGACAGCAGTCACGTTCCCGCTCTGGACCGCGCTGGCGAATTTCCCATGATAATCCGTGGTGGCCGCAATTATTTTTTTGTTAGTAGGAACCACATAGTAGGAGTTGACGAAATAGGCGTACCCTTCCATGAAGATGCCTTCCTTGGGGGGGTGGACTCTGTTCCAGCCAATCTGTGGGACTTTTCCTTTCCTGAACTTCAGCACTTTCCCCCTGAAGATACCTAGGCCCCTTACTCCTGGGTTTTCCTCGCTCTCCTCGAACAGCACCTGGATGCCGACACAGATGCCGAGCAGGGGAGTTCCTGCCGTGATTGCATTCTTTATCGGCGTCTCCAATCCCTTTTCCCGCAGCTTGTCCATCATAAAACCAAATGCCCCCACTCCAGGCAGGATAATCCTCTTAGCTTTTAGCAGCTCTTCCGGCGTTGTCACTATCACCGACTGCACCCCGAGATGGTCCAGGGCATTCTTCACACTGTTCACGTTGCCCGCTCCGTAGTCAACTATCGCTATCATGTCATATCAATCCCTTGGTTGATGGCAGCTCTTTCACGGCACGCTTATCTGTTGAGCATGCTGCCTTCATCGCCTTGGCGAAGGCCTTGAAAACCGCTTCGATCTTGTGGTGGTCGCTCCGCCCATAGCGTATCTGGATGGCAATATTGGCTCCAAGGCCGATGGAAAACCCGTAAAAAAAATCTTCGAGTACGTCCGTGTCCAGACCACCACAAAATCTCCTTTTGAACGTCCCATTGAATTTCAGGTAGGGCCTTCCCCCTATGTCCACGGCGACAATCGCAAGCGCTTCATCCATTGGAAAGATAAAATAACCAGCCCGGTTGATGCCTTTCTTGCTGCCGAGGGCTTTCCCGAAGGCCTGGCCGAGCGCTATTCCCGTGTCCTCAATGGTGTGGTGCTGGTCAATGTCCACGTCTCCTTTCACCCTGAGGCGGATGTCAAAGAGCCCGTGTTTGGCAAAGGATTCCAGCATGTGGGTGAGGAATCCAATGGAAGTGGTGATGGTGGATTTGCCTTTGCCGTCTATGTTCAGGGCTAGGGCGATGTCCGTTTCCTTTGTTTTCCTTCGAATAGTTGCACATCTCATGGCAGCACCCTCGCTATCTGGTTGATGTTGTTGAGCACGGCTGAAGCGCCGTTCCTGATTAGGAGATTCCGCAGTGCAGAGGACCTGTCCTGCGGAGGGAGGACGCCGATGGGGATGATGTTCGCCGCACGCGCTGCCTTCATGTCGTCAATGGTGTCCCCAAAATAGCAGGCGTCCGGGCAGGGGCACCGCCTCATGATGCGCAGCAGGCCTTGCGGGTTGGGCTTCTGCCTGGAGATGTCTTCCATCGCGACGATGACCTTAAAATATTTTGTAACATTATTTTTCCTCAATATATAAGATGCTTCCTTTTTTGGCCTTCCGGTCAGGATCGCCAGGGTGCCCCTTTGGGACAGCGCCTCCAGGATGTTTTTGTCCAAGAGCCATACCTCGTTGCTTTTCGGTTTGTTGTAATATTCCTGAAATTTCCTGATGATGCCCTTCTTGTCTACGGCAACCCCCTTGTCCCTGATGATGGCTTCGGTCAGGTCCCAGTCGTTGTTCAGGCCACCCCTGTTCTTGTATGCCTGGATGTCGTCAAAAGAGATATTCCTTCCGGTGAAGTATTCCGCTGTTTTCTTGATTGAAACCCTGTAGGATCGCGAAACGTCCGCGAGAACGCCGTCGATGTCAAAAATCAGCAGGGGGCCTATTTCCTTCATTACCCGGCGCAGTTCCCTGATGAAGCGCTTTGTCTGATTTATAGTTCCCAGCGTCACCCTGACATAACCATCCAACAGCGCGTCGCTGCTTCTGTCCCGCACCAGGATTTCCCGTTCCCTCATCTTCCGGCAGAATGCGCCTGAGTTCCTGCCTACCTTCAGCAGCACGAAGTTCGCGTCGCTCCTGTAGTAGAAGATACCTAGCTCATCTAGCTCCCGATAGAGCATGCTCTTGCTCTTCCTGACTTCACCGACATAGTTCTTGACATATGCCTCGTCGCGCAGTGCCGCCCTGGCGCAGAAAGCGGCAATGATGTTGACGCTGTAAGGAGACAGCGCTTTCTGCAATAAGGCAATGTTGCGCTCGTTTGAGATGATGTAGCCAAGCCGCAGGCCGGCGAGGCCCAGCGCCTTCGAGAAGGTCTGGGTAACGAACAGATTGTCGTATTTTTTCACCAGAGGAATGGCAGTCCTGCCGTAAAATTGCCAGTAGGCCTCGTCGATAAGGACAACTGCCCCGCTCCTTTTGGCCTTGTCGAGTATCCTGATGATGTCTCCTTTTGCAATGGAAGTCCCTGTCGGGTTGTTGGGGTTCACCAAGATAACCAGTTTCGTCTTAGTGGTGATTGCCTCGAGGACTTTTTTGGTCGGGAAGCTCAGGTCCTCATTGTACAGCACTTCCCTTATTCCCGCCTCGTTGAGCTGGGCATAGAACTTGAACATGGCATATGTCGGTGTCGGAATGACTATCTCGTCTTTTCCTTTTTCGATGTACGCCTCGGTGATGAGCTTGATGGCCTCGTCAGTCCCGTCAGTAGGTATGACTTCCTGCGGTCGCACCCCACAGTACGCGGCGATGTCCTGCCGCAGGGAGGCGTATTCCGGATAGACGGAGAACGTGCTTTTGTCCATCTTCCTCATTGCCTTGAGGACGGCAGGAGAGCAGCCGACGGTGTTCTCGTTGAAGTCGAGCCGCAGCAACCCTGCCCTTCCAGAGGTCGGCGGGTTGTATGTCTGCATGTCCATGACCGCGCGCTTAGGTTTGATCATCTTTGTACCCCACAATCACGAAATCGCTTTTCAGTATGTTGTCAAACACCTTGAGGCCATATTTCTCCAGGGATTTCCCCGTATAGACAATGTCAATAACGAGATCCGCAATGCCTTCGCTGCAGCTTGTCTCGACAGCGCCATTCATATAGATTTTCTTGAAGACAAATCCCTGCCTTTCAAGGAAATTGAGATATCTCTTCGCGAGCTTCCTGTACTTGGTGTTGATGGCGACGGTCAGCTCTTTCGGCATGGACCCCTGTTCCTTATCCAGCGGCCCGATGAGGCAAAGGGATGGCTTCCTGAACATCGCCCCAGGATCATCCCATACGATGCGCCTGATGATGCTGAGCCCTGTACCCCTGTTCTCCAGGCAATATTCCTTGAAGAGGTCCTCTCCAGTGAGGCCAATGGCTTTTTTGCCCTTGGTCTGGAACTGCTGCACCAAAAAAGGTATATCCTCCCCCCTGGCTTCAATAAGCTTTGCCCTTTCATGTGCCTCAAGCAGCGAAAGCGCCTTCTCGCGGTATTCCTTCAGCCCGGAATTTTTTGGAACAAGGATAAACGTGCCATTAGCTGTGGTTTTGGCCTTCATGGCAGCATTCCCCTGCCCTGGATGCAAGAAAGGGCGGCAGAGGGGAATCGAACCCCTGCCACAAGATCTCCGCAGCGCGGCATGAAGGATGCAATGGCCGTATTTTGCGCTGCCACAGTCTTGGGTTCTGCCATTAAACTACTGCCGCCATAGAAAAACCTGAAGAGAAGAGGGCTTCTGCATTGCCCATTGACCGGCTGTAGAATATTTATGTCTATAAGAAAAGAACTCAGTTTACCTATGATGAATACAGTCAGCACCGGTTAGTGCCTTAGCCCCCATACGCATAGGTGATATAATCATAGCTGTAAGGGAGTTTTGGCCCCTATTTAAACCTTTTGATGAGCGGCGGGAGAGAACCGAGTGTCCTGATTGTATACTCTCCTTTTGTCTTCAATCCTATCGTGGTGCAGCCGGCCCTCCTGCCCGCAACCATGTCATTCCTGGTGTCGCCCACGAGAACGGCCTCTCTTGGCTTCACTCCCAGCTCCCTGCATGCCCTGAGCACCGCATCGGGTGCCGGCTTCCTGCGCCTGACATCATCCATGGTGACCATAACGTCAAGATATTTTTTCAGCTTATAATGCGAGACAATCATCCCGACAATGGCGCGCGTGGAGTTGGAGATGAGCGCGGTCTTCAGCTTTCTTCTCCGCACTTCCTTCAGCAGGGGAATTGCAGAAGGAAAGAGCTTCACCAGATGTATCCTCTTGCGGAAATGGGAGTTATGGGCATCGTGCACTTCTTTCATGGTCCTGCCTTGAAAATACGCCTTCATGTCGTGCTCTATGGGCGCGCCAAAGCCCCTGCTGAACTGCCTCCTGCCCAATGCCGGCAAGCCAAACATGCGCAGCGTATCATTGAATACATGGTGCCACGCGTCCAGCGAGTCGACCAGGACACCGTATAAGTCAAAGAGGATGGCCTTAATTTCCTTTCTTCGCACGGTACCGTCCCCTTCTTTCAACTGCCTGGAGGCGCTTCAGCACGGCAGCGCTTCCCTTCGCCTCTTTTGCGTAGGATTGCAGGGCATGGGCGAAGCATTCTTTCGCGATGGCATGATGTTTGGACTCCAGCGCCTCCTTCAGGAC
>DUHN01000004.1 GCA_013330825.1 Candidatus Woesearchaeota archaeon | reverse complement strand
GGAGAAGCCCATCGGGCTGATGAACACCCTCAGGGAGCGGCTGGGCATGAAGGAGATACGGGGCATGGATGCAGGGACGCTGTGGGTGCTCTCCATAGAAGGAAACGCCAGAAAGGAATCGGCGCGGAAGATGGCGGAAGAGCTCCTCGCGAACGTCCATTACCAGCGCTACANNTACGAAGGCAAAGTCAGGGACAACTACACCGTCGGCGACAGGCGGATCATCGTCACGACCGACCGCATCTCGGCGTTCGACCGCGTGCTGTGCTCGCTTCCCTTCAAGGGGCAGGTGCTCAACCAGACGGCCGCGTTCTGGTTCGGGAAGACCGCGCACATCATCGACAACCACCTCATCTCCGTGCCCGATCCCAATGTCATCGTGGCGAAGGAATGCCAGCTCATCCCGGTGGAGATGGTGGTGCGCGGCTACCTGACCGGCGTCACCACGACGTCGGCATGGTACCATTACGAGCGCGGCGTGCGGGACTTCTGCGGCAACAGGCTGCCCGAGGGCATGAAGAAGAACCAGGGATTCGAGAAGCCCATCATCACCCCCTCCACCAAGGCGGAGAAAGGGAGCCATGACGAGTCCGTGTCAAGGGAGGACATCCTGGGACGCGGGCTCGTCGACGAGAAGCTCTACAGCCAGATGGAGGAGGCGGCATTGGCCCTGTACCATTTCGGCAATGAGCATGTCGCCAAGAACAACCTCATCCTGGTGGATACTAAATATGAATTCGGCCTGCTCAGGGGGAAACTGGTGCTCATCGACGAGGCGCACACTCCCGACAGCTCCCGGTTCTGGATCAGGGACACCTACGAGCAGAAGTTCGCGAAGGGGGAGGAGCCGGACAAGCTGGACAAGGAATTCGTGCGCCAGTACCTGGCCAAGCTCGGCTTCGTCGGGGAGGGANNGCGTACGAGATGATCACGGGAAAGCAGTTCGAGGCCGAAGTCGGGGACGTGCGGGGGCGCATCGGGACAAACCTGCACAAAGCAGGATTCCTTTAGAGTATTTTTCATCCACCAAAATAAGAGAAATGTGTATTGGAGACACCTACATTGGTATCGGCACAACAAGGAGCAAGCGTGAACCACCTTCCATTGACACTTGAAAAACTCTTGCACATTGAACCGCAGGCACACAGGCAAAAACAACATGAATTCCCTGTTGTCAGCTTTTCTAAAGGATGCCCGTTCCATCACCTTGAGAATGATATACTCTATTCTGGTATGCTCAATTACCCTCACATCTTCACAAATCTCTCAATATTCGACGGACGCTTTCATCATGATGCGGGGTACAAGGGAATAAACGTCTTTTATGGGAGATTGCCGATAGCCAACCTTGTCTGCATCCAAAACGGAGTTGATGCCACAAAATACAGCGGAGTCAACAACAATCCATGGCTGATAGAGCATCCTATACAGGTACTCGTCCTTGGAAAATCCCATTTTCTCATTGTCGGCAATACACGAACATTGGTCAGGTACGAAAGAGACGGCGAAGATGCTCTCCAACCAATGTTCCTTATCAAGCCTCGTCTTCGGTCAAGCGCACTTGCTGCAGAGCATTATCACCATTATGCGGAAATGTATGAGAACCATCCAAACAACAAGCGGTGGTATTCCCATAATGCGTTCCCTAGAACCAATGGAATTTATGGGATGTGGGTGAACCCGCCTACTCCAAAAACATTTTAAACAGGGGCNNGGCTGAACATGCGCAAGAAAATTCTCTTACTGGGTTCCGGGGAGCTGGGCAAGGAATTCGTCATCGCGGCCAAGAGGCTCGGCCAGTACGTGGTCGCTGTCGATTCCTACGACAACGCCCCGGCGATGCAGGTCGCGGACGAGCGGGAAGTCATCCCGATGCTCGATGGCAAGGAGCTTGACCGCGTGGTGGCGAAGCACGGGCCGGACCTCATCGTGCCGGAGATAGAGGCCATCCGCACCGAGAGATGCTACGAGTACGAGAAGCAGGGCATCCAGGTCATCCCTTCCGCAAGGGCCGTGAATTTCACCATGAACCGCAAGGCCATCCGCGACCTCGCCGCGAAGGACCTCAAGGTCAGGACCGCGCGCTATGAGTATGCTACGAGCGCGGAGGAGCTGGAGCAGGCTGCCGGACGCATGGGGCTGCCGTGCGTAGTGAAGCCATTGATGTCCTCCTCCGGGAAGGGGCAGAGCGTGGTGAGGACAACGGACGACATCAAGAAGGCGTGGGAATATGCCTCCACCAAGGGGNNGGGGCGACTACAGGGAAGCCATCGTCGAGGAATTCATCAATTTCCACACCGAGATCACGCTGCTCACCGTGACGCAGAGGAGCGGCAAGACACTGTTCTGCCCGCCGCTCGGCCACCGCCAGGAGCGCGGCGACTACATGGAGAGCTGGATGCCCGTCGCCATAAGCGGGAAGCAGTTGAAAGAGGCGCAGCAGGTCGCGGACAAGGTGACCAGGGCGCTGACCGGGGCGGGAATCTGGGGCGTGGAGTTCTTCCTGACAGAGGATGATGTCTACTTCTCCGAGCTTTCTCCCCGGCCGCACGACACCGGCATGGTGACTCTGGCGGGAACGACCAACCTTTCCGAGTTCGAGCTGCACTGCAGGGCCGTGCTTGGCCTGCCGATCCCGGAGATCACCCTTGAGCGGGCGGGGGCGAGCGCCGTCATCCTGGCGCATGACGAGAGCAAGAGCCAGCCGCGCTATGCCGGGCTTGAGAAGGCGCTCTCGTTCCCCAAGTCGGACGTGAGGATATTCGGCAAGCCCGTCACCAGGGTCCACCGCAGGATGGGCGTCGCCCTGGCGTACGACAAACCGGACGCGGACGTCTCCCAGCTCAGGAAGAAGGCGAAGGAGATCGCGGACTGCGTGAGGGTAAACTGAGCCCATTTTTCGTTTTATTCTGCTGTTTTTTATACCCANNACTATCCCTGTCATGGTTGATTGCCCATTGTTTTCTTTCATTCTGTGGAGCAGGATTGAAGCATTGTTGTCGCTGCTTCGTACAACAAAACATATGATAAAGTATGATACTTTTCGTTAAATTTATATAGAAGTCTTATATTTCCCTGTTTTATATAATGTCAAGAACCACCGGTCAAA
>DUHN01000007.1 GCA_013330825.1 Candidatus Woesearchaeota archaeon | reverse complement strand
CCTTGCCCACAGCACATTTTGGGCAGAAACCGCCACAATCAACATCAGCCTCCACCCTGTTGAAAACCCCATCCGTGCAGTTCGCCGCGTTGATGGTGAAATTATCAAAATAGAAATAGCCGAGGCATTCGGGACGGCCGCACGGGTTGCCGGCAGTCCCTTCCACCACAATGCCCAAACTTCCGTTGCTCTGGGAAACGGCGCAGAGGTTCTTGTAGAGGGTTTTTCCTATTCCATTGATGAAATCCCCGCCTGAGGAGAGCGTGACGTGCCACGAGCCGCCGCCGTTACCCGTCTCTTTCTTCATATCAACGCAGACCTGGTCGCCTGTGGTGACTCCTGTCCCGTTGTGCGTTGCCAGGGATTTGGTGCCGATGCCGTTAAACAAGCTGGAAATCCTCATCCCATAATTCCCTTCGCTTGACCAGTCAGGGGAAACAGACGCCCCAACACCTCCGACACCCTTGCCCTCGAACGTCCAGAAATTCTGCTCCCCCTGCTCGAAATTGTAGTTGTGATGATAGGAATAATTCTGCGCTTCCTTGCATATTGCACCATCACAGAAAAAGCTGGAGCAATCCGAGTTGGCGGCGCATCCTTTGCCGTTCGCGCACTGCACGCACCTCCCGCCGCAGTCGACGTCAGTTTCCTCCCCATCCTTTATGCCATTGATGCAGGAATAGATGTGGATGTTGTCAATGTACACTTTTGCCCAGCAATTGTGGCAGTTTCCCTGGCCGGGGGCCACCAGGCCGCGGACGATGACATCCAGGCTGCCGTTCTGCTGCGCAATGATGCAGGTGTTGTTATAGGTTGCCGTGCGGATGTTGTCCTTGAATGCCGTAGATGAGAGGCTTGCTTGCATCTTCCAAGCCCCATCAAACTGCGTCTCTGCATGGACATCGATGCACACTTTTTCCCATGTTTTCACTATGAAAGAATCGTTATAGCGCACCGCAGCCCCCTGATTGCTGAAATAGGAAGGGATGCCTGATCCTCCCCCAAACAGCAGGGAGTTGTTGCCTTCAGAGCTCCACTCCTGAGAGACGTCAGCGCCGTAGTCTTTGTCTGTGGCTTTGAAGGACGTCCAATTGGCCATGCCTTCCTCAAAACCGAAGTTCTGCGCAGAGGCGGCAGGGAGAAGGAGCACCAGCAGGAACACCAGATATCTCATTATAGATTGCCCAACCAGAAGCGATTATAAATATTTTATGATGTGTTAAAAAAAGAAGGGGTCATTGATAGAGGGCATCGTTAACCATCTCCCTGACCATCTCCGGATAGCCTTGTGCCCTGATACCCAGTTTCCCCATCTTCGAGATGTCCAGGCTGCGGTCGCACAAAAACTTGCCATAAGGCTGGATGGTGATGTCATCGCGGCCAAACTCTTTCTTGATGAGCTTGAGCAATGAGCATTTGTCGATTTTGCCGGTGCCGATGTTGAGCGGCCCCTTGATGTCCGGTTTTTTGGAGAGTTGAATGATTACACGGGACAATTCCGCGGTTGATAATCCACTAAAGACGGCTTTCGTGTAGCCATTCACTTGCCCCTTCTGCGACAAAAACCATTCCACCAAGCCATGATGGGTGGACAACTCCCTGCCGATGATGGACGTGCGGATAGTCAAATGGCTGCCGTAGGCGACTTCTCCCAGCAGCTTGCTCCTGCCATACAGGTCGTCGGCGTCGGGGGCATCCTCTTCCGAGTAGTTCCCCTTCTTCCCGGAGAAGACGCAGTCCGTGCTCACCTGGATGAGCCTGGCCTTGTTGGTGCCGCAGATGCCGGCCAGCTGGTGGGGAAAGAGCGAATTGAGGGTGATTGCAGGCACCGGGTCGTCGCAGACCTGCTTGACCACCCCGATTGCATTGATGACCAGGGAGGGCTTGATGCCTTGGATTGCCATGCCGAGTTTTTTGATGTCGGCGACGTCGATGCCATCAATAACTTTCTTCCTGTCGAAGAGCCCGAATTTCTCGAATCGTGAGAGGGGCTGGCGCATGATGCCGTGGGTCTCAAAACCATGCTCCTTGAAAACCTGATACGCCTTGTGGCCGAGCATGCCGGAGACGCCGAGGACGAGGACTTTCATGCCATTCACCTATATGTTGATTTTTCTCCTGGAGAATAAATGCTTTTCCGTGAAAGCCTTGAGGATGTAGGAGTCTGGCGCTTCCCTCAAGGACTGCACCTTCTTCCTTTTTTGGAGGATGGAAGGGATGCTGAAGAGGACGGCAAAGACTGCCCTGATGCGGGCGAGGGCAACGGCGAAGCGCAGGGTGAGGATATCCCTGAGGATGGCAAGCAGGCGCATGGCATAGGCATAGGGCATGAAGAGGAGGATTGAGGAAATGCCCATGTCCTTGTAGAATGTCGTGAGGAGGTTGCGCTCGAGGAGAAAAGCCTTGCGCGCATCGAGAACATGCTTCATGGCCTGCGAATGCATGTGGTAAGCGATGGCGGAGGGCACGTGCAGCGTCTTCATCCCCAAAAGCCGTATCCTGATGCCGAGGTCGAGATCTTCCGCATAGATGAAGTAGTCCGGGTCAAAGAGGTATCCAAATTTCTGCACCGCTTCTTTCCTGATCAGGCCGATGCCCATGTAGGGGATTTCCTTGATTGTGTTGCCTGTTTTGTCCGCGCGATGGTGTCCGTTGTAGAAGCTGCGCGAAACCCATGTCCCCGCAGAGTCTATTTTGCGGTCGTAGTAGTTGACGAGCCTGGGGACGGCCAGGGCTGCTGTCGGGTCGTTCTCCAGCACCTTGAGTAGGCGCTTGATGGAGGCAGGATGCAGCTCCAGGTCGTTGTTGAGGAAGAGGATGTATGCTCCCTTGCAGGAGGGCAAAGCGGCGTTGATGCCCGTGTATCCCTGGTTGGTGCTGTTCCTGATGAGCCTTGCCCTTGAAAATTCTTTGGTGACCATCTCCCTGCTGCCGTCAGTTGACGCGTTGTCCACCACAAGAACCTCATAGTTCTTGCAGGTGGATTTCCTCAGCGAGCGAAGCGCTGCCCTGAGCAGCTCCTTGCCGTTGTAGTTCACGAAGACGATCGAGATGAGGGGTTTTCCCATGAGAACGGGCAAGGGGAGACAGTTTAAAAATCATTGCGAGAAAGGCGTGAAAATCGGGGACGGAAAACCCTAAGGGTAGGTCTTCATCCACCCGAGCGTCTTTTGAACACCCTCTTCAACGAATATCTTCGGCTTCCATCCGAGGGATTTCATCTTGGAGATGTCCGGCTGGCGGTAGTTGATCTCGCGCTGCTCCAGGCGCGTTTCCCTGCCGAAGGGGATGAGCTCCGGCTTGATGTCCCTGCCGGACGCCTTGATGACGAGTTCGGCAAGCTCGAGGATGGTGGTCTGCCGGTCATTGCCGATGTTGTATGCCTCTCCCGGCTTCCCTTTTTCCAGCACCGTGAGGACACCATCAATCGCATCATCGACATAGGTGAAGCAGCGCGTCTGTTTTCCTTCCCCGTAGACGCGCAGCGGCTTTCCGTCGAGGGCGTTCCTGATGAACAGGGGGATGACGAACTGCGGCTGCTGGCCAGGCCCGTAGACGTTGAAGAAGCGCACGATGTGGAATTCCGTTTTCAATTCGCGCGCGTAGGCGAGCGCGTACATCTCGGCCGCAAGCTTCGACACCCCGTAGGTGGACACCGGGCCCTTGGCGGTCTCCTCTTTGATGGGAAGCTCGCGCGGCTCGCCGTAGACTTCCGAGGAGGAGGAAAACACCACTTTCTTCACTCCCTGCTCCACGGCTGTCCTGAAGACATTGCGCGAGCCGATGAGGTTGACTTCCAGCGTCTGCAACGGGTGGTTGTCGGAATTCTCGACCCCGAGGAGGGCCGCGAAATGGTGGAGAACCGCACAACCTCTGAGTTCCGGGAAAAGGTCGTCGAGGACTGATTTTTTGACGAAAGAGAGGCTTGGGTGGGTGAAGGGAGGCGGAGCAAGATCAATGACTTTGACCTTCTCGCCGCGCGCCAGAAGCTTCTGCACGAGGACGCGTCCAATAAACCCGGAGCCGCCGGTCACGACATGCATGGAAGAACGAACTGCTGCGCTTATTTAAAAGTATTCTTTGGTAGTTGGAGGTTGTTTTTGTTTGGTGGTTTCTGTTTTGGGGTGTTGGTTTTTTTTGGTGTGTGTGGTTGGGGTTGTTGTGTGTTTGTGTGGTGGTTTTTTGTGTTTGTTCGTTGTGGTTGGGTTGGTTGTTTTTGGGAGTTACACCTTTGCTTCCTTTGGAAGTGGTTTTTTGTGTTTGTTCGTTTTTTGTATTTTTTTTGTATATAATATAATATTTCTATATAGAAATTAATTAATTAAAGCACTTTTTAATTTGTTTTTTGTTTAGAAAAGAGAAAGAAACAAGTAAAAATAAGTTTCCACAAGAAACGGGGGGGTGACACCACCACCAAAAAACCACTATCCTTATATACCTCCATTTCGTTTGGAACTCTATGGGGGATAGTGGCTTAAATGTCTTTTTTGAGAATTTCCTGAAAAAAGAGTCCCTTTTTCTGGAAAAGAAGGTCTTGCAGAACTCTTTCATCCCTGAGAAGCTCCCCCACAGGGAAGAGCAAATCAACCAGCTTGCCCACATCCTCGCACCGGCCCTCAAGCAGGAGCGGCCCTCCAACGTTTTCATCTATGGAATGACGGGCACGGGCAAGACCGTCACCGTGCGTTACACCACCCAAGAGCTCCACAAGGTCGCCACCGGCCGGAACATCCCCCTCGAAATCATCTATATCAACTGCAAGATCAACAGGACGGCAGACACCGAATACAGGCTCATCGCGGAGCTTTCCATCTCTCTCGGAAGGATGGTGCCACCCACCGGCTTGCCGACGAAAGAGATATACACCCACTTCAAGGCCGCGCTCGCGAACAAGGGAAAGAACATCATCATCATCCTGGACGAAATCGACCACCTCCTCACCAAGGCAGGGGATAACACCCTCTACAACCTGCTGCGCATCAACGATGAGAACCTGAGCAACCACGTCTCCATCATCGGCATCTCGAATGACCTCAACCTCATCGAGGCCATCGACCCGAGGGTGAAATCTTCCCTCTCTCAGGAGGAGATGATTTTTCCCACATACAACGCCCTCCAGCTCCAGGACATCCTGCGGCAGCGCATCGAGAGTTCCTTCAAAGGAGGGGCTGTGGAGCCGGGAGTCATCGAGAAATGCGCTGCCCTTGCGGCAAGGGAGCACGGCGACGCAAGAAGGGCGCTGGACCTCCTCCGCGTCTCCGGGGAGCTCGCCGAGCGCGCGAACGCGGGCACCATATCCATCCCCTTCCTTGACGAGGCGGACGACAAGATAGACCGGGACAGATTCACGGAGCTCGTCTCGACGCAGCCCACCCAGCAGCAGCTCGCGCTCTACACCATCCTCAGCATCCAGCCGCGCTCCCACTCCATCTTCACCGGGGAAGTCTACACCCTCTACAAGTCCTATTGCTCAAAAGCGGGATTGAGGCCGCTGACCCAGCGGAGGATTTCGGATATCCTCGGGGAGTTCGACATGCTGGGGTTCATCAACGCCAAGATCATCTCCAAGGGAAGATACGGGAGGATGAGGGAAATCTCCCTTTCCCTGCCCCCGTCGCTCATTCCCCGCATAAAGCAGCAGCTCGCGGAGCAGCTCCATCTCTGATGCACCACCTACCATCCCCACGGAAAAAGGAAATCGTCTCGAGGTTCCTCAAGCAGGGCATCCTCCTCAGCTCCGAGCTCCTCGATTCCATCTCCGAGACGGACAACTTCGAGAGCGTGTCCGCGCGGATGCACACCCCCGAGGGAGCGTTGGTCATGAGCCAGGACGTCCAGCACCACCATGGGAAGGATATCAACTGGGCGGAGATCGAGCGCGTCAAGGTGATGCAGGAGAAGGGCAACACGACGAGCTACACCCGGGCGATGGACAACCTCTCCACGATCGCGCCGCAGGCGCCACCCTTGCCGTCGAGCCCGTACGCCGTCAAGGTCATATCCTCCTACGCGGAGGAGAACACCAAGAGGGATGTGCAGGACTTCGTCGACTACTTCAACCACCGCTTTGCCGCGATCGAGAAGATTCTCAAGGGCAGGCAGGGGATGCAGGCCACGATCTCCATCAGGCACATCCTCAAGAAGACAGAGAAGGAGTCCCTCGCGCTCGTCGGCATGGTGAGCTCCAAAGACACGACCAAGAACGGCAACCTCATACTCACGGTGGAGGACCAGACAGGCAGCATCAAGGTGCTCGTCAACCGCAACAAGCCGGAACTGTACCGGAAGGCAGAAGAGATTGTGCTCGACGAGGTCATCGGCATCGTCGGGGTGAGCGGGGACAAGATAGTCTTCGCGAACGAGGTCTACCAGCCCGACGTCCCGGCTGCCGAGGCCAAGAAAGCCCCTGATGAGGCCTATGCCGCATTCATCTCAGACCTCCACGTGGGCTCAACCAAATTCCTGCCGGATGATTTTGAAAAGTTCCTGAAGTGGATCAACGGGGAGGCCGGCAACGACAAGCAGCGCGAGATCGCGTCCAACATCAAGTACCTGTTCGTCACCGGCGACCTCGTGGACGGGGTTGGCATCTATCCCGGCCAGGAGGATGAACTGGAGGTCAAGGACATCTACGAGCAGTACCGCATGTGCGCAGAGCTGCTCAAACGCATCCCCTCCCGCATCCAGATGATCATCTGCGCGGGCAACCACGACGCGGTGCGGCTTGCTGAGCCGCAGCCGCTTTTCCCCAGGACATACTGCACCCCCCTCTACGAGATCCCGCACGCGACCATCGTGTCCAACCCGGCGCTCATCAACATCCACTCCTCGGAGGATTTTCCCGGCTTCAACGTGCTCCTCTACCACGGCTACTCCTTCGACCATTACGTGGCCGAAGTCAGCACGCTGCGCAACCAGGGAGGATACGACCGCGCAGACCTCATCATGCGCTTCCTGCTCCAGCGCAGGCATCTTGCCCCCACACATACGTCGACGCAGTACATCCCGGACACCAAGCGCGATCCCCTGGTCATAGACACGGTGCCGGACTTCTTCATCTCCGGCCACATCCACAAGTCCGTCTCCGCCAACTACAAAGGAACCACCTTGATCTGCGGCAGCTGCTGGCAATCCAAGACCGCGTTCCAGGAGAAGGTAGGGCACCACCCGGAGCCGAGCCGCGTCCCGGTCGTCAACCTGAAGACGAGGGACATCAAGATACTCAAGTTCGGCAACCAATGAAAGGAACACGCCAGCGCATCGCGCTTCGCCATAGCCCGCTTCGCGGGAGACAGTCAGGCGCCGCCATTGCGCGGCGCTGTCAGTGCGCGCCCGTACAGCACTGGGGGCGCGCCACCCCAAGCCGCCGAAGGCGGCTATAACCCTCCACCAAAGGGACAAAATGACACAAAACAACAACCCTGCGCAGATGAGCGATGAGATGCTCGCCTACACCGATTCCATCTTCTCGAAGGTGCAGGAAGCATATGTCCTGGCAAGGGAAGCCCGGGCGAAAGGATATGACCCGGAGCAGGATGTGGACATCCCCCTGGCAAAGAACCTTTCCGAGCGCGTCGAGGGGCTGGTGAGCGCGGCGATGCCACAGATCAAGGGGAAAGGGATCCCGCAGCGCATCGAGGAGCTGGAGAAAAAATTCGGCAAGCTGGACTGGAGGGTCGCGCTCCAGGTGTCTCTCGACGTCGCGCAGCAGAAGTTCTGCCCTTTCGAGACCGAGCGGGAGGCCATGGAGACCGGCATCCGCATCGGCATCGCCTATCTGACGCTGGGAGTGGTGGCCTCTCCCCTCGAGGGGTTTGTCGAGCTGAAGCTCAAGAAGCGGAAGGACGGCAAGGAATATTTTGCCCTCATGTACTCAGGCCCCATCAGGAGCGCCGGGGGAACGGCAGGAGCGGTCTCCCTCCTCGTCGCGGATTACATCCGCGTCATGATGGGCTACGCCGCGTACGACCCCACGGAGGACGAGGCGAAGCGCAGCGCGACGGAGCTGTACGACTACCATGACCGCATCACCAACCTGCAATACCTGCCGAGCGAGCAGGAAATCATCTTCCTGACGCAGCACATCCCCGTCCAGATAGACGGCGACCCGTCAGAGGACATCGAGGTGTCCAACCACAAGGACCTGCCGCGCATCGAGACCAACAAGATCAGGAGCGGCGTGTGCCTCGTGACCGGGGAGTGCATCGCGCAGAAGGCCTCGAAGGTATGGGCGCAGCTCTCGAAATGGGGGAGGGACTTCAACCTCGAGCACTGGAGCTTCCTGAAGGAGTTCCTGGCACTGCAGAACAGCATCAAGTCAAAGGCGAAATCCGCCGACGGGAAAGATGGGGGATTGACGCCCAACTACACCTACATCAAGGACCTCGTGGCCGGGCGGCCTGTCCTGACGCATCCCCTCGCCGCCGGCGGCTTCCGGCTGCGCTACGGCCGCGGCCGGACAACGGGGTATTCCGCCGCCGGCATCCATCCGGCCACCATGCACGTGCTCAACCGGTACATCGCCGTCGGCACGCAGCTCAAGGTCGAGAGGCCGGGGAAAGCGGCTACCCTGACGTGCTGCGACACCATTGAAGGGCCAATCGTCAAGCTGATGAATGGGGATGTCGTCCACCTCGACACCGAGCAGAAGGCGAAGCTCGCGGCGCGCGACGTGGCAGAGATACTGTTCCTGGGGGACCTCCTCTTCAACTACGGCGATTTCTTCAACCGCGCGCATCCTCTGGTGCCGGCCGGCTACTGCGAGGAGTGGTGGGCCCGCGAGCTTGAGGCGGCCATCATGAGGATGCATGGCTCTCCTGACGCCGAAAAGGCTGCCGAGACCCTCTCCATCGGGAGCCCGCTCCTCCGGCAATTCATCGACAGCCCCGCATCCGCAAAGCCGGACTGCGCTCTCTCCATCGCCATGGCCAAGGTGCTCTCCATCCCCCTCCACCCCGCATACACCTATCACTGGAAGGCCCTGTCCATGGAGCAGCTGCTGCGCCTCTGCGGCTGGCTCTCTGACGCGCAGCTCGATGTCGGCGAGGACGGGAAGCACAAGCTCGTCATCCCTCTCATCGACGAGCACAAGCGCCTGCTGGAGATAATCGGACTGCCGCATGCCGTCGCGCAGAACGAGTTCGTGGTCGTCAAAGGGGAAGAGTGCCTCTCCCTGGTGCACACCCTCGGCATGCTCAAAGAAGGGTGGAAGGACGCGCTCCGCGATGAGTTGGGGAAGAACGACGTCCTCGGCGCGCTCTCCGCCGTCGCCGGCTTCACCCTGCGGGACAAGTCTGGCACGTTCATCGGCGCGCGCATGGGCAGGCCGGAGAAGGCGAAATTGAGAAAGCTTGTCGGAAGCCCAAATGTTTTATTTCCCGTTGGAAAAGAGGGAGGAAGACTTAGAAGTTTAAATGCTGCGGTGGAATTTGGAAGCATAAGCAATATCTTTCCGTTGTATAAATGCAAAGAATGCAACAGCCAAACAATTTATCCCTCGTGCGAAAACTGTGACTCCAAAACCTCAAAACTTTACTTTTGTTATGAATGCAGAAATATTTTTGAAAAAAAATGCGGGAAACATGAAAGAGGAGGACCTTACATGAATATGAGCCTTGATGTTTCACATTATTTTAAAAAAGCAATTGAAAAACTTGAACTTGCAAAAATAGATGTTCCAGTCCTGATTAAAGGAATCAGAGGAACCTCTAATTCCGAGCACAATGTAGAGCATATTGAAAAGGGAATTTTAAGAGCCGCTTATAATCTTCAGGTTAATAAAGACGGGACAATAAGATATGACATGACTGAGATNNAAAGACGGGACAATAAGATATGATGCAACGGAACTTCCCCTGATAGCTTTCAAGCCAAACGAAATCTCAGTAAGTGTGGAGAAACTTAAAGAGCTAGGATATGCACATGACATTTTTGGAAATGAATTAAAAGACAGAGAGCAAATTCTCGGACTTAAGCCGCACGACATTGTCCTTCCATGCTCCACAGATTCAAACGATGAAGGGGCGGATGATGTTTTTATCCGGATAAGCCATTTTATTGATTCTCTCCTGTCGAGATTTTATGGAATCAAAGGCTTTTACAATATAAAGAAAAAAGAAGATTTAATCGGGCATTTGGGAGTCTGCATGGCTCCTCATAATTGCGCAGGAGTAGTCT
>DUHN01000067.1:2898-20323 GCA_013330825.1 Candidatus Woesearchaeota archaeon | reverse complement strand
ACCTTCAAGGACGTGGACAACACACGCCTGAAGCAGATCATGGACTACGACTGGTTCAAGAACAACAAGCCCTGGCAGAAGGAATTCACCGCCATGAAGAGGAACGGCGCGAAAGTGGAGATCCAGTCCCTCTCCAGCCGCGGCATCACCTTCATCTCGGACACGTATCTGCCGGAAAAGATTAAAAGGCAGGACTTCCTTGACTAGAACATAACACGGCATTCATACGCCAACATAACGGGCAGCACCAATTTCGCGAGCGACTTTCATATACTCATTCATATACTCATGTCACAAAAAGCCCAGGAACAGCAGGACCCGTGGAAAGGCGCGCCGAAGTGCTGCAAGGGCTGCGTGATGTGGGCAAGCTTCGGCAAGGACTGCTGGTACTATTGGGAGGGCAAGAAGCACTGCACCATGTGGGCCAATAGCTGGGAGCCCAAAGGTTGAGCCGTTAAGCTGGTTCGGTTGCCTTTCACCTGATTCTTCCATCAGAAGATTGCGCGCATTGCAGCGCGCCAAATTATTGCGCGCGGAGCGGGCGCAACGAAGCCAAGCCCGCTTTCCCCTGTCCCAATCAACATATTTAAAAAGAATTTTCCTTAGCTGCACTCTTATGGGCCAGTAGCTCAGCTTGGATAGAGCGACATGCTTCCGCACGCTAGAGCCTTCTAAGCTGTAGGTCCGGGGTTCGAATCCTCGCTGGCCCGCCTTTCCCTTTCTTTTATTTTAAAGCGCCCTTTATACCTGTAAAGACGGCTCCCCTAAGTTCCGCTCTCCCACTATCATAAGGTGCATCAGCTTCTCCATTGGATTTACTCCGGAAAATACCTTGGACTGTTTCGCTTGTTATTATCCGCTCCAAGTCATTCTCAGGGGTTATCCTATCCCTAATCGGCCCGCCCCTCTCAGTCCTTACTCCACCCCATGGGTCAACTGTTATTCCAATTAGCCGCTTTCCTTTGATTATTCCCTTACCCCTTAATCTGCCGTGGTCTGTTGAGAGCACATAAAGAGGCATATCCTTGGATAATCTGTCAAGGTTGCTAATCGCCTCCGTCAACTGCTCGGCAGCGAGGTGCAGCTTGTGCGGCGTGTTTGAGATGAATACAGTGTAAAATCCTATGAAGGCGCTATTTTTACCATCTCATCCATGAATCGTTCGCTTGAAACTTCACGAAAATTTTCAGAAGTTATCGTCGTAGAATAGCCAATCATTGCTTTTCTCTCTTTGAAGCGGCCCATTGCCTTTAGCGCATTATCATACGACCCCTCACCCCTCCTCTTGTCATGCAAGTCCCTTAAGCCATCAATGCTGATGAAAGGTACTATACTGCGCGAGGATGCTATTCTATCCGCTGCCTTTTCGTCCACAAAATCCCCGTTTGTGCATATAATAGTTGCCACTTTCTGATTTCTTTCAGAAATTCCAAGCGTTATATCCCTTGCGCTCGGCACCAGGGGTTCCCCACCTATCCAAGCGGCGTAATGCACCCCAAACTTCAATGAAACGTCATAAACCTGTTGTGCAATCTCGTACTGTTAAGCGATTTTACCCCCTAATTTTTCAGGATAGCAACCATCACACCTCCTATTGCATATCATTGTTGGCTCAATATAGATGGAATTTGGAACAATCATCTTTCTTCCATCATAAGTATTTGAAGGCTGAAACAAATCGGTGCGAACGTTATTCAAAGAATGAAAGATTACTTGTCTTGGATTCACCTCTGTTATAGCCCTTGCCAGAATACCTGTATTGGGTATCATTCGTGTTATATAACTCATATACTGCGCTTATTAAGGCACTCTTATAAATTTTTTCTATGTTAGCACTTTTTAGTAGTCCTTATAGTATTTCAACTACGATTGCCTACCCATCAGGTTTTAATCCTTTTAAAACTCTCCTCGACAAAAACCGTAAAGTTTATAAATAGAAACATCCCAGAAAGACATTCATCCACATAAATGATAACAACCAAAAAAGGTGATGACCAATGTCTTGCTGTGAAGAATATTGTCCGAAATGTAAGGCAATGCAGTTGATTGTGGTGGGCGCGGTCGTGCTGGCCAACTACTGGTGGAACTTCGTCAACTGGTGGCTGCTGGTTGGCGCGTTACTGGTGCTTGCCGGTGTCCTGAAGCTGATCATGCCCTGCTGCCCCTGCAACAAGGCGGCGTGCGAGGCGCCTGCACCGAAAGCTGCGAGGAAGAAGCGCTAAGCCCATCCTGATTTTGCCTTTCTTTTATTTTTTTGTCATTTTTTATCCGCTATTGGTCACCTCCCTTCTTTTCGCGCCTATCGCCATTGTTCCCTGTTCTGGCGACCATCAACGCCCTCATTTCTTGCCACGGCACGCACTTTTTTAAACGGCAGGTCCCTCCCCTCCCTTCATGGAGCGCATCACCAAAGTCCTCATGACCAAGGAAGGCAGGAGATTCTTCATCCGGGGCGATGAGGACTGCCATTCCCAGTTCGGCGCGGTGAGGAAAGAGGACATCGCCGCCGCAAAAGACGGAACCAGGCTGCCCACCAACACCGGAAAGGAGATGTTCCTCTATTCCCCTTTTTTCCGCGACCTTTATTCAAGGATAAAGCGGGGGGCGCAGATCATCCCGCTCAAGGACATCGCGGCCATTGTCGCGGAGACCGGCATCGGGAAGGGCAGCAGGGTCGTGGATGCCGGCGCAGGCACGGGCGCGTTGGCATGCTTCCTCGCCCACTTGGCCAAAGAAGTCGTCACGTATGATATCAGGGACGATTTCATCGCTATTGTCGGGGAAAACATCGCGTTTTTGCAGCTGGACAACATCACCGTCAAGAACAAGGACATCTATGGGGGGATCGATGAGGAAGATGTCGATACGATAACATTGGACGTGCCGGAGCCCTGGAAAGCGCTGCCGCACGCCGCTGCCGCATTGAAGGCAGGCGGTTTCCTGGTGTCGTACAGCCCGTCCATCACCCAGACGGCGGATTTCACCAATGCCGTCCTGGACAATCCACGTTTCGCCCACATCAAGACCTTTGAGATCATCGAGCGCGAGTGGGAGATCTCCGGCAGGAAGGTGCGCCCGGTGACCGCGGCAATCGGCCATTCCGGCTTCATCACCATCGCGAGAAAATTGCAATGATCCTTGAGCAAATCCCCATCGGCCCGATGCAGAACTTTGGCTATGTCCTGGGGGACGGGAAGACGAAGGAAGGGGCTATTGTCGATCCGGGATGGGACGCCGATACGCTGCTGTCCGCCGCAAAGCGACACGGCCTGCTCATCAAAAAGATAATCCTCACCCACGCCCACTATGACCACGTCAAGGCATTGCAGGAGATGGTGGACAAGACCAAGGCGGAAGTTGTCATCCATGAAGACGAACCATTTGACGCAAAGAGATACTCTACTGCTATTGTGCTGGTCAAGGACAATGACTCCATCCCCATCGGCGGCCTGAAGATGAAGGTCATCCATACCCCGGGCCACACGCCGGGCAGCATCTGCCTGCTCCACGGCAGGAAGATGATCACCGGTGACACCCTTTTCGTCGGCGGCTGCGGCCGCGTCGATCTGCCGGGCAGCGACCCGGAGCAGATGTGGCAGACCATGCAGAAGCTCAGGAAGATGGACGACGGCATCGAGATATTTCCCGGGCATGATTACGGCGACACCCCTTCCTCCCCCTTTGGGCATGAGAAGAAGCACAATCCCTTCCTATCATCGGGAACAAAGGAGGACTTCTTCGGGGAGCGGCTTTGACTCCCCGCCTCTTCCCTTGACCTTTTAAGACCGTTAAGATAAGGGAGAACGCCAAGGGTGGCGTCTTGTTGCGAGCGTCTTGCGGTTAGGAAAACGGTGAGACAGAGGGATGGTTCCTCCGGAGATGTCGACTTTTCAATTACGAATGCCAAAGCGAGCCCAATGCCCGGAGCAAGGCGATGGGCACCGGAAACGTGTTTCCGCGTGCCACCCTGCGCAGCAAGGCGTTCTCCCAGACTTGAATGACCTTTAGCCCTTTCCGCCGAAAAACATGCTGTACACGCACTCCTTCTTCCCGGCGTAATAATGGTCTTTCAACGTGGTCTCGTGCGCGAAGCCCATCTTCTCGTAGAATTTCCGCGCACGGGCATTGTCCTCGTGCGTCAGGAGGTAGAGCTTTCTCAGCCTGGACCCCCTTTCCCTGAACCAGTTCCGGCAATCCTCGATCAGCGCGTCCTTCAGCTTCTCAGCGACGCCTTTTCCCTTGAACTCCGGCAGCACCGCGATGCGGTCCAGCTCCGCCAGCATGTGCTTCGGCAGCCCGTGCGGCACCCACGTCACGATGCCGACGATCTTCCCATCCTCTTCCGCGACAAGGTAGTGGTGGCCTTTCCCTGCCTCCGACTCAAAAACAGAAAGGCCTTCCTGCTCATCGCTGATATTGTAGCTCGCCCTAAGGACATTGGCGATGCCCTTCGCGTCTTCCGCTGTCGCTTTTCTGGCAATCATTTTATGGGTATTGTTTAGCAAATGAGTTTATCTATTGATAATGATTATGCTCCGCGAATGCTTGGCGCCCTCCAATGCTTTGGCAACACCAAAGTCACGAACGAGGTGGGATGAGGCGCATTGGTCTACTCAACAGTCACACTTTTCGCCAGGTTGCGCGGCTTGTCCACGTCCCTGCCCAGCATCAAAGCCGTATGGTACGCCAGGAGCTGCAGCGGGATGGCGGCAAGGATGGAGCTCAGCGTGTAGAGCGTCTTGGGGATGAAGATGGCGTGGTCCGCTTTCTTCGGGATCTCCCTGTCCCCCTCCGTGGCGATGGCGATGATGATGCCTCCCCTCGCCTTCACCTCCTCGATGTTCCCCAGGATTTTCCTGTAGGTGTAGACGTCCTGCGGCGCGATGATTACGACGGGCATCTCCTTGTCGATCAGCGCGATCGGGCCGTGCTTCATCTCCGCGGCCGGATACCCTTCCGCATGGATGTACGAGACTTCCTTGAGCTTGAGCGCCCCCTCAAGGGCGATGGGAAAATTCACTCCCCTCCCCAGGTAGAGCGAGTTGGTCTTCTTGTGGTAGAGCGCGGCGCAATTCCTGATCTCCCCATCCTCCGCGAGAACGGACTGGAGCTGGAGGGGGATTCTCCTGATGCCCTGCACCATGGACCCGATCTGCTTTCCGGTGAGCGCTTTCCGCTCCTTGGCGAGGGCGATGGTCAACAGGTAAAGCACGGCCAACTGGGTGGTGAACGCCTTGGTGGACGCCACCCCTATCTCCGGCCCAGCCCGCGTGTAGATGGTGCCGTCCGCAATGCGCGTGATGCTGCTCCCCTTCACGTTGCAGATGGCGAGCGTCTTCGCCCCCTTCTCCTTGGCCTCCTTCAGCGCTGCCACGGTGTCCGCGGTCTCTCCCGACTGCGAGATCGCGATGGCAAGGGTATGCTCCCCGATGAGCGGGTTGCGGTAGCGGAACTCGGACGCGTACTCGACCTCTGTCGGTATCTTGGCCAGTTCCTCAAGCATGAACTCTCCCGCGAGGCAGGCGTGCCAGCTCGTGCCGCAGCCCAGCAGGATGATCCGCTTGACGCCTCTCATCTCGTCCGCGCTGAGGTTAATCTCGTCCTCGAACACGACGTCATTGCCGTGCAGCCGCTCCTGGATGGTCTCGGCGATGGCCTGAGGCTGCTCGTGGATCTCCTTGAGCATGAAATGCCCGTAGCCCGCTTTCTCCGCGGCCTCGACGCCCCAGTCGATGGTATGGGCCTGCTTCTCCTTGGCCTTCCCGTCGTAATCGATGATGGTGCAGGAGCCCTTTTCCAGCACCGCAATCTCCTTGTCCTCAAGATAGATGACCTTATTGGTGTGCTTGAGCACGGCAGGGACGTCAGAAGCGAGGAAATGCTCTCCCTTGCCCACGCCGATGATGAGGGGGCTTTCGTTGCGCACCGCCACCAGCTTTCCCGGCTCCCTGAGGGAGAGGATGCCCAATGCATAGCTCCCTTCGAGCCTGTGCAATGCCAGCCTAGTCGCCTCTTCCAGCGGAACCTTCTTGTAGAACTCCTCGATTAGGTGGACGATCACCTCGCTGTCCGTTTCCGAGGAAAAGACATGGCCCTTCTGGGCAAGGAATTCCTTCAGCTCCGCATAGTTCTCGATGATGCCGTTGTGGACCAGCGCGATGGTCTTGTCCTCGTTCACATGGGGATGGGCGTTCTCGTCCGTGATGCCGCCGTGCGTGCCCCACCGGCAGTGCGCCAGGCCGATCTTCCCGCCGTTCCTGGAGAAATCGTGCTTGTCATGGACTTCCTGCACTTTGCCGATGCCTTTCTTGAGGATGAGGGAGTTCTTGTCTATGGTGCACATGCCCACGGAGTCATAGCCGCGGTACTCGAGGCTGAGAAGGCCGTCCAGCAGCTTCTGATGCACCTGCTGCCCTGATACCACCCCGATGATGCCGCACATATCAACCCTGCCGCTTGCCTGCCTTTTAAATGGTTTCCCCTGGCCTAAAGAAAAAGGGAAGATGGGCCTTGCGACCCATCTTCCTCATTGGCGTGTTTAGACAATTGGAGGATACCTTTTGGAGAGGGAAGCATGTTTATATATGTTATTAAAAGAATTATAGAACTATTATAAATTTATTTTTACTATTACCATCTGCTGATGTTGAGAATATTGGTGTCCCGCATCCGCTTGTACATCTGCTCGGTGATGTCCAGGTCCGTCGTCAGATATTCCTTTATCTTCTGGTGGTTGCCTTCCGCATGGAGCCGCGCGATGTCGCTCCCGTCGGTGCCGTCCATCTCTATGCCCAGGATGCCCGCGAACTCCTTCAGCGTGCCGCGGGAAGGCCCGTGGCGGTAGGCATTCACCTTCTCCCGCAGGTCAATGATGGACTTCAGGGTGAAGGGGACGATGGGCACGTTATGGACGAAGCTCCTCGTCACCAGGAACGGGATGTCGAAATGCGTGATGTTGAAGCCCACCACCTGCAGCACCGGGCTCTGCACCTTGCGCCACTCCCACCAGAAGTCCTGCAGCATCTTCCTCTCGTCCTCTCCCTGGATGATGATGCTCTGGCCCCCCACCCGGACGCCGATGGCCACGGCTTTCGAGTCGATGGGATTGAGCAGCTTCTTCTGCTCCTCTTCCGGAAGGTCGAAATAGCCTTCCAGCTTCAATGGCACGGTCTCGATGTCCAGAACGAAATACTGCTCCCCCATGAGGATGGCCAATGCAGGACACTATTTATATTTTTTGAAGAAATCAGGGAATCTACAGGTTGAGCTTCCTCGCCAGCTCACCGATGAGGGGAATGTCCTTCTTCTGCCCGGAGAACGAATAGATGATGCCGATGATCCACAGCACCAGAAGGCCGATGCCCAGCACAGTCGAAACGATGCTGCCGAGGACAGGGACAATCATCAGCACGCGGCTGGCAACCCAGACAATCACGGCGACGATGAAGAGCGCCAGGCCCTGCTTCGCGTAGTGCATGGCATAGTCGTCCTCCTTCTTCACCAGATAGACGATGAGGAAGCCGACGACCGCGAGAAACACGCCGATGAACGCCAGAAGCGTGGAGTTGTCCCCTGAAGAAGCCGAAGCGCCCTTTGGAGCCTTCTGTGCTGCCCTCTTCTTGGCCATATCCCTTCTTTTCCCAGACGGATATATAATAATTTCCCTTTTGCCGCGCCCCCTCCGAAAACCTTTTATAATACCTTCAATACTACTACTAAAAAATAATTTTTATTAGTGAACACGATGTTTGTCATGGACAGGAAAGGCAGCGACATGTACTCCCTGCCGGCAAAGGAGCTGGGCAAGGAGGATATCACTTCCCTCAGCTCCGACCTTGCGCAGAGGATTGTCGCGGCACTGGCAAGGGAGCCTCTCTATCCGGCAGAGCTCGCCAAGCGCCTCAGGGTGCACGAGCAGAAGGTCTACTACCACATCCGCAACCTGGAGAAGGCAGGCATCATCGCCGTCGTCAGGAAAGAGAGCAAGCAGGGGGCGGTGGCCAATTACTACGCCGCGGTCCAGCCTGCGTTCGTCATCCGCTTCAAGGACCTGGAGGAGACGACCAAGCTCGGCCAGGGACGGAACGAGTCCTCTTTCCTGGAGCCGTTCATCGAGAACGGCCAGCTGAACGCGCTCATCATCGTCGGCTCCCCCGATCCTCATGGTCCGGACAAAGCAAGAAGCAGGGACGGCTACTACGGCATGGACCTGGCATTGTTTCTGGGGACGTTCCTCAGCTACGTGCCCAAGGTGAACGTGAAGCTGGACACCGAGGTCAGGGAGCAGGACCTGCAGAACAACCTCATCCTCATCGGCGGCCCCATCGTGAACAAGGTCACCGAGAAGGTCAATGACAGGCTGCCCGTCCGCTTCGAGCAGGGCAATATCGTCTCCACCCTCACCCACGAGACCTATCCGCAGGACGAGTGCGGCCTCATCGTGAAGATCAGGAACCCATTCGACAGGGAAAGGAGCATCCTCGTGGTCGCAGGCAAGCGGTTCTCCGGCACGCGGGCAGCCATCATCGCCTTCCTCCGGCACTTCGACCGCGTCAAGGAGGGCAACCTGAAGGAGCAGAGCGCCAAGGCCCACGTCGTGGAAGGCATCGACCTCGACAGCGACGGCATCGTGGATGATGTGGAGTTCAGGGAATAGGGCATTGAAAACCAGCAGCACCTTCCGCAAAACGCCATCAATCTCGGCGGCAAGTGCGTTGCGGGGGATGCGCCCTACGGGCACGCAGCACCTTCCGCATGGACAGCGGGCGTTTTGCCGCCGCTGGGCTGAGCGAAGCGAAGTTTTCAATGCCCCAGGGAGCAACGCATGGCAAAAAAGGAAATCCGCTTTGTCGGCATTGACGATTCTCCGTACACGAAAGGAGATAAGTCCTCCCTTCTCATCGCCACCTTCTTCCGCGGCGGCCTCGCGCTGGACGGGGTGATGAGCTGCTCCGCCGCCGTCGACGGGGATGACGCGACGGAACGCATGGCTGGGATGATCCTCAAGTCAAAATTCAGGAGGCAGGTCCAGTGCATCTTCCTGGATGGCATCGCCGTCGCGGGCTTCAATGTGGTTGATGTGCAGGAGCTTCACCGGAAAACGGGGATGCCGGTTATCGTGGTCATGAGGAGATACCCTGATCTTGAAGGCATGAGGCGGGCATTGGTGAAGATGGGGCAGGAGCGGAAATTTGAGGTTATCCAGAAGGCGGGGCCAATCACCAGGATAAACAGCATTTGCATCCAATCCTTCGGCCTTTCTCCCGGAGAAGCGAAGGAATTCCTTGACATCGCCTGTACCAGGAGCTTCCTGCCGGAGCCCATCCGCGTCGCCCACCTGATTGCCGCGGGCGTTGTGAAGGGAGAAAGCAGGGGGCGGGCATGACGCTATGTGCGCTTGTATGCCGCAAGATGAAAACTTCCCTCTGACATCTCGAAATCAGGCTTGACAAACCCCTTCTCCTTCGCAACATCGATGACTGTTTCATACGCATCTCTTCTTACCCTGAAAGCCATAAAATTATCAATGGTTGGTTTTGTTTTGGGGCACAATTCCACTATCTTTTTATGAAAACAATCATACAGCAGCTTTCTGACATTCGCGTGAGTAAGGCTGGAGTTGTTGAACGCTTTGAACACATATGCGATGGGAATAGTGTCTTCTCCCAGCGTCCTCCTGATGAATTCCCTGTTAGTCTCCAAACGCGCGTTGAAACCAAGCCACTCTGCCGCATATTTCAGGAGCTCGAAATTCACCGGGGCGGTTATCTGCCCATTGTAGACTGCCATGTGCTCCACATCATTTTTCGCTGATGCATACCCATAGTCAAAGAAGTCCACTCGTGCATTCTTCCTCTCCCTCAATGACCACAAGAACTCTAAGCCACCGACGGGGAAATGGACGGTGCGATCTTCCTCCGCATGGCTCAATTGGTCCCTGAAATGATTGATTATGCTGCCCCCGTACGTCCTGAATTCATCCGGCACATCCTTCCAATGAGTGAGATATAGCTGATCCAAACTGAAAGGATTGAACACCTTGCTTTCCGGGGTGTATCTCAGCCATTTTAGGAACGATGGATGAATCTTGTCCAATTCATCCCATTTTAACGAGTTTATAAGCCCGATAATCTCCCGGGCATGGTAGGTTTTCTCCATGCCCTCAGAGCTCGCGGCCCTCCGAATCGCCAAGGAGAAATTCCCCCCATCAATCTTGATCCTTGCATATTTTTTCTTGCTGGGAAAAAACAGGCCCCCATTCATCTCTGGCCGGACATGCAGCATATATTCCCTCCCTTCATGCCGCGCGAAGAACTCGGTCGCCACATCGTCAAGCACTTCCACAAGAATCGCTTGGAGAGGATCATCTGTCACCTTTCTTGGAAATTCAGAGAGGGATGTCCTGTTGAACTGGATTGATTGGCCATAGGGCTCCAGCTCCGGTTTTACGAAAGCGTAAGATGTTTCCGAGAAGTCATGCCCCCGGTACGCCAACTCATCAAGCGTCGGTTTGGCTTCATCCACGAAATGTCTGGCGAAATTGAATTTTCCCGGTCCGATCTCATGCACGGTTTTTGCCCCATTGTTGTCCTGAAGAAACTCCCTGGCCATGGCCTGGGGCAGCAAAGGATCCGCGCCGCCAAGCGTGCCCAGATGATCCAGGGGGGAATCATCCCTCCTGTAAAAGAGCTGGTTGACTTTCTGCTGCCACAGGGAGAGGGGAATCATCTCCCTGCATCTTAGCGTCTGCCCGGACATCGATTCTGCAACACTTTTTGGCAGCAATATACTTCCAACCAAAACAAAATCATCATTCATGCCTTCTGGAGCCCCTCCAACCTTATAAATATACCTTCATTTTTCACTTAGAAGTGATTATTAAATCTCTCAAGAGAATCATGCATAATAATACTTCCCGCTCCCCTTCTGCTCCCGGTCAAGATAAGAATCCTCCTTGTTGATCCTCGGCCTTTTGGTGTCGTGGTCCCTCCTCAGCGTTATCTGGAGCTTGCCGAGGAAATGGTTCATGCCGTCCTCCATCTCCTGCGGCGCATGGACTTCCCCTTTGACGGCAGGCGTGCCGTCCACCACCATGATTTTCGTCGCGACGTAATCGATGAACAGCAGGTCGTGGTCGACGACCATCGCCGTGGCCCCCTTCTGCTCCATGAAGTCCCTCACCACCTTCGACACCACCAGGCGCTGCTCCGCGTCCAGATAAGCGGAAGGCTCGTCCAGCAAATACAAGTCAGCGTCCTTCTGCAGGCACGCCGCGATGGCCACCCTCTGCAGCTCCCCGCCGGACAACTGGGACAGCCTGCTTTCGAGCAACGGCTCGATCTTCAATGGCGTTATCAGTTGTGCCGCATACTTCTGGATCGCGTGGTCAAGCGCCTCTGCCACGGTCTCGTTGGAAGACTCGATGTACTGCGGCTTGTACGAGACCGTGATTTTCTTGGTGATCTCCCCCCCGTCCTGCGTGAGGACATGGGCCAGCATCCTGGCGAAGGTCGTCTTGCCGGTGCCATTCTCCCCCAGCACCCCGATGATGTCCTTGCGGTAAATGGTCCCTTCCTTCGCCTCTAGGGAGAACCTGCCAAGCTTCTTGGAGATGCTCTTCCACGACGTCAGCTCCTCCCTGCGCCTGCTCTCCATGGGCGGCCTCTCGGTGAACTTCATGGCCGCGTCCCGGAATCGCACGTTCTCCTCCTTGAGGTAGCCGCCGAGGTAGATGTTGATGCCCGCCTTCGTCGGCTTCACCCCCGAGACGATGCCGTACGCCGCCTCCCGGCCGTACATGATGTTAATGAGGTCCGTCATGTAGTCGAGGATGATGAGGTCGTGCTCCACCAGCAGCACCGAGGTGTCTTGGTTCGCCAGCCCCTTGATGAACCGCGAGATGTTGATGCGCTGCCTGATGTCCAGGTAGGAGGACGGCTCGTCGAAGATGTAGAGGCTCGCATCCTTGAGCACCGCCGCCGCGATGGCCACCCTCTGCAGCTCCCCGCCGGAGATCTCCCGGATGTCATTCTCCAGGAACCCGTCCAGCTGCAGCTCCTTGGCAACCTCCCCCAACTTTCCCCGCTGGTCGACCTTCTTCAGCAGCTCCTTCACGCTGCCCTTGGCCGTCTTCGGGATGAGCTCCACCTGCTGCGGCTTGTACGACACCGTTATCACGCCCTTGTCCAGCTCCTCGAAGAATTTCTGCGCCTCCGTCCCCTTGAAGAACGGGATGATGTCGCTGAATCTGCCTTCCGTCGTCCAGTCCCCGAAATTCGGCTGCAATACTTTCGCCAGGATCCTGAGCGCAGTCGATTTCCCGATGCCATTCACCCCCAACACACCGGTGACCCTTCCTTTCAGCGGCGTGGGCATGGAATACAGCACGAACTGGTTCTCGCCGTAGCGGTGGATGGGCTTCTGCTTCAGCTTCTCCGGGAGGTTGATGATCTTGATGGCCAATGGCGCCGCCTTCGGGCAGATGCCGCAGCCCGTGCACAGCTTTTCCTCGATGGTGAGCTTGCCGTTGCCGTCTATCCTGATGCACTCTTTCCCCGTCCTGTTGACCGGGCACAGGCTCTGGATGTAGAGCTTCTCCTGCATGTTCCTCAGCTTCTCGTTGTCCACGATGGCTATCCTGGTCATGGGAGCACCAAAAAGTTCGCACTATATAAAAGATATCAGAAGAATCCGCTCATCACTTTGTGATCCATGGGCATAAGAAACGGATTATGTTATTTAAATCTATAGGCACGATAAGAAAGGGCAGCACCAACTTACGAGCGTTATCACCGAAACTGCCCACAAATCGGCAGGGGGACGCCCCTGCCCGGAAGCGAGCTTCCGGCATCCACTGCGTGGACTGCGGGGAGTGTCGATGCAAATCTTGACAGCAAAGAGCGAGTCGGTGCTGCCCATACAACAGGGCGTCCCTCGCTACGGCGCGAACAGGGGAGCGACATCCGCATAAATCAGGTATTCCCTGGCCTTCCCTCCCTCCATCACGAAGATGTTGGCGAAGGGCAGCGTGAGCACCTTGCCGTCCTTCCTCGTGTACGTGACCTCTCCCTGCACGATGACATGGCTGCCCTGCTCCCAGGCATGGAGGATGCGGTGCCTCAGCCCCCTGATGGAGGAGAAGAACTGCTCCACTGCCGTCGTGATGGCGCCCCTGCCTTTCACCTCAGGCATGTTGCCGAAGCGGAACACCGCGTCCTCTGCGAGGAATCCCGCGAACGCCCGGGAATCCATCCGGTCGATGGCCCGGAACAGGTCATGCGTCCATTGCGTCGCCATTCCCGGCAAAAATACGCGAATCTTTTTAAAGATGCCTGCTCCCCTTCCACCATGAAGTGCGACATCTGCTCGGCCAAAATCGAGACGACGTTCCTCGGCAAGATCAGGGGCACATACGTCAGGGACGCCAAAGGCAAGCAGAAGGCGGCATGCTTCGAGTGCCAGAGGAAGCTGGTGACGAAGGAAGCGCTCCTCGATGCGCTGAAATGATCCTGCCCTCGTAGCTTAGCAGTGGAGCGGCGGTTTCGTATATCATGACTGGCGTCACGGAACGTCCGGCGCCGGCGCCGAAAGAACCGCAGGTCGGGGGTGCAACTCCTCCCGAGGGCTTATTTCTTCCCTTTTTCCCCGTCCTCAGCAACCATGAACCCTTCCTCCTCTCCGAGGAGGATGGCCGCTTCCTTCATGCTCTGCGCATGGGGCTTCTCGAGCGAGACATCCTTGAGCATGACCGAAAGGGCGACAGCCACCCCCGCGAGAACCGTCGAGATGAGGAAGATGATGTGCAGGCTGTTCGCGAGCGCCTCCTTGACGGTGGCTGCCTCCTCCGGAAGGATTGACGCGTGCCCCGGATCCTCCAACAGGTCTTCGGGAGTGATGGAGAGGTTTGTCCCTGCCAGCGAGAAGGAGAGCACCGTCAGCAGCACCGTGCCGAAGGCCGTGACGCCGAACAGGCCGCCGATGGAGCGGAAGAACTGCATGGAGGACGTCGCCACGCCAAGCATGGACTTGTCGAACGCGCCCTGGACGGCCAAAGTGAAGATGGGGAATGTTATTCCCATCCCTATGCCCACCATGACGAGGCCGCCGATGATATGGATGTACGTGCTCTGGGCGCTGATGAAGCTGAGGGTGAACATGCCGCCGAGCGCCATCGCCATGCCGCCGATGGTGAGCGACCGGTACCTTCCCGTGCGGGACATCAGGCGTCCGGACACCATGCTGGACGCCACGATGGACATCCCCATGGGCGTCAGGACAAGGCCGGAGTTGGTTGCTGATGCGCCGAGCACCGCCTGCAGGAACAGCGGGAGATAGGTGATGGCGCCGAACATGCCCATTCCGGTGATGAGCACCAGGGAGATGATGATGAGGAACGTCCGGTTGCGGAACATGAACGGCGGCAGGATGGGCGTCTCCGCCTTCCTCTCAATGAATGCGAACAGCACGAACAGCGCTGCTGATGACGCGAACAGCGCGGTGGCGGTCGGCGTGAGGAGCGTGTCGTGCGAGCCGCTTTCCAGCGCGAACATCAGGATGACGATGGCCGAGATCAGCGTTGCAGAGCCCTTGTAGTCTATCTTCGCGTGCCCGGTTCCGGGGATGTGCGGGAGGTTCTTCGTGAGGATGATGATGGACACTATGCCGATGGGCAGGTTGATGAAGAATATCCAGTGCCAGCTCAGCGCGTCCGTGATGAATCCGCCGAGCAGCGGCCCCGCGACGGACGAGAGGGCGAACGTCGCTCCGAAGAAGCCCTGCCATTTTCCCCTCTCTTTCGGCGGGAACAGGTCCCCGATGATGGCCAGGGAATTGGACATGATCGCCCCGCCGCCGATGCCCTGCAATGCCCGGAAGACGATGAGCTCAAAGATATTCCCCGAGATGCCGGACAGGAATGATCCTGCCAGGAATATGGCAATGCCCAGAATATAGAACCTCTTTCTCCCATACATGTCCGAGAGCTTGCCGTAGAGGATGATGGTGGCTGTCGAGGCGAAGAGATAGGAAGCCACCACCCAGCTCAGGTAGTCCAGACCGCCGAGCTGCGCCACGATTGCCGGCAGCGCAGGAGGCACGATGGTCTGGTCCAGCGCCGCGAGGAACATGCCGGACATCAGGCTCAGCACGATCACCAGCTTGCTCTCCGAGCCTTTTTTCATGCGCCACCTCTTCAGAAGAACGGCAATTATGGGGGAGAATAGAGGTATTTAAAGATGATGAAGGAAAACGGCCAACTCGCAACGAGCCGAATGATCGTTGGAGATCGTCAAGACAAGGGAGAACGCGAAGGGCGGCTGCGCCATTGTCGCGAGCGAATCGGCAACTGCGGCAGCGAATGCGGAAGGGGACGTTCCTTACGGGAGGGAACCGCATATCCGTTGCGATAAAGATAAGCGAGCCTGGCGCCGCCCGAAGCGCAGCAAGGCGTTCTCCCATATGGAAATCTCCGGATTACATTCAGCAGAAAGGGACAGGATGCCGGACATTCAGGCCGTACTGCGCAGCGCCGCCCGGCCCCAGCGCCTGCGACGCGATGCCGTACGCGCCCAGCTGCCGGATGACGGTCGCGGTGCCGGGATAATCATGCATGAGGACAATCGCATGCTCTTGAGCGCCGCGGATGATTCCCATGGATTTTCCCGTGTTCCTTCCCTCTGACCGATAGTCGCTGGTGTCATAATCCCAGCCGACAATCTGCAGCCCGAATTCTCGTCGTATCATGCCCTCATGGCCGATGGAGCGGTAGGGGAACCGGAACAGCTTGGGATTGTGCCTGCCGGCCTCATTGTACAGGCTTGCGATGATGTCATCCGTCTGCTTGATTTCCATGCGCGCTTTATTGGCGCTGGCTTTGGCCAGGAACGGATGGCTGTACGAATGGTTCCCGATGGCGTGCCCCCTCCGGAGGGCGCGCAATGCCATGTCATAGCCGGGGCTGCCCTTTGTCATCTGCTCCCCGATGAGGAAGAAGGTGAGCATATGGGCATCGCCGGCCGCGTCGAGGATGCTGCCCATCGAGGCCTTCGGCCCATCATCGACGGTGAGGTAGATGGATTTGGCGGCGGCGAGTTCCGTATCCTGCCCAAAAGGCCCGGACTGGCTCGCTTCGCCTGACAGCCCGGATATCCTCGCCTCCAGCGACCGTGCAGGCATATCCGCGAGCAGGGCAGCGGCTCCTGCGAGGAAATCTCTTCTTGAAAATCCCATGCAGGGAGGTAATGCGGCAGCGTTTTTAAATATTGCACATTCTCCCGAGGACATGATCCAGGGAGGCAGGGCATTGGTGACGGGTTCGTTTAACCATCGGATTTCTGTTAAACTTTCCCGTAAGGAAGTAAATTTGAGGCCCGTTCTGTCCAAAGAGCGACAGCGATACGTCAAGAACAAAAGCCAGGGGCAATTTCTATACATCAAAGCCGAAGGCTCATCAGGGTAAATAAGTCTGGGGCCGCCGTCGTATGTAACCAAACCGGAAAGTATTTAAACATTAGTTTATTCTAATGTGATAATATGAAAGAATTATATGAAATACATGCTGAAATGTGTAAGGTATTCTCAAATCCAACTAGACTGGAAATTTTGAATCTCTTGAGAGGCAGGGAATTGTCGGTAACAGAATTAATAGAAAAAACAAGATTAAGCCAGGCAAATATTTCCCAACATTTATCAATAATGAAATCTAAAGGAATTGTTGCATCAAACAGGAAAGGCAAGAATATCTACTACAAACTTACAAATCCAAAAATTATCAGGGCTTTTGATATAATAAAAGAGGTTTTAAGTGAAAGGTTGAGAAGTAGGGTGTTGTAAGGTGAAACCATGAAAAAGATAACATCGATTTTGGTAATATTTTTGTTGAGCATCGTTGTTGTTTTGGCACAAGAAAGCCATGATAGTGAAATTGAAGAAGGCAAGAAGCTTGTGGAAAGCAAAATGAGTTGTGACAAGCTGAGTAATGAACAGCTCGAAGCTATTGGGGATTATTACATGGAACAAATGCATCCTGGAGAAGCCCATGAAATTATGGACAACATGATGGGTGGAGAAGGCTCTGAATCTTTGAAACAAGTGCATATCAACATGGCAAGAAGGATTTACTGCAATGAGAATATCTATATCGGCTATGGAATGATGGGTTCTGGCGGCATGATGAATATGATGGGCAGAGGGATGATGGGCAATTATCCAGCGAGTTACGATTATAGCAATTATGGCTATTGGAACATTTTCTGGATATTGCTTCTTGCAGCAGTCATTTTCTTAGTAGTGTGGATTATTCATAGATTTGGAATAAAAAAGACTGCCTCCGAGACGCCTCTCAATATTTCGAGAAAGAGATTTGCTAAAGGAGAAATAACAAAAAAAGAGTTTGAAGACATGAAAAAGGATTTGGGGGAATGATATT
>DUHN01000067.1:0-2829 GCA_013330825.1 Candidatus Woesearchaeota archaeon | reverse complement strand
TATGCTAAAGGAGAAATCTCAAAAAAGCAATATGAAGAAATGTGGAAAGAACTCAGCAGGTGAGAACATATGAAAATAGGAATTGTTATCGGAACAAATGAAGCAGAAGTCGTCTGGAATGCTTTCAGATTCGGAAACACATCGCTAAAATCAAACCATGAAGTAAAGGTTTTCTTGATAAATAAAGGAGTTGAAATAGAGGATATCAAAGATGAAAAATACAACATGAAAGAACAGGCGGATTTATTTATTGAACATGCGGGACAAATATTGGCTTGCGGGACTTGCTTAAAATCAAGAGAAAAAGAAGGCAGCAATATTTGCCCAAGTTCAACAATGAAAGATTTGTTGAAATTGGTTGAAGAATCTGATAAAATCCTGACATTTGGTTAGGAATAAAGGCGACGCCCATTTTTTTGGAAATCCCTTTCTGTATTTTTTAGGTAAGGTTAAACAAACTTGTGTCTTTCACTCATACCTCAGCGCATCCACCGGCTTCAGCTGCGCAGCCTGCCGCGCAGGCAACACGCCGGACAGGGCCCCCACCAACGAAGCGAACGCGATGCACCCGGCGATCAGGAAGGGGGGGAACGCGGGCTGCAGGGCGCCGAAGCCGAAAGCGGCGGCGGCAGCCCCGCCGGCGGAGGCAATCAGGTAGCCAAGCCCCACACCAAGCACCCCGCCGACCAGCCCGATCATGCCGGCCTCGAAGATGAAGATGAACAGGATGTCGGAATTCCTGGCGCCGATGGCCTTCATGATGCCGATCTCCTTCGTCCGCTCAATAACTGCCGTATACATCGTGTTCATGGTGTTGACCGAGGCCACGACGACGGAAATCAAGGCGATCAGGGCCAGCACCCCGTTCAGGATGGTGATGATGTTGGTGAAAGTGGCTAAAGCGTCCTCGAACGTCTGCACGAAGAAATCCTCCTCTCCCTTCTCCTGGCCCTTGTGCTTGCGCAGCCGCTCCTGGATGGTCTCCGCAAGATCCCCTGCCTTCACCCCGGCCTCCGCCCGCACCAGGATGTAGCCGTACGTGTCCTTGATGCCCGGGAAGAGGCTCTCCATGCCGCCATAGGTCATGTAGATGTTCGCGTCATCGCTCGGGTTGCCCACCTCCTCGTAGAACCCGATCACCTCGAACTTCTGCCCGTTGATCTCCAGCTTCTCCCCCAGGGCGACGGGGTTCTTGAATATCTTGTCCGCCACCTGGTAGTTGTGCCCCAAAATGGCCTTGCCGGAGTCCCCGCTGCGGAACTGCCTGCCCTTCTCCACCTTCACAGTGAAGGTCTCCTCCACCAGCTTCGCCTTGGAGGCGTCGTAGCCGGCGCCGAACACGAACTTCGTCTCCCTCCCGTTCCTGGCCTCGACGGGCTTGATGTACATGCCCGTGGCCTCCGCCACCCCGTTGATTTTTCCCACGAACTCCACGTCGTCCTGGGTCACCTGGAAGTTCTCGTCTGTTCCTGGCGCCCCGATGCCGCGCGCCTGGATGAAGAGCTTGTCCACGCCCGCCTCCTGGCCGACGGTGTTCACGTAGTTCTGGATGCCGAAGCCGAAGCTCACGAGGGCGAAGATGGCGGCGATGCCGATCAGGATGGACAGCACCGTCAGCCCGCTCCTCAGCCTCCTGTGGAGGAGGTTTTCGAGCCCGTACCTGAGGTATTCCGCCTTCATTTCGCGTACCTCAGGGATTCAACAGGATGCTTCTTCGCCGCCCTCAGCGCGGGCAGTATCCCGGCCGCCAGGCCGATGCAGAAGGAAAACGCCAATGCCCCGACGATGAGCCACGCGCTGATGTGCGCCTGGATAAGGTCGGATCCCAGCGCAGCACGGCCGGCAGCCGCCCCTCCCAGGGCGATCCCCGCGCCCAGCAGCACGCCGATGACTCCCCCGACCAGTCCCAGAAAGCCGGACTCGATGAAGAACAGCGTGAAGATGGAGGAATTCCTGGCGCCGATGGCCTTCATGATGCCGATCTCCTTCGTCCGCTCCAGGACGGCGGTGTACATGGTGTTCGCGATGCCGATGCCGCCCACGATGATGGATATCAGGGCGATGATGGACACGAAGAGCTGCACCGCGAACAGGATCTGGTCGAGGGTCTGCAGGGTGTTCTCCGGGCTGTCCACCGTGAAATTCTCCTCGCCTTTCTTGACGTTGCGCTCCCTCCTGAGGAGCTGCTCCACCCTCTCCTTGACGCCCGCCACGGCCGAGACATCCTCCGCCTTGATGCCGATGGCGTTCACCGTGTTGTCGCCCCTGCGGAAGTTGTCCTTGAGGACCTTCTCGTTCATGATGATGGCTGTGTCGAAGATGAAGCTGCCTTCCTTCTGCAGGATGCCGACGACCTTGAAGTCGACTCCCTTGAAGGTGATGGTGCTGCCCACCTGGACCGGCTTGCCGAAATCCTCATCGTCGGTGAAGCCGTTGCCCACCACCACCGAGAACGAGTCCCCGTCATTCAGCAGCCGCCCCTGCGCCACTTTGAGGCTGAGCATCTCCTCGGCGATGCTGCGGTCCTTCCCTTCGGGGATGTTCCATGCGAAGACGATGTCGCTATGGCCGTTGAACTCCATCGTCCCGGTTTCGATGTACCTGTTGATGGCCATCTCCACCCCGGGCACGCGCCTGATCTTGTCCGTCAGATCTTCGGTCAGCGGGTCCACGGCGCCGGATCCCGGCGGCCCCGCGTAGGCGATGCCAGCTGCCTGCACGCCCAGCACATCCGGCCCGAGAAAGCCGAACTGCCCGAGAATGGCCCCCCGCAGCCCCTCGCCCAGGGAAATCAAGGCGACCAGCGCCGCTATCCCGATGAAGATGCCG
>DUHN01000050.1 GCA_013330825.1 Candidatus Woesearchaeota archaeon | reverse complement strand
GAGCCGCACAAGATGCCGGAGCCGGTGCATCTGGCGCATAAGTTCGCTAAAAAAGAGTTATCGGGAAAACGGTAGACAAAAAATCCCCGCGCTCGCCCCCGGCCCGCAACATCCTGGCGCGCCGCAGTGCGCGCATTCTTTATTTGCCTCTCAACCCATCAAATCCCCAGCGCAATCCTGGCCTCGTCCGACATCCTCTCCGGGCCCCACGGCGGGGAGAAGGTGATCTCGACTTCCACCCGGGTGACGCCTTCCAGGGCGGCGGCGTTCCTCCTGACATCCGCTATCAGCTCCGGGCCGTACGGGCAGACCGGGGAGGTGAGGGACATCAGCACCTTGACTTTCGTGCCGTCTATGATGATGTCGTAGATGAGGCCGAGCGACATGACGTCGAGGTGCAGCTCGGGGTCGATGACCTTCTGCAGGGCCTTTTCTATGGATTCCTTGGAGAGCATGGGAGGGAAGAAAGAGGCGATGTTTAAAAAAGTTCTTGAGAACTATGGGGGCAGCATCGGCTCGCTTTTGCTTCCGCAATCGAAAGGGCGGGCCCCTCCCGGACGGCGCATCCTCTCCCGCCTTGATTTCCTGATCAGAGAGACGCTCGCAGATTGATGCTGCCCCTCACACTTTCTGCAAAGCCTGAGAATTATGCCTTTGCCAATGGATGATAATCCATGCGGACTGCCTTCCTGAAGATGTCCTCCATGCGGCCGTGGAGCCTGCTGAGCGGGTATTTCAGGGCGCCCATGATCTCCTTGTAGAGGTCCGGCGAGAGGGAGACCGTGCAGGACTGCTCCTTCGGGTGGTGGAGGTTGTCGAACCGGAAGCGCACCGCCGTCTTGGGCAGGATGCTGCCGCGGTAGAGCTCCAACGTCACCGACGACGGGAGGCGCTGGCCGAATTCCCGGAGCATGGTGGGCAGGGGGGAGTAGCCGTACTTCGGGAAGCCCGAGGTGTGCGGCACCCTGGTGAATGACGCCAGCGCGGTGCGGAACTCCTCAAGCTCCTCAGCCACCTTGTGCATGGCTCCGGTGAGCGCGTGGAAGGCATCATTGTATGCGGTGTCGATGGTGACGCGCTTATGGAGCGCCTTTTCTATGGCGGGGAGATTTTCCCGGAGCGCATTCTTGAGCGGGGAGCCGAGAGGGGCGTGGTGGGCGAAGAGGTAGAGGACGGCCGGAGAGGAGAGCATGTCTATCCTGATCTCGGCGAGGGGCGCCTTGCGCCCCTTCGGGGCGTGGAAGACGTCGATGTCGATGACGTCCTTCCTGCCGCCGCTTTGGGCCACGGTCATCCTGCCCGGCAGTGACCCCCTGAGAGGCGGGATGATCCTCTGCATGAAGAGCGCTTCGAGAGGAGAAGGACGGTGTGCCTCTTTCATGCCGCTGTTCGGGCATTGGTGGCTTTTATAGGTTTCTATGGGAAATCAGGGCAAGTTTTATATGGAGTTCCTCATCTTCTCCATGGATGCCCACCGACAAGGAAATCAAGAAAGAGTTCAAATTAAAGGCATCGCAGAATCCCGATGATTATTACGCCACCTCTGTCCTGAAGAAGGAGGGCTTTGCCAGGAAGAAATGCCCCTGTGGCACGTTCTACTGGACGACGGTTGATGCGCCGACATGCGGCGATCCTGCCTGCTCCGGGGGCTTCCGGTTCATAGGGAATACTCCTGCAACACACAAGCTTGATTACATCGGCGTGTGGAAGAAGTTCGCTGAACTGTTCTCCAAGTGGGGCTATACGCCGATCGAGCGGTATCCGGTCATGGCGCGGTGGCGGGAGGACACGGAGTTCGTGCAGGCGTCCATCTATGATTTCCAGCCGTATGTCGTTTCCGGCGAGGTGGAGCCGCCGGCCAATCCCCTCGTGGTTCCGCAGCCGTGCCTGCGCTTCAACGATATTGACAACATCGGGATAACGGGGGCGCATTATTCCTGCTTCGTCATGATCGGGCAGCACGCCTTCATGAAGCCCAGGGACTGGTCGCAGGCGCGCTTTTTTTCGGACATCCACAACTGGCTGAAGCAGGGCCTTGGCCTTCGGAACGAGGAGATCACCTTCCATGAGGATGCCTGGGCCGGGGGCGGCAACTTCGGGCCGTGCATGGAGTACTTTTCCAGGGGCCTGGAATTGGGCAACCAGGTGTACATGCTCTATGAGGTGACTCCTTCCGGGAACAAGGAGCTGAATCTGAAAGTCCTCGACATGGGGATGGGGCACGAGAGGAACGCGTGGTTCTCGCAGGGCAAGTCCACTTCATACGAGACGACGTTCCCGACTGTTGTCGATTTCCTGAAGAAGCAGACCGGGGTCGTGGTTGATCCCGTGCTGATGCAGAAGTTCCTTCCCTTCGCCTCCTACCTGAACGTCGACGAGGTGGAGGACATCAACAAGGCATGGAAGTTCGTCGCTTCAAAAGTGGGGGTTGGCGTCGATGAGCTGAAGAAGGCCGTGTCTGAATCTGCCGCATTGTACTCTGTGGCCGAGCATTCCCGCGCCCTGCTTTTTGCGCTTGCTGATGGAGGATTGCCCTCAAATGTCGGCGGCGGCTATAACCTCCGCCTGCTGTACCGGCGGGCGTTGTCCCTGATAGACAAGCACGGGTGGAGCATTGAGATGCCGAAACTGGCAGAGCTGCATGCCGATTACCTAAAACCGATCTTTCCGGAACTGAGCGCTAACCTTGATTCGGTGCAGAACATCCTGGGGGTGGAATACTCCAAGTACCATGCTTCCCGGGAGAAGACCAGGAGCATCATGGCCAGGATGATCCGGGAAGACATCACCGAGGAGAAGCTATTGACGCTGTACGACAGCCAGGGCATCGCCCCCGAATCACTGGCGCAGGAAGCATTGGCTGCCGGGAAGACGATTCCTGTTCCGGAGAACTTCTATGCGCGGGTGGCCGAACTGCACCAGAAGAAGGCGCAGGCCCATCAGACGAAGAGGGAGGAAAAACTCCCATTGGACGGAATACCTGAAACTGAACCATTGTACTTCGATAACTACCTTCTGGATCATAACGAGGGAAAAGTATTGAAAATAATGGGGAATAATGTCGTGTTGGACAAGACCGTGGCGTATCCCACCTCCGGCGGCCAGGTGCACGACATCGGCTCCATCAACGGGCAATCCATTGTCGATATTTTCAAACAAGGGAGCGTCATCGTCCATGTCCTCAAAGAGACGCCAAGGCTCAAAGAAGGCGACACGGTACGGGTCCAGGTCGATACCGAACGGCGGAAGCAGCTGGCGCAGCACCATACCGCGACGCACATCATCGGCGCTGCCGCCCGGAAGGTGCTGGGCAAGCACATCAACCAGGCCGGTGCGAAGAAGACCATTGAAAAGGGAACATTGGACATCACCCATTACCAATCATTGGCTGATGAAGAGATCAAAGCCATTGAAGGAGAAGCCAATGACATTGTCAAAGCGTCCATCCCCGTCATAAAAAAATTCTACCCCCGCACCGAGGCGGAGAAGACGTTTGGCATGAGGATCTACCAAGGCGGGGCGGTGCCGGGCAAGCGCCTGAGGATTGTCGAGATCAAAGGGCTGGATGTGCAGGCGTGCGGCGGCACTCATTTAGACAATACTTCAGAAGCGGGCACTATCAAAATCCTCAAGAGCACGAAAATCTCCGATTCCATCGTCCGCCTGGAGTTCACTGCCGGCGGGGCCGCCACAAAGGAGCAGCAGGGCGAGCAGGCGATAGTGAAGGAAGCGGCTTCCCTGCTGGGATGCGACATCGACCAGGTGCCTGGCAGGGTGGAGGAGTTGTTCCTCAAATGGAAGGCCGCGCGGAAGAAGAAAGAGGTGGACAAGAACTTAACTTCTACTGCCCGTTACTCTGGGGACGACCTTTTGAAGAAGGCCTGCGAGCCCGTCAAGACCCAGCCGGAGCACCTGGTGAAGACGATCAAGAGGTTCTTGGAAGAAATGCGGAATGCATAATCAGCGCTCAACAATGATTTCCTTCTCTTTCCTGGCCTTTCCCAACGCCTCGGCAATAAGCGTTTTCTCCAGTTCGATAATCTTCTGCGCCACGGGGCTCTTGGCGTTGAGCGTGTAGAGCTTCGTCTTGCCGAAGCTTCTCGTTGCCCGTACGATGCCGTGGTGTTCCAGCTCCGCCCAGTAGTTGAACAGCGACGCCCGTGAGATGCCAGCGCCTTTCGCGATGTCCTGCTTGGTGAAGTCCATGCCCTTGTTGTCCAGCAGGAAATCCACTATCCTGAACAGGGGCATATCTCCGGTCAGCGTGAGCAATAGGGACTTTTCCATCACTGGACAGATGCGCGGCAAAAGTATANNGGCAGAGGAGCTTGCCCGGGAAGGCATCCTGCACCTCAAGAGGACCGGCTACGGGAAGCAGGTCTCCATCAATGCCTCCATGAAAGAGAGAATCATGGGCTACATCGACGCGTTCCTGGGGATGGAGTGATTTGCGCGGAAGTGCGTTTAACTTTAGTTAAAATCAATAAAATTTCCATTTCTACTATAATCGGGCAGGACGACTCTTACGAAAATTCCGAATGTTTTAAATATTGGAAGTGTTTGAATATAAATTCTGGGGGTGAATTAGCATTTTCAAAAGAGGAGATAGTATAATCATTAATTCAATCGTACTCCTTTTGATTTCAGTTCCATTAGTCGAAGCAATGTTTACGCAACCAGATAGTAAGATTCCTGACCCTTACAATCCTCAATCATTGAATATATATATGTTTGAATTAGGAAATCCTTACAAGTATACTGATCCAACAGGGCATATTCCAGTAACAAGTCAGATGGGAGATGTTGATGAAGTTTATGATTATATTGTTTCTGTAGAAGGAGAAAATCCAGATTTAGATGCTAACGAAGTTATGAAGAGGGTGGAAGAAAACTATCGCAGTTATACTGATAAAGATATTAGTAAGCAAGAAACTCCTTCATACTCACCAAATTTTGTTTATACGGAATCAAGAGGAGTAATAGACCAAAGACATTTTTTTACTAATGCCAGATTTGGAGGAAATAAGCCTAGTAACGCTTTTTTAACTGGAGTCGGATACGCGATTGAGGTTGGTCAAATTGCTACCGATCGTCATAGCGCATTTACTTACGAAGATTTAGTGTCTAATGCAGTAGGGAGAGAATTTGGTAATCAAGTGAAACTCCCCGGACTAA
>DUHN01000030.1 GCA_013330825.1 Candidatus Woesearchaeota archaeon | reverse complement strand
ATGTTCTACCAGGCCAATCTCGTCCACAGAATCCTTGGGCAGGCGACACTGCAGGTGATTTCCACCATCCTGGGGATGATCACTATCGCATGGGGGGTCAAGTTCATCAGGATAGGACTTGGCATCTAGAAGGCGAGCGCGAANNGTCAAGGTTTTTGGAGGCGGAACATAGTGGAGCCGAGAAAAAGGTTGCGGGGGAGGCGCCACATACGCGATTATGGCAGTGGAAAGCGAACCCGGCGCTGCCCCAAGCGAAGCGAGACGCTCGCCCAATGGAGGAAAAAATGATAACAACGACCACCGAGACCATACCGAACAGGAAGATAAAAGAAGTCGTCGGCATCGCCAGAGGAAGCACCATCAGGGCCAAGCACATCGGCAAGGACATTTTCGCGACGCTGAAGCAGTTCATCGGCGGCGAGCTCAAGGGCTATACGGAGATGATGAACGAGGCACGGGAGGAAGCCCTGCAGAGGATGGTCGCGCATGCCGAGAGCATGAAGGCGGATGCCGTGGTGAATGTCCGCTTCATGAGCGCGGAGGTCATGCCCGGCGCCGCAGAGATGATGGCGTACGGCACTGCCGTGAAGCTCGGAAAGTAGAGGTGGAAGAGGGATTAAGAGGCCGGCCTATGCCCATCCCCTTCTCCTGAGAAAATACACCAGGCTGCCGCTCAGCACGATCATGAATCCTATCATTACCCAAAAGCCGTAATGGAAGCCGGAACCGGGAAGGTTGGTGAAATTCGTGCCGTAGATGCTTGAGACCACGGTCAGGGGGAGGGCGATGGTGGCGATGACGCTCAGCACCTTGACGGCCTCATTCATGTTCTTCGAGACCGCGGACATGTAGAATTCGAAGGTGTTGATGATCGCTTCCCGGTAGTTGTCGATGAGGTCGGAGACGCGGATCGAGTGGTCGTAGATGTCGCGGAAGTACGGCAGGGCATGCTTCGACAGGAACCGGTAATCATTCTTGACGAGGAAGGAGAGCTTCTCCGTCTGCTGCAGGGTGGTCTTCCGGAGGAGCGAGATGGAATGCTTGAGGGCGAGGATGCTGGTGAGGAGGTCGTTCGATGGCGTGCCGGAAAGCTTGCCCTCGATGATGTCAATCTCGTCGTCGATGTACTCCAGGACGGGAAAATAGTTATCCTGCTCCCCGTCGAGGAGGCGGTGGAAGATGAAGTCCACGCCTCTCCTGAACAGGGCCTCGAGCTTCTCCCTGTTGCTCTTGAGTTCCGCGTAGGAGGAGATGTCCGCGTTCCGGGAGCTGATGAGGAAGTTCCTGCCGATGACGAAATCAAGCTCCATCAGCTCGATGGCTTTCTTGTGCTCCACCCCGTAGAAGATGCAGAACAGGTACTGGGGGAATTCCTCGACCTTGATGCGGGTGTTCGCGTTGAGGAGGTCCTCTGCCGTGACGGGATGGAGGTTGAACGCATCCCTGAGCACCTCGGCCTCCTGCTTGGTGATGTTGCTGACATCCACCCACAGCCGTTTGTTCTTGATCTTGGGCAGCTGCTCAGGCGCGGCCTTCCTCATCTTCTTGTCGAAGTAAAAGATGTCCATCATTGCCTATCACCCGGCGAGCGGTGCGGCGAAGGTATTTAAAGCTTCCCTGAAGAGAAGATAGGTAAGCAAGAAGGGAAGCGGGGAAAAAAAGATACAGATGATGCGCGTCTTTTCCTAAAACTGCTCCGTGAGCTTGAGCTCAATGGAGTCCTGCTTGACAAGCAGGCTTTTTATCTCCTGAGGCGTCTTGTTCATCACTTTTGCCAGCTCTGCGATGCGCATAGTCTCCCCTTTTTAGTATTACAGTATACTCTTTTGTATATTAATATATAAATTAATCGATTTTAATGGTTTCTTGAAAGGATAGTTTAGAGTATATATTAAAATGTTCCGATCATGCTCCTTTGTATCATAAAAAAATTTAAGAATGGAAAGGGATGGGATTCTCGTATGGGAGAGGAATCGCCCAAAGATGTGCTGGTGTGGAGAACATATCTCCCTACAATGGTGTTGTGCGCAATCCTCCTCCTCTTCCTTGCGGTCGCGTCACCGGGCCTGTGGGCAGTGCAGGCTGGCGATGAGAACGTGTATTTTTACATGGGAAAGCTCGTTTCCGGAGGCAGCCTGCCGTACAAGGACTTCTTCTTCGCCCATCCCCCTTTGCAGCTCCTGGTGATTGCTCCGTTCTTCATGATGTTTGGCTATAATGCAGTGCTCCTCAAGCTGGTTTCCCTGCTCTGCATGGCAGCCTCCGGCATGCTGGTCTATCTCATCACCAGGAAGGCGCATGGCGCATGGAGCGGCGTCCTGGCTGCCGCCTTATTCCTCCTCGGTTACAGCGTCCTGTTCAATGCGACGATAGGATGGGGCGTCGAGATTGCGCTCCTATTCCTGCTGCTCGGCTATCATACCATCGGGCGCAGGCCGCTCCTTGCGGGAGTGCTGCTGGGATTGGCTGCCATGACGCGCCTGATTGCGCTTGTGGCCATCACCCTGCTGTTCATCTGGGTGGCCATACAGGACAGAAGGAGGGCCGGACGCACAGTCATGGGATTCGGCATCGGTTTTGTCATTCCGACACTCATCCTCATTGTTGCCTTCGGCAGGAGTTTCCTCGATCCGGTGTACCTTTTCCATTTCCTCAAGACAGCCCATGAGGGAGGCAATCTCGCCGAGTATTGGAGCATGATAACGCTGAACTGGCCGCTCTTCGGCGCTGCGCTCCTGCTCCTGCCTCTTCTCGCCATGGGAAAAGCGCGGCTGACGTTCCCCGCCATCGCCGCTGCCGGTTACCTGGTTTCCCTGCTCTTCGTGAAAACGCTGTTCGGCTATTATTTCCTGCCCGCGCTCGCGTTCATGGCGATGGCCGGTGGAGCCGCTATCGTCGGGATTATGGAAACGATGCGGCAGAAGAGGGTAGCGGCATGGAGCGTTGGCGCCATCCTTGTCCTTGGCTACGGCTGGAATCTTGCCGCCGACGCTTCCTTCCTTTTTCAGGAAGGGTTCTCCGGGTTTTCCCGCGTGGGGGATGTCGAGGCATACATCGGCGGGCATTTTGGCGACGGCATGCCTCTTGTAGGGGATGACAGCATCACGCCGCTCATGGCGCTGCGCACCGGGCGGAGCATCGCGTTCAATGCCGTCGACACCAACGACCAGGCATTCTCATCAGGGGCGCAGTCCCTTGGCGGGCTGCTGGAGAGAATCAAAGGGCAGAAAGGGGGCGTCATTTTCCTCGCGCGCACGACGCAGGGCATCGCCGGCTTCCTGGAAACGCGCGGCCTCCTGAACAATCACTGCGCATTCGAGGCACAGCTCACGGACAAGGAGCTGGGAGGGATACTGATTTACCGGTGCTGATGATATCCCGGAAATAGAGGGCCACGAAAGAATAAAGAGACTACTTGAACTCCACTTTCTTGGCGCGGATGCCTTTCTTCTGCGCGTGCTCTTTCTTGCAGTTCTTGCACTCGTAGCGGAAGTCCGTCTTCTTGGTGGCCTTCTTGCCCGTCATCTTGAACTTGGTGACCGCAGGCTTGGAGTACCTGCCGAGGTTGCCCACTCCCCTGGCGGAGCCGCGCCGCCTTGCCCTGACTTTCGAGCCGTAGGTGAGGCTGCTCGCCGCCTTCTTCTTGACGACGTTGATCTTGTGCTCCGCGTGCTTCCTGCAGTAGGGGCAATAGCGCATGATGGTCTTGGGGAGTTTCATACCGTCGAGGATGAGGGGGTGATTTAAAAAGGTTCTGGTTGATGTTTTCGTCTGCGCCAGTATTGGACAGAAAAGACGCTGGGGCGGACAACTTTTATAAATCCCGGAGCATCCGTCCCTGCATGGCGCTCACCACCGGCATCCTGTTCGGGCTGCTGTTCATGATAGGGTATGGATTGAGCGGTGCCATCTCCAAGGTGCCCTCGCAGCGGATCGGCGCGGT
>DUHN01000072.1:7501-19707 GCA_013330825.1 Candidatus Woesearchaeota archaeon | reverse complement strand
CGCCCTTGATGTTCGCATGGCCAGCGTTCGACTGATGCCGCTAACCACATTCGGGACAGAGCCCCGGAAAGCCATATATTTATTAACGGGCATTGTTCGGCATACCGTGGTGGGGCGATGAAGGTGAAAAAGAAGTGGCTCTATGCAGGCATCGGCGCCATCATCCTCATTTCCATCGTCGCCTTCGTCTCCATGAAAAAGAGCGCGCAGCCGCAGGACGTGCTGGACATCAACCTGGCGGAGCACAAGGACCTCGCGCTGCACATCCATCCCCACCTGTCCATCAGGATTCTCGGGCAGGAGCATCCCATTCCGGCGGGCATCGGCATCTCCCCAAATGGCATGCGCGTCATCCACACCCATAAGCCGGACGGCAACCTGCATGTGGAATCCCCATATCCCCATCTCTTCTATCTTCAGGATTTCTTCACCATCTGGGGCAAGCGCTTCACCGGGCAGTGCATCTTCGAGTACTGCGCGGACGGGAACCACACCCTGAAAGTCTATGCCAATGGGGAAGAGAGCAGCCTCTACGGGCTTGTCCCGCTTTACGATCTCGACGACATCAGGATAGTCTATGAGGAGACTGGGGGGAACAGATCATGAAATGGGTAATGATCATGGTGGCTGCCGTGGCGCTGGCGCTTCTGGCGGCTGGATGCGCAAAGGGTTCTGCGGCGACGGATGCGTTCGCACAATGCCTGACGGACAAGGGGGTAAAGATGTACGGCGCCTACTGGTGCCCGCACTGCATCAACCAGAAGGAACTGTTCGGCAGCAGCTTTGAGAAAGTCCAGTACGTTGAGTGCTCGTTGCCCAACCGTGGGGGCCAGAACGAGGTGTGCAATGACGCCGGCATCAACGGCTACCCGACATGGGAATTCGCGGACGGCAGCCGCGTGGAAGGCGAGATGAGTATGGAGAACATGGCGGCCAAAGCAGGCTGCCCGCTTGGAGGATGAGAGCATGGCCCTGGTCACCATAGTCAAGGAAGCGTTGTCTGTTTTGGTTGTCGTGGGGCTTGCCGGCATGGCGTTCTTTTTCATCGGCGCAGCCTGGAAAAACAGGGTTCTCGGGAAATGGCGCCTCTTCGTCACCAGGAACGCGCTGTATTTCGCCTTCGCCGCGGCGCTCATCGCGACATCAGGCAGCCTNNGTGAGGAGATATGCCCTGCCGCTTGCCGTCATCGGCGCTCCCATAGCCGCCTACCATTACGGCCTTCAGGTGTACAACGCCATCTCCCCAATCACGTCTTCCTGCTCCGCGACAGGGCCGAGCTGCGCATCGACCCCCATCATGACCTTCGGCTTCGTCACCATCCCGCTCATGGCATTGGTGGCGTTCCTCATCATCATCGTCAGCATGGCCCTCCTCGGCAGAGGGAAAGGGACGAAGGGTGCGGGGCGGGCAACGGCTACCCATCCAAAGAAGGTGAGCGGATGAACAATGGCCAAAGTGTCCTCGTGCTGGCAGGCGCATTGATTCTGGGGCTGCTGGGCGGGATTCTCGGCGCGGTAGTCTCCGACAAGGCCCTGCATCCGAGCGAGGAAGACCTCATCACGGAATTCTACGACGTGGAGAATGCCGTCCATGTCTCTCCCCACAGCCTGCGCAAGATGATGGAGAAAGGCGACAGCTCCTACGTGCTCGTCGACCTCAGGAGCGCGCAGGAATACGAGAAGGAGCATATCGCCGGCGCAGTCAGCATTCCCGCATACAAGGATCCGGATACCTCGGCCTATGGCGACATCGAGCGCATTGTCGGGGGATTTGAGGAACTGCCCAAGGATAAAGGCATCATCGTCTATTGCTACAGCATGCCGTGCATGACCGGCAGGAAGATAGGGAAGATGCTCGCGGAAAGGGGAATCTACGTCAAGCACCTCGGCATCGGCTGGAACGAGTGGCGCTACCAGTGGACGCTCTGGAACCATGAGCATGAATGGAATCTCACCAGGGCGGAGGATTATATCGTTTCAGGCAAGGAGCCCGGGGCACCGAAAAAAGCGGCATCGAAAGCGTGCCCCATAGAAGGTGAATTCGGATGTTGAAGGGCAACAGCGTTTTCCTTGGCATCGCCGCATGGGTAATGCTCCTGCTGGCCCTACCCCTTTCCTCCGCCCATCTGGAAGGAGGCCTCGACAAGGAAGCCAATGGCTACACCATCGACGTGGGCTATGATCCCGATCCCCTCCTTGCGCAGCATCCGGTCTACCTGAGCATCGGCCTGTTCAACGCCACTACCAAGGAGGCGGCGAAGACGGACAAGATGTGGATGCGCCTCTCCACCGACCAGGGCGTCGTCTACGCGGGAATGTACCTGCCGGAGAACGGCGTGGCGCCGATGAGCCTCATCTTTCCAAGGGGAGGGGAGTACACGCTCGCGGTGCGGTTCTATGACGGCGACAACCCAGAGGCCGTCGCTGCCGCTGATATCCCCCTCACGGTCAACGGCGCGGCAGCGCAAGGGAGCATGCTCACCAATGCGTGGGGCGTGCTGTTCATGGCCGCTGGCGTGCTCGTCGCGGGCGTCATCGGCTATGTGGCCGGCGTTGCCGCATCAACGGGAAAAAGGCCGGGAAAAGAGAAATTATTAAATAGCAAGAGCCGAAAAAGCAAGGCAAAGACATAACAGTATCCGTGAGGTGGTACAATATGACAATCGGAAAGCTGATGAAGAGATGCGGCGACTACCCTTATCTGGCGTTCCGCGTTATTGTCGGGCTGCTGTTCATGCTGCACGGCGCGCAGAAGTACGGCCTGATGGGGGACGGCACGACCATAGCAAAGTTCGCCGGCCTGTTCCATCTGCCGCTGGCGCTTGCCTATGCCGCGGCCACCATTGAGCTCGTCGGGGGAGCGTGCATCCTGCTCGGCCTGTTCACCAGAAGCGCGGCGTTCCTGGGGTCTGTCGTGATGATCACTGCCTTGGCGATAGTCCATTTCCCGAACGGGATCAACCCGCTGGCGAATCAGGGGGAATTGCCCCTGCTCTTCCTGGCATCGTTCCTCGTCATTATGGTGAACGGCGCGCGGGCCTGGAGCCTGGAGAAGGCCATCCTGAGGCACGACAAGTTCTAGGCAGGCCCATTCTTCTTTTTTTATTATTTTTATTATTGGATTATCATAGCCCGGCAGGGTAAAGAATAGGAAAGCACGGCATGGCAAAGACACTCATCATCTACGCGCATCCCAAGACCAGGGGCCATTGTTCCACAATCAGGGACGAGGTGGAACGATTGATGAAAGAGAAGGGGGAAGGCTACGAGCTTATCGATCTCTACGCGATGAAATATGATCCCCTCCTTCACGAGAAGGAGCATTACACGGCAGGCGGCCGCGCCATCTCCCCCCGGAACAAGGCGTTCCAGCAGAAGATAAAAAGGGCGGAGAGGCTGATATTCATCTATCCCATCTGGTGGAATTCCATGCCTGCCATCCTCAAGGGCTGGCTCGACCGCGTGCTGACATCCCATTTCGCGTTCAGGTTCCTCCCTTATGGGATTCCCGTCAAGCTGCTCAAGGGCAGGAAAGCCCTCCTGTTCATCACCGGAGGCACGAACCGCATCCTGGCGTGGATTTTCCTGCGCGACAGGGCGGCCAAGATCATGGCCAAGGACACGCTCGGCTTCTGCGGCATAAAGACCAGTGTGTGCCAGTTCGGGAGCTGCACGGCATTCGATGGCAGGAAGGCCGCTCGGCTGAGAAAAACCGTGCAGAGAAGGATGGAAAGATTTTACGGATGGTGAATGGATGGCATCGCTGAAGACATGGGCAAAGGCAATGCGCCTTCCTTTTTTGACCGCGACCGCAGTCCCGGTCATACTGGGCAGCGCAATCGCCTGGCAGCAGGGCTTTCCCTTTGGCTGGCTCCTGTTCGCGGTGACGCTACTGGGCGTCTCATTCGCCCACCTGGGCACGAACCTCGCCAATGACTATTACGACCACAAGTCGGGAAATGACGAGGCGAACACCACCCCCACGCCGTTCAGCGGCGGGAGCAGGGTCATCCAGGATGGCCTCATCAAGGCGGAGAGCGTCAGGAACGTCTCCTTCACGTTTTTTGTTCTGGCGCTGGCGGCCATGGCATGGCTCTATGGGGAAACCCGCTATATCGTGCTGGTGATCATCGGCATCGCCGGCGGGCTGATCGGGTTCTTCTACACGGCTCCTCCCCTGAAGCTCGGCTACCGCGGCTTCGGCGAGCTGCTCACAGGCGTCTGCTTCGGCCCTCTGGTGGTGATGGGCAGCTACGCCGTGTACTCGGGGGCTGTTGACCGCGTGTCGCTGCTCGCGTCCGTCCCCGTCGGCCTCCTGATCGGGCTGGTGCTGTACGTCAACGAATTCCCCGACTATGACGCCGACAGGAGTGTTGGGAAAAAAACCGCGGTTGTGCTGCTGGGAAAGCGCGAGGCCATGGGCGCCTACCATAACCTCCTGTTCTTCACCTATGGGTTCGCCGCCATCTTCATCGTGGTGGGGCTGCTTCCCCTGTTCGCGCTGCTTGTCTTCCTCACCCTTCCGCTGGCCATCAGGGCGTTCCTGGCCTCACGGCGCTACATCCGGGAGGGAGAGGACCTCAGGGCATTGCTGCCGGCGAACGCCTCCACCATCATGCTCCACCTTTCTTTTGGGTTGCTCCTTAGCCTGAGCTTTGTCCTCGACAGGCTCTTGTAGCACCATGGCGACGCTCCAGGATGTTTACAGGCCAGTCCGGAAAGAGATGGAGGACGTGGAGCGCATCATCGCCGCTTCCCTCTCGGAAGGCACGGTGCCGGAGCTGAGGAAGATCAACCGCGCCCTGCGGGCATCCCCCGGGAAACGCCTCCGCCCGGCCATGGTGCTGCTTTCGGCCCATGCCGGTGCCTACCGCCGAAGAAAGGATGGCAGGGGCCGCAGGGAGAGTATTGCCAAGACCGCCGCGGCAGTCGAGCTGATACACGTCTCCACCCTCGTCCACGATGACGTGATGGATGCTTCCCTTCTCAGGCACCGCAAGCCGACCGTCAACGCCCTCCATGGGGACAATGTGGCCATCTGCGCGGGGGACTACCTGCTTGCCCGCGCGTTCATGCTGCTCGCGGAGACAGGAAATCCCGCGCTCATCGGCATCGCCTCGCGTGCCGTAAAGGATGTCTGCGAAGGCCAGGTGCTCCAAGTCTGGAGAAGGGGCAAGGCCATGGGCCTGAAAGAATACGATGCCATCATCGACAGGAAAACGGCTGCGCTCTTCCGGGCGGCGTGCGGGATGGGGGCTTGTGCTGCGGGGCTGGAAGGAAGCGCCTTGCCCTTTTTCGGCTTCCATTTCGGCAGGGGGTTCCAGATGATCGACGATTATCTCGACATCGTCTCCGACGAGAAGACGCTGGGCAAGAGGCCGGGGGAAAACATCCGGCAGGGGGAATGGACCCTGCCTGCGCTGCTGCTGCTTCAACAGGTGCCGAAAGCGTCGCGTGCGTCCACGGCAGAAAGATGCATGGAGGATATGCGCCTCTTGAGGAGGATGATAGCCATGCGCCATGTCGGGGAGAGCGTGTGGAAAGCGGTGAATGAGGAGATGCGGAAGGCGGAGCAGGCGCTTGATTCCCTCCCCGCGTCCCCGTGCCGGCAGGCGCTTCATCAACTGCTTGACCTTTCTGTCTCGCGGCTGAAATAGGAATTTTTAAAAACGCTTGTTGGTTTCTCCTCTGAGAGCATGATGGCAGCAGCACCATTTTATCACCACGTCATTGTCCGCCCCCACGATGATGGGTCTTATGGCGTATATCCCGGATGTTATGCCGACATGATGGCCAAGAGGGGGGAGGGAAACGCAAGGGTCATCAAAGTGTCCATAGCGGACAGTGCTGGAATGACCTGTGCTGATTTCTTGGCTACGCTCAAGAACATCATTGCGGAATCTCCCATTAACCAAAATTCCCCATTCACCCCTGGACGGATGGTGGAATACCTCAGAGGGAGGTCGTCTGAATTTCAGCCCCTGTATATCATCCAACAAACCACCATGCTCCGGGCAAGTTACGGAACAGTGGGAGTGCTGGAAGGCATGCTGCAGCTTTGAAGATGTATACAGCTTATTGGCTCAGTAGAAAGTGAAGGGCAGCATCAATTCGTGAGCGGCATCATCAATGCATGAGCGATTCGACAAAGGGGACGCCCCTGCCCGGAAGCAGGCTTCCGGCATCCACTGCGTGGACTACGGGGAATGTCGACTACTGTAATACAAGCGAAGAGCGAGCCGATGCTGCCCCGAGCGTGAGCGAGACTTTCTACTGAGCCCAGATTATTATATAGCTTATATAAAATTAGAGGCAAAAGTATATATTCTGACTTCCTTTTGAGCGCTCATGACACGGGAAGAAGCAATCGCGGACATAGAGCGCAGCCTTTCTGATTTCAAGTATTCCGGCGAGATCATCGCCACCATCCACTACCATGAGCTGTCCTCCATCAGCGAGGTGATATCCTACTACTACAAGCTGTGGGAACTGACAGAAGGGCTCACGGACGAATACCTCCAGCGGAAAGAAGGCCAAGTGATGGAAATCAACCCCGGCAGCAAGGGCCAGCACCCCGCGAGGGGCGATAAGGTGCGCTTCAACATCGATTTGATGATAGAGTCCCTGCGCAACCAGGAGAGGTACATCGAAGCCATCCTCCTGGCGCTGAGAAAGCGCTATCCCCGGCAGTTCCCGAGAGGCAACAAATTCGCCCAGATGACGGCGCCGAAGCCATGAGAATATCCTATTTCCCGAATCCTTCTACGAGGACGCACCGCGCCGGCGCCCCGTCCCCGTCCTTTATTTTCAGCGGCAGCCCAATGAAGAAATAGCTGCCCTGCCTTATCGACGAGAGTTCAAGGCCCTCGAAAACGGCGATGCCTTTCCTGAACAGGATGCCGTGCGTCTCGTGCCCGGGTTGGCCGCGCTCTATCCCCAACTGGTCGATGCCCACCGCCCTGACGCCTTTCTTCGCAAGGTAGGCTGCGCCGGTTTTTTCAAGGAACGTGAAGCCGAAGTCGAATTTCTTCATCGGTTTCGTCCAGGTTTTTATAAGGATGATGGAATTTCTTGCAATAGCGGTTTTTCCAATAGATTTTTTTGACAATTCTTTTTCAGTGATGGGTCCCCTGACGTGGGTGAAATCAAGCACGATGGCCTCGCCCATGCATTTCTCCAGCGGCATCTCATGCATCTTCTTCCCGGCGTTGAGCATGTGGTAGAACGCGTCCATGTGGGTGCCGGTGTGGCTCTCCATGCCGAGATAGGACTCGTTGGCGCCGTCCCCCAGCGTCCTTGTGCGCCTGATGTGCGGCTTCTTCTCCGGCTTGTCCTTGTACACGGGCATGCCGTTGTGGATCATCATCGAGATGTCGTGGAGTTTCATGGCACACCATTAGAAACGGGCTTATTTAAATGTACCGCAATCACCACTTACTTCAAGAATTGAGAATATCCCATAAGGGCAGTGGCTTTCTGCGAAGGACGGTGCCAGTTGACCATAGGCAGGTGGGTGGGGCGTTCGGACAGGGGCCTTTTCACATATCCTATTTTTCTTCCCCCGTATTCTCCCCTCGCCATGCTCACAATCTCCTTCAAGTCGCGCATGATGGCGTTGGCTGTTTCCACGATTCCGGCGCCCTTGCCGGAGGCGAAGTCCTGAAGATCGTCAGGAGAGCTGTTGATGCCGAACAGGATGCGGTTATCCGGGCCCTTGAGGGAGCCGAGGGAATTTGTTTTGTGGACTTCCCTCATGCCTACGGAGATGGAATATTTTTTAGTGGCCTCGTCGTACGATATTTCCCCCACATACCTCAACACATACCCTTCAGGAAGCCCTTTTTGCAGGGCCTTGAACGGCCCGTCAAGCATTTTCATCCGCTCCACAAACGCCGTTTTTGTCAATCCGGAGAGATCGGATGTTTCAAATGGTTTGCCGGTGAGTTCCTCGTATTTCCTGATGGCAGGAGCAAGATAGCTCTCATGACTGACCTTGATGTCGAAGGGATCGAGACCGTATTTGGTGGCGATGGTGCGCCAGAGGACGACCATCTTGTTGAGCACGTCATTTCCTGAGAAGTCTTTGTAGGGATTTGGTTCGGTGAATCCTTCAGCAATAGCTCCCTGGACGCCGTCAGAGAGCGGCTTTCCTTCTTCGATAAGGGTGGTGGTATATCCTAATGTGCCGCTTGAGCATCCTCTTACCGTCACATAGGCCGGGTTTTTTATGAGGATATCCAGCAATTTCCCGGGCACGCCAATATCCGCGCCAACCGTTCCCCTGTTGAAGAGGCGATTTTCAAGAAGGGCTTCGAATAGCTGGGGGATTTGTCGCTTGGCATGCCCATTATCCTTCTCCACCGCATAAGGCGCCTTGTTGACGGAGATCACCTTGGCTCCCAAGTGGAGCGCGTACGCCAGCCTATGGATCATCGAGGATTCTGAGGTGGCATCAACAAGGACGGTGTCTCCCTTACAGAAATCACGGAGGTTCCTGAAGTTCTTCGCGGCTTCAGGAGCCAGGTAAATGCCTCCCTCGACCAGGCTGCTTTCCGCTGCCTCCTTCAGGCTGGTCTTGCCTTTTTTCGCCGCGATGATGGCCTCCAAATCATGGGTGGTGAACCCCCCTATCTTTGCGTACCCGCCGCTGGAATCGACGATGCCGGTGACCGTGATGCCAAGCTCGTCGTAGTTTTCGATCGCCTTTTGCAGGAATGCCGGGCCGATGTTGCCCAGGCCGTAGAGGACGACGTTGATTTTTTTGAGCTTGTTGTACAGCATATTGACGACATTGTTTGTAGTTCCCTGGTCCATGTAAAGATGGATCGAGTCCGGCGTTGTCCAGACGGGAAGCTTGTGCGTGTTGGTGTCGGTCCCACCGCCGTTGGCCTTGCTGAGGATGTCATACACCCGGGACATGTCCTTGTGGGAATTTCCCAGTTCCCTGCCCACGATGGTGACGAGCGAGCCCGCTGAATGGTGGAATGACTTGGGCGCCTGCCCGCCAAAGACATTCTTGATGATCCTGTCCGTGAGGGCGCTGGCAAAATATTCGGCCCCGTGCCTCTTTTCAAGCTTCCTGTCTACGGCGAACACGAATTTCCCGATCTTTTTCGCGCCATTGGAATCCAAGGTGCTTTTCAGTATGTTCACGCCCTTGTAGCTCGCCAAGGTCCTTTCCAGTTGTTGGAACGCCCTAGGATCCTGCACAGCAAACTCCCTGTAGTGCATGTCATGGAGAATGCCCAACCCTTTCATCGTCGGGACCGAAGGGGGAGCTTCATGGGTGATGAGGGTTCCGGGGTCGTCCGGATTGAAGGTGTTTTTGACAGTAATCGGGATATATTTTTTCGCCCTGATGAGCGGGTAGAGACCAGCCTCTTCCAGCACCTTCATGCCGCCGAACTTGGCTAGGAGGACGGTTTCTATGTAGTCGAGAGAGCGCGCAGTCTGGCTGTTAGGCACTATTTTCGGATTGACGAGCAGCACGCCATCGGTGTCGGAATAGATGGTGATGGCCTGTTCGTTCGCCGCGGCCGCCAGGGCTGTTTTCGTGGTGTTGGAGCCGTCCCTGCCGATGGTGGTCGTATTTCCTTCGATATCCCTGCCGACGAAGCCGGAATACATCAGGATGCTGTGAGGATACTGTGCCCGCAGGCTCGCGTGATGCCTCGCAATTTCCGTATCGAGGCTGCTGTCCAGCAGGGTGGCTTTGGTGAAATTGGAATCCGTGATGAATCCCGCGTGCCTGGAGTCCACGACATGGACATATTCTCCATTGGCAGCGCGCAGGCGATTCAGGACAGCTTGTTCTTCTGGCCGAAGCATTTTCTCCTTGGCCAGTTTTGTTTCAAGGGATTCCCACTTTTTCTCCAGCTTGTGCTGGACCACAGCGGCGACGATGGGCGTTGAGGACAATTCGCCCATTGCAGCCAGAGCGTCTTTGATCTGATACGGATTGATGTTTTCCTTCCTTTTGATTTTGCTCATTGCATCGGCCACGGCAAGGCCAAGATTGGACAGGGGGTAGTGGGCTGTCCGATAATCTATATGGAGGTGATGGATAATATCCGTATGGACCCCGCTTGTTTCCGTGAGCTTCTTTTCAACTGCCAGCGCATTTTTTTTAGGCGATTTTTTTTCAAGAATGAGCTTCGCAAGATCAAGCAGCATATCCGTCACTTTTTCTGTCCGGGTGCCGGCAGGATCCTTGCCGATTGCGGAGACGACCACGTTGATGTTGTCCGCGGGATTGCTCAGATATTGCTTGACGATGAGGTCGGCGACAATATCGATATTCCTGGCACTGGACACAGAACTTCCGCCTACCTTGATGCCGTATTCAGCCATGGTGCTCACACGTAGAGATGCCAGAAAGCATCTGTGGCCTTTATAAATCTTTCTATTTTTACCACTCTAGAAAGGTAACATTAAGAGGAACAGTTGGCTATGGCTTTATAAAGGGAGGAGGCAGCCTCGGAGGTCATCTCCCCAGCAGCGCCACGTATCCCGGCTTCGAGGGGTTGATCCATTTCCGGCCGTCCTGCCCGATGAGCTCGTCCGCCTCCTTCGGGCCCCACGTGCCTGCCTCATACAGGTGCGGCTGCCTGTTCTTCCAGGGCTTCGCGATCCGGTCGATGATCTTCCAGGAATGCTCCACCTCGTCCCAGCGCGTGAAGAGCGTCTGGTCGCCGTGCATGACGTCATGGAGCAGCCGCTCGTATGACTCCGGCGAATTGGGGCCGAACTTGCACTCGTGGCAGAAGTCCATGTCCACCGGCTCGATGAGGACCTTGTTCCCCGGCACCTTGGCGTTGAACTGCAGGGTGATGCCCTCGTCCGGCTGCACGCGGATGAACAGGAGGTTGCTCTCCAGCTCCAGCCCCCTCTCCTTGAACAGCCTCGATTCCGGCTGCTTGTAGACCAGCACGATTTCCGTGGCGCGATCCTTGAGGCGCTTTCCCGTGCGGACGTAGAACGGCACCCCTCTCCAGAGCCTGTTCCTGATGAAGAGCTTCATGGCGAAATAGGTGTCCGTCAGCGAGCTGCGGAAAATATCCTTCTCCTGCCGGTAAGCGGGCAGTTCCTTGCCTTCAATTTCTCCAGAGGCATACTGCCCCTTGACGGAATAGGAAAGCATGTCCTTGCTCCGCGCGATCCGTGTGAGGATCTTGACCTTCTCGTTGCGGATGTCTTCCGCGTTCAATGTTTTTGGAGAAGCCATGGCCACGAGGCAGAGGAGCTGCATGATGTGGTTCTGCACCACGTCCCTCAGCGAGCCGGCCGTGTCATAATAATGGGCGCGGTTCTCCACCCCGATGGTCTCGGCCACGGTGATCTGGATATGGTCGATGTATCTCTTGTTCCACAGGGGCTCGAAAATCGAGTTGCCGAAGCGCATCACCAGGAGATTCTGGACAAGCTCCTTGGCGAGGTAGTGGTCGATGCGGTAGATCTGGCTCTCGTCGAAGACCGAGAGGATGGTCCTGTTGAGCCTTTTCGCGGAGCGGAGGTCGCTGCCGAAGGGCTTCTCGAACACCACCCGGGTGTAGCCGCCCCCCTGCGCCTGCTTGGTGAGGCTTGCCTTCTCCATGCCCTGCACCACGGTGCCGATGAGCTCCGAAGGGATGGCCAGGTAGAAGATGCGGTCGATGGACGGGCAGTGCGTCCCTGCCATGCACTCGAGACGCTCCTTGAGGAGGGCATAGTCCTCTTCCTTCGAGAAATGGAAGGGAGCATAGGAGATCCTTCCTAAGAATTTCTCCAAAAGCTCGTCATTGACCTTGATGCGGGAGTATTTCCTGACGGAAGCCGCGGCCTCTTTCCTGAATCCCTCCTCAGAGACCTGCCTCCTGGCAACGCAGAGTATCCTGAACTGGCCGTCCAGCTCCCTCTGGGACTCGAGGAAATACAATGCCGGGAGGAGCTTGCGCTGGGTCAGGTCCCCGGTCGCGCCGAAGATGGTGAAGATGGTTGGGCAGTTGGTTTCCATTTTGGCTAGTTTAAGATTTTAGGAATCCGTTTTTATTTGAAAAGGAAAATAGTGCTCGCCTTCGGCTCGCAATGTCCAGGCGCCCCGCATTGGGCGCGTTCTATTAGCGGCATTGAAAACCTCCGTTGGCTTCTGCAAAACGCATTCAATTTCGGCTATGAACGCGTCGCCGGGGGATGTCGCCGCAGACGATGCCGGAAATCTCCGATTTCCG
>DUHN01000072.1:0-7485 GCA_013330825.1 Candidatus Woesearchaeota archaeon | reverse complement strand
TTGCGCATGGCCGCCAGGAGCTTAAAGGCGAAGGAGTCCTTGTCCCTCGAGAGGTAGCGCGCGTGCAGGGCGTAGGTGTTCGCGACGAAGGGGATGGACTTGTCCATGGCCTCGACGGCCGCCCATTTCCCTTCGCCGGAATCCGCGACGAATGGCTGCAGGGCAGTGAGATTCCCGTCTTTTGAGAGCGCATTCTCCACCATCTCCATGAGGAATGACTGCACGATCGTGCCATGGTTCCAGAGATGGGCCACCTGCTTCGCATCGACATGCGGATAGCTGCCTTTCTTCAATAAGTCAAACCCCTCGGCGATGGACTGCATCATGCCGTACTCGATGGCGTTGTGGACCATCTTGACATAATGGCCCGCGCCCGGCCCGCCGACAAGGCCGTACCCTTCGGGATAGCCGATGGCGTCGAACAACGGCTTGCAATGGTCATAGGTCTGCTTGGTCCCCCCTGCCATCAGGGCATAACCCCTCTTTGCCGCCACAACACCGCCGGAGACGCCGACGTCCAGCATCTCGATGCCTTTCTTCGCGGCCTCCTTGTGCCTCCTGATGGAATCGTTGAAGTTGGAGTTCGCCCCTTCGATGATGATGTCTCCCTTCTTGAGCAGAGTGAGCAGTTCCCTGAACGCTTTTTCCGTCACGTCTCCGGAGGGCAGCATCATCCAGACTATTTTCCTCTTCTGCTTGAGAAGCCCTACCAGCTCCCTGAGGGACGCGCTGCCGATGGCCCCTTTCGCGACGGCTTCCTTGACGGGCTCTGGAGACCTGTTCCAGACAACAACGCGCATTCCCTTGCTTTTCAGCATCCTCGCGGCCATGCTGCCGCCCATCCTCCCGAGTCCGATGAAGCCGAGTTCCATGAGGGTTTGTAGAGGTGCCAGCGCATGATGGCCGTTGCCCACCCTATAGGGGAATCCAGAAAGAGGTTATTTATAAATTATGTGATTATAGCCTTCCGGCGAGCGTCTGGAGCGCCTGATAGGCCTTGTTGATGTCTTGTGGGTCCATTTTTCCCTTTAAGGGTTCGAGCTTTTTGTGGCACTTATGAGCGAAAGTTGATAGTCCCCAATAAAATTCATCAAATAACCCCCCGATTGTCCAATCAAACTTGTAGTATCCTGTACATGATTGGGGGTCAATCAATTCCTTGCGGGTGATTTCCCTTACGAACATTTTTGTGAAGTCATCGTAATTTACCCTTTTTGTTGGTGCTTTTGGGTCTCCAGAACTCTCATAGTGTGCACCTTTTACTCGACAAAGAAGCTCAAGGTCCCCCGTACCGATGCGGGGATTGGGCTCATCTTTTATCTGTGGATCTATGCCGCCCGATGCAACATACAATTGTATCTTGGATGCAGTATCGTCTCTCAGCAATACATAGTTGGAATGATTGTATTGGAAGATAGCAAATTGATAATGGGATACTGTTCCTGATTCACTCTGCAAAAAGAAGCCGCCCGGCCTATCCTCGTATCTCAGGACAATCCTCTTTTCACCATGATCGCTGGCCCCCATGATGCTGAATGAATCAAAGATTTCCTTCTTTGGAAGAATCTCATCGAAAAGGAAGTCTATGTATTGTTTCCGCGCGCCGATTAATGTGGCTGGATCTTCCGCAGAGGCCTTCAGTGTCAGCTCGTATTCCTTTGCCAGTTCAATGACTTTTTCCGTCAACATCATTTCCTCCGCATCTAAACCAAATCATCAACATTCCTCGCGCCGGCAAGCTGGCCTCGCCTTTGCTCTTTTGTCGATGCCCGCCTTCGCTTGAGCGCCATTTTTGTCGCTTTGTCTACCGTGAAATACTCGAAAACAAGTCCCTCCGAGATGATGCAATCCATCTCGTGCTCCAGATGAGGATAATTCCTCTCTCCGATAACGGCATTGTCCCCTTTTATCTTGATGCCCCATCCCAGGATGGTGCTTTCTCCCGATTTCATAATAGGCACTGCCTGCGATACCTCGTATCGGTCGCCGTCCTCCATCTTGTGCTCCGCAATGTACTGCTCGGCGAAATGATGCTGGACCCAATGACACCTCTCCCGGGCTCCCGCCGCGTCAAGGGTGACATAATCTCCTTTGCGCAGATATGCGGCGAGCTGCTTTTCAAGGGCGTACATGGTATCATTCCAACAGCCATTTTGAGTTACCTTAAGGTCAGATGCTCAGCTCCGGTTTGAGCTTGGCGGTGATGCCTGAAACCGTCTTGTCAGGGAGTGATCTTGTCCGGAACCATGTCCGGACGTTATCATATGTTTCTATCTCATCGATGGCGCGGACGACCGGCTCGAAGCCGTAATACTTGTTTCCCGTTCTGACGAGCACGGATTTCTCTTCTGGGACGCCGAGGTCCTTCCCTTGGAACACATAGCCCATCGCATGGTTCATGGGATTCTGGTTCATGGTGAGATAATCCGGCCTTCCCGCGGTGTAAAACGCCATTTTCGGTTTGATGCCTGCCACCTTGTCCAGTCCGCTTTTGGCTTGATTGTTGATGATGGTGTCGAAACGGGCAGGATGGTCGTGCTCCTTCAGATGGTCTATGGCCGCCCAGTAATAATGGAGGGAACTTAATCCAACAAGGGTCTCCTGCGGGAAAGATTTGTGATGTCCCCTCTCCTCATCCGCAATTGACATTATCACATCGTTGAAGTACTTGGTTGCGAAAATAGAGTCGGGGGATGGTTTTTCGTTGAGATTGTACCCTTTAATGAGCTCGTCTTTGGTGCGATACGATTTTTTGATGAGGATGGCAAGGTCGTCATGGGTGACTTTTGCTTTATCCCGCCCTCCCGTCATGTCAACGTCTTTACGTGGAATGTAGATGTGTACCATGGTGCTCCTCCTCCAATGATGTTAGTTATGGGCTGCCAGGCCGCCGGTAACCGGAAATCTCCATGCCAAAGCGCAAATTCATTCTTGCTAGTTCTGTGTTTACCTTGTCAAAGGTTCTGCGGCCGAATCCATCAATTTCCAGTACTTCCTTTTCTGTCCGCTGAACAAGTTCCCCCACATACCTGTCAGGAAAATGATTTTCCAGGAGACTGACGACTGTTTCCGGCAATTTCAGGTCCTTGATCTTTAGGTTGTATTTTTGGTTGGGGCTCATTCCCAGATAGGGATTCTCGTAATGTGCCAGCAGTCCTTCCAGATAGCGTTGTTCCGGCGTCCTCTGGATTTTGTTTTGATATTCCCCTAAGAGAGATCTGGTTGCATCGGCAAGACCTGCCCGAACGCCTTTCGCTATGGCGTATGAATCTTTCCCGTGGCTCAGCTGGTTACAGAGGGCATCCAAGCGGGATTCAAGGGTTCTTATCTCTATGACTCTTCCCAACAAGGCAATTGTGGTTTCCGTCATCGTTTACCTCCGGGGCAAGAATTCATTGCCCCACGGCTTGACCATGAGCTTGGTCACATAGTCATATGTTTTTTCAGCGGGCAGGCGCATTTTATCAACAATGGAGAGGCACATCATCGCTTTCGATATCGCTGTGTGCATTTGCATGTTCAATCCCATGTATTCTCCTCCCGCGGTATCGTACAATTGCCTGTCCGGAATCCGGCCTCCTGGTATGGGGGTTCTGAAGATATTGACTCCTTTTTCGGCCAGTTCCCGGAGGCGTTTGGCGTCGGTATCGGGAATGTTTCCGGCTCCCTTCGTCTGGTATATCACTATTTTGGGAAGTGACTGCTCTACCCACTCCTGAAACGCCTTTACCTCCTTGGTCTTGGGATGGATAATCTGATAGAATGGCTGGAGCTGCGTCGATTCCGTTATCGGCAGGACGAGTTGCTCATAGAATGCCGCGTTCGTTATCGTAAGCGGGATGTGGTTTGATTCCCCCACGGTTGTTGCCCTCAGGAAGGACGTCTCGTTATATCTCATGCCCAGTGCCGTAAGCGTCCCCAGGGCAGGGACTGCCTTATCATGCTCAAAGGGAGGTATCTCGTTCTCGGTGACTTTATTGGCAGCGGTGCCCCTCAGCAGTTGGTACCCATTGGTTATGATCCCGGACTCGCCTATCTGCTGGTCAGCGATGGTGACAAGCGCGGTGGCTAAATTTGTCTGTGCGTCGCTTCCGAAACTCGGCGCGAACGTGCCGGCGATCCTTGCTGCCCCGGATAGCTGTGAAGAAAGCAGAATGACTGGTTTTGTCCAGTTGTAGCCGGCGTCAAGTTCCGTGGAGGGATTGTAAAACGGCAGCGCCAGGTGCAGGTGCTTAGCCGTTTCCGCGCCGGTATCTGTGCCGTGGATTACGATGGTCCCGTCGTAAAAGGGGAATTTAGGCGTTATTGCGCTAACTATCCTGTCGCGGTCGGCAGCGGAAATGTTTGTGCTGTCTATGGAGAATAGGAAATCAAGCTTGTAATCCAGCAAATGAGCCTGCTTCAATGCCCCTAAATTCATGCCTTTATCCAACAGCTCCGCCACATCGGTCTCGTTGTCAAGAGGCCGCAGCCCTTTCGGAGTGTCGACGCAGGCAAAAGTCCCGCCGGTGTAAAAAAAGCCCACGCAGGCAGGCCTGTTGTTCCTTTCGGCGAATTTCACCAGCGAGTCGAGTGTCGGGTTTGCCATGGTTGTTTTTTCCTGCAACAGGAAATTGTTTTCACCCCTTAATAGTAAAGAATATTTGTCCACCTATATTAATCTTGTTCGTTGTGAGTACAACGAAAATATCAGAAAAGAGGTTACGGGCCCGCTACTTATTGGAAGGAGGTTGTATGCCACCGCCGGTGGTCAGCCGCCCTTGTCCAGGATTCTTTGCTTCTCTTCCTGGTCTTTCCTCTTGGCGGCAATCTCTTTGGCGTAGTACTCTTCCAGCTCAAGGTTGCCTTCTTCCTCTGCCTTTTTCAGCTTTTCCTCATGGAGCCTGATTTGCTTCTCAATGGATTCTATGCCTTTCTGAAGCCTCTTTTTCCTATTGGCCATTGACCTGCGTCTCCAAGGAATTCAGCTCATTGTGCAGTATAGTCAATAATTTCTCCGCAGTTTCCACGGATATCTTCAGGCTTTTTGCATCTCTGCCGTCTCTCATCAGCCTATAGGCATGATAGCAGCATTTGTATTCATGGAGGCTTACGCCTTTGGCCTTGAGCCAGCTTTTGAAATTCCTGTTGGAAAATCTGCCTTTTTCCAGGAGGCATCTCATGATGAACAATCCTCTTAGCCTCAGCATTGCCGAATACATCACGGAGTAAGATGTCAGGTAAGGGCCGTCCAGTTTGTCCAATTCAAGGAATTCCCTGTTGCTTTTGCTATGCTCCCTTGTTTCCCTGAGATACGGCATGAAGTTCTCTTTTTTTACCTTTATGCTCTTGAGATCTTCCAGGACCGAGGCATTAATCAGCGGAACCGCTTCCTGGACCATCTGATAGTACATCGTCGGATATTTTTGGATTGTGGACTTAAGCTTGTCAATGGGCAATGATGTTATCTCCACGTTGCCTTCTTTGATTTTCATCCTTTTTTCTTTGGTTACGACCAAAACATCTATGTCGGAATCTTTTTCCTGCTCGTTTCTGGCATAGGAGCCATATATTCCGACGGAGATCACATCCTTCAAGTAAGGCTCGAGCAAGTGCACTATCCTTCCTTTCAGCCCTAATCTCGGTTTTTCCGGAAGTATGATGACAACTTCCTGCCCGAGCCAGCTTTTCGGAACCCACACTGCTCCCCCGTTGCCTGATCTGACTACGGTCTTGACGAGCTGCTCTCTTGCCGCTAATTGCCGCAGTTCCATATGTATAGACATAGTATAGACATATATTTAAGGGTTTCGGTGAATGCGGGATATCATGGGGAGATAGTATTTTTGAAAGCGGCTAAATGGAAAAACACAGAATCCTACAGTACAGCTTCGCTCAGCGGAACAATGAAGGGGCAACAGGGGGATCCTTCACAAACATCAAATGGTGCGGCTCCTTGAGGGCAGGAATCACGCTGTTGTATTTTTGATCATGGTATCCATTGATGACACTCATCCTCCTGCACCTGCCGGTGATGTCCAGCGGAACAAGGCTCGGCCTGGCTGTCCAGATGCCCTCGGTTCTCAGGGGAACGATGTAGGCTTGGTCTTTGGGATGCGCATCAAGGGCTTTGTCTGGGGCGATATAGAAAGGTGCCTGGAAATCCTCCGCAACCCATTTGAGTGGACTGATTGTTTTAGTGTCGTTGAAGAACTCCATGATTTCATGGCGAGGGCCTTCCGGTATTGAAGGGTGATTAGGCTCGTAAAATGCATCGCCAACTTGATAGTATACCACGTGAGGCGGCTTTTCTGGATTATACCATCTTTCCTTGATTTTGCTCGTGAGGGCGCGGTTGAGAGCGGGCAGGGCAGTCTTGTCCGGAAGGAGAATGTCGGTGATTTCCTTTAGCCGTCGCTCATATACCTCTGGTTCTTTTTTCTTCGCTTCTTCTGAAAAGTCCTTCAGGTAGAATGCCTTTCCAAAATTGGAAAAACGGGATGACGTAAGGGGCAAAGCCCCATCATAGACAGTATCCTGGGGGGTGATGTTTGTCAGGTGCAGGCTGTTGTGTTGGACAGCAAACACATCCTTGTAAAAGGCAACGCCGTCCGCCACTGTGAGAGGAGTGTTCAGCCACGGAATATCGATGTGGCCTAGATCATAATTGAGAATGGAAGGGTGGTGTGCCCGCACGGCGCGTATCTCTTGCAAATCATGGGCAATCCTATCAAATTCCTTCTCGACAGGGGATGAATAGCGAACATTCGCCCAATGCCCTACCCCTGCCTTGTCAACCTCGCTTATCAACAGCGGAGCATTTGCAACATCCAGGATCTCAAGCTCAAAGGTCACCGCCTTGAGCGCGTCTTCAAGCGTCGCAAGCCGGAAACCATCCTCCCGAATTCTGGCAACTTTTTTGGAGAAAGAAGCAGGAGTTGGCTGGACGAATCCTGTTTCCCGATCATGAGGGAGCTCTTCTCCCTTCAACATCATGTAGCCATATGCAATGGCGTGTGTGGTTTTACCGATGATAGGGTACTCTTTACATTGAAGCGTGGGAATTCCTTCATCTGCACCGTCAGTTGGTTCTGTCATATGATGCTTTTGTTTCATGCAAAAATAATACATGCCTCTTGGCGGAAGGGAAGCTTATTTGTTATATAAATTCTATTCGTTGCAAACACAACGAAAATATTAAATATTCAAGGATAACTCTCTCCGGTAATGAACGAGAAACTCCTCATGGAATTGGGATTGAGCCTCAACGAGGCCAGGATCTACGAGGCGTTGGTCGATGTGGGGGAGGCCTCGGCAAACACCCTCTCCGTGAAGACGAAGATCAACCGGAGCAACGTCTATGATGCCATGGAGCGCCTCTGCGAGAAAGGGCTGGCATCGGAATTGTTCATCAAGAGCCAGAAGCACTACAAGGCCATGCATCCGCGAAGGCTGCTCGAGCTCCTGAAGGAGAAGCAGGAGGAAGTGGAGTCCATACTCCCGGAA
>DUHN01000036.1 GCA_013330825.1 Candidatus Woesearchaeota archaeon | reverse complement strand
ATGGCATTGGTGCCGTACAAATCGCCGAAGAGGCTGCGCCAGCGTGCGTTTGCCGCCTTCAGCACGAAATCCGTTTTATCGAGGGGGGTCACGAGCTGCGGGCCCGCAATCCTGAATTCCGCATCCACATTGGCAGTTTGTACGCGGTAGTCCCCCGGCACCGGCTTGGCCAGGTAGCCGATGTCATAAAGAAATTGCCTGTTGGCATATTGTCCGCGGTGGACCCTATGCCAATCATCAATCTTGGCTTGCAGGTCGTCCCGCTTGTCCAGCAGAGCCCTGTTCTTGGGACCGAGCTCCTTCACCATAGCTCCAAGCGATGCCCAGAAATAAGGGGGGTCGATGCCGGTGCCTGGCGCGATTTCATCCCTGACTAGATCGTATAATGGCTTCGCGACTTTGAGGCCGCCAACGGATTCATATGTCATCGCGCCCGCAGCCTGGACTTGAGAAGGTGCAGCCATTTATTTTGTCCCCAATTTGGCGTTACCTTTGAAGTTTATATAAACCTTTTCTTTGAAAGATATTTTTTTAACGAGCAGGAAGGGACGAAAAATGGTCAAAATGCCTGAGAGAAAATTCACCAGTTCAGCATCCCGTGGTGCTTCTTGTAGTGGTGGTAGATGTCCCACATGAGCTTGCTGCAGTCGCTCCCTGCCTTCTTCCTGTCTGAGACGGCCTTGTAGAGCTCCGCCTTGCCGCGCTTCTTGGCCTTCTCCTCCTTTTTCGACGGCGCGAGGGAGCCGAACANNTCGTCCCCGAGCGAGTTGAGCGCGGCCTCGACGGAGCCGTCCACCACGCTCAGCAGGCGGAAATCCTCGTCCTTGCGCACCCTCTTGTACGCCTCGATGTCCTCATCCGTCCACGCATAGGAGCGGAACGTCATTTCCACCCTGCCGATGTGGATCGGCCCCCGCTGGTATTCCTGCTGGTAATTCATGTCCGGCCGCGTCCTGTAGAGGAAATGCATGAGGAGGCACTGCTTATAGTCTCCCGAGCCGCTCTTGTACGCCAGCAGCTCGATCTCGATCATCGAGCTCTCGAACGCGACGATGAGGTCTGGGGAATCGTTCTTCTGCTGGTGGAGCTGGAGGCGGCGGATGTTCTTGAGGTAGGGCTTGACCCAGCTCACGTACATGTTGATGATGTCATAGTGCTGCCTGAGGTACTTCAGGGTGAAGATCCTGCGGTTCTTTATCTCCTCGTAGCTGTGCTCCTTCCACGCGAGGTACGCCCGCAGCTTCCTCTTGAGCACTTCCCTGACCTTCCTGTTGAAGTTGCCGCGCTCCCTCTCGACGACGGTGTCCACGTCCTCCTGCCGCTTGGGATGGGTGGAGAAGAACAGGTCCGGGAGGGTGGTGAACTGCACCTCGCGGGCCATGCCGTAGACGGAAGCGGGATTCTTCGCGCCCTGCTCCACCATGTCCACCCAGATGCCCTTGAGGGTGATGTCCGCGCTCTCCGCGCTCTTGCTGTCCGTGTACGAGTCCGCATAATAGCTGATGCGCTCGTCCAGGATGCGGAGCTCGCGCACGAGCTGGAACAGCTCCCGCACCATCTTGCCGACGGTCGCGAGATACTGGGAGACCTTCTCCTGCTGCGCTCCGAGGCGCTGCTGGTTCACGCCGAAGAAGGATGAGTTCTCCGCCGCGGAGAAGATGTCCGTTATCTTGTCCACCTTGGTGAAGCCGCCGAAGTAGCGGAGGTAGTGCAGCACCCAGAAGTAGGGCTCCTCGATGGCCGTGTTGTACGCCTCGTAATGCAGGCGGTAGGCGCGCACCGGCTTGGGGTAGTCGGTCTGGACCGATGACTTCCTCACCAGCTCCGCCTTCTCGATGTCAAAGCCTGCCTTCAGCAGCTCCTGCTGGGTCTGGTCCAGCTTCTTGACATCCTCCGGCTTCAGGCCGCCTTCCACCAGCTCCTGCTGGAGTTGGGTGAGGCCTTCGACGTTGTGTTTCGCCATGCTCCTCTTTTTGCCGTTTTACGGGGAAGATTGTTTATATACGTTTCGTGATTGCATGTTCCAGGTGCATAAGCGGGATGCTGCACATCATGCTCGCCTTCGGCTCGCACTAGTGTGTCGCGCCACAGTGCGCGAGTTTTATTGAACAGCGGGGGTGGGTGGAGGGCATCTGCCTGGCAGGAAGCGCGCTCAGATTGTTCCCTCCCTAATTTTTTGTTTTGTCATTGTTGGCGCGCACGTTATGATGGGAAGCCCTGCTTGTGGAGCGCCTCTTTCCTCCGGAGGCTGTGGAGGTGGGTCGCCTTGTACTTCAGGAACTTGTCGATGTTGAACGCGAATTCCTCGATCATGGCAGAGGTATGGTGCGCGGCGATGAAATGCGGCATGACCACATAGGAGGCGCCCGCCTCGTACACCTTGAGCGAGTCCTGCAGGTGGTTCGAGACCACCAGGATGATGGCATCCCGGTTGGCCGCGCGTATCCTCCGCACGAGGAGGATGTTGATGTCCCTGTCCGGGATGGTGGAGAGCACCATCTTCACCCCGGCGAGGTTGAGGTCCTCGAGCATCTCGGGGTTGCCCGCATCCCCATACCTGCATGGCACCCCCATCTTCTGCAGGCGGGCGATGGTGTCCGGGTTGAAGTCTATGACCAGGAAGCTCTTGCGCGTCCTGCGCAATGACTCGATGAGGGTGAGGCCGATGCGGTTGGAGCCGAAGAGGATGATGTCATGCTGCTCCCGGTCCGGGGAGGCCTCGCGCGCGGTGCGCGGCCCGATGAGGTCGAATATCCTGAGGAGAGGGGAGAGCGCGCGGTATATCTGCTGGGAGTAGAGGATAAGGTAGGATGAGCCGGCTATGGTGATGAGGCCGACAACCGTCACGAGGGAGACGATCTCCTGGCTCACGTGGCCGAGCTGCGCCCCCAGCGCAATCAGGATGAGGGAGAACTCGCTGATCTGGGCGATGGCAAGCCCCATGAGGAATCCCGTTCTGGTGGAGTAGCCGACAAGGCGCATGATGAGCAGCACGATGAGCGGGTTGCCGAGGAGCACGAACAGGGAGAGGGCGGCGATGGGGAAGGCGTATGCGGAGATGCTGGAGAACACCATCCTGGAGCCGAGGGTGATGAAGAACATCACGATGAAGAAATCCCTCAAGGGGCGGAGCCGGGAGCTTATCTCATGGCGGTATGAGGAGCTGGCGAGGGTGACTCCCGCCAGGAGCGCGCCGACCTCGATGGAAAGCCCGAGGAAGTAGAAGACGCTCGCGAGAGTGAAGCACCAGCTGATGGCGAAGAGCATGAGGTATTCCTGCGAATGGGCGATGTGCTGCATCAGGCGGGGCAGGAGATGGATGCCGAGGAAGAAGATGATGAGCAGGATGCCCAGCCCCTGAAGCGCGAAGAGATGGAATGACACCGTCATGTCCACCCCGCTGAGGGAGGGGATGATGACCATGAGGAGGATGGCAAGGACGTCCTGGACGAGGAGGAATCCGATGGCGATCCTGCCGTGCAGCGCATCCAGCTCTCCCTTGTCCGAGAGGAGCTTCATGACGATGATGGTGCTGCTGAAGGAGAAGGCGACGGAGACGTAGAGGGACGTGACGTGGGGGAAGCCGAACAGGAGCATGATGGCATAGCCGGCGAGCGAGGTGAAGGCCACCTGGCCGACAGCGGTGATGGATGATATCATGCCGACTTCCCTGATGACCTGGGGGTTGAGGTTGAGGCCGACGATGAACAGGAGGACAGCCACCCCCATCTCGGAGAAGATGGAGAGGGATTCCGGCGGGGGAAGGGCGTCGAGGAACAGCGGGCTCGCGGCGATGCCCGCGAGGATATAGCCGAGGATGAGCGGCTGCCTCAGTATCTTGGCGAGGGTGGAGAAGACGATGACCAGGAGGAGGATGATGCTCAGGTCCACGAAGAGCGTCGCTGCCATGTTACTTAGGGCGGGGCCCCGGAGCTTCCCGGTAGAGGGCGAAGGTCATGCCGGCGGACTGCACGAGAAGGGCTCCGGTCTCTTTCGCCGCGGCGGTGATGAGCTGCTGCTTCTCCGCGGTCTCCATGCTGGACTTGAGGAGCTTGATTTTAACGAGCTTTCTTTTGTCCAGCAGCGCATCAATCTCCCTGATGACCGCGGGGGTGAGGCCGTTCTTGCCTATGCGGACAGCGGGCTCGAGCAGCATGGCGCGTGAGCGCAACACAGGCAGCATTTTTCCCGGCTCCACTTCGTTCCGCCCCCAAAAACGTTGGCGAAAAAGAGGCCTGCTACGCGCAGGCGTGGATAGGGAGCCCATCTTGCCCTATTTGCAGAGGACGATGCTTCCTTCGTCATCCGCATCGCGCCTGCGGGACTCGGTGAGCCTGAGCTCGATGACCTCATCCCGCTGCAGCATCCGCTCCACTTCGGCCCTGCTCTTTCCCAACAGGGCAGCCAAATCGTCCACCTTAACCGGAATCACCCCTCGCCTTTGGTTATGTCAAGCAGCAAGCCGTCCTTGTGCTTCTTGAATTCGACTTCCATGCCTTTCTCAAGGCCCTCGTATTCCGCCAATATCTTTGGGATGGTGAGAATGAGCTGTCCGGAGGGGAGCTGTTGGATCTTTACCATCGGGAGTCTATTATTTTGGCTATTCTTTTGATTAGTTGTTTATATATCTTTTGGTTTAGTTTTTAAAACATTAAATTACTTGCTTTTTTAAATATTATTTATGCCAATTTTTTTATTGGACTTTTTTAATTTTTTTTTGATGCTTTTTTAATCATTTTTTTAACTACTTTTTAAACTATTATTTCGACGACAACAACGAAGAGACGGGGGAGAATCCTGACAGGGGCAGAAAACCTTAAAAAGGCGCCTTTTCTCGGGTTCCCGTGGCATACGGCACAGAGTTCATGCTGTTGGTTATCCTGCTGCTAGCTTCCGCTTTCTTCTCCGCATCGGAGATTGCGCTGGTGTCGCTGAGCAGGTTCCGGCTCAAGGCGCTGCTGGACAAGGGGATGGTGGGGGCGGAGTACATAAAGAGGCTCAAGGATGACCCGCGAAGGCTGCTGACGACCATCCTGGTGGGCAACAACCTCGTGAACACGGCGGCGGCGGCCATCGCGACCGGCATCGCCCTTGATTATTTTGAGCACAATGGCATCGCGATCGCGACGGGCGTCATGACATTCCTCATCCTGCTGCTGGGGGAGATCATCCCCAAGTCACTGGCAGTGCGCCACAATGTGCCCATGGCATTGTTCTTCGCCCCCCTCATCTGGTACTTCAGCGTCCTCATCATCCCCATCGTGAAGTTCTTCCAGGTGATCCTCAAGGGGATCGACGCGCTGATCGGCGCGAAGAAGGGCCAGCCAACCATCACCGAGGACGAGCTGAAGAGCATCGTGCAGATGGGAGAGGACGAAGGCGCCATCAAGGAGATGGAGAAGAGCATGATCCACCGCATCTTCGATTTCGACGACATCCCCGTGGCGGAGGTCATGACGCCGAAGGCGGAGGTGGTGATGGTCAGCTCGAGGATGAGCATAAAGGACGTGCTGAACATCAACCAGAAGAAGCAGTTCTCGAGGCTGCCGGTGTACGAGAAGAGCCGCGACAACATCGTGGGGGTCTTTCACGTGAGGGACATGATGCGCTTCCTCAGGGAACGCAGGACGGACGTGCCCGTCACCAGGGTCATGCGCAAGCCGCTGTTCGTCCCCGAGTCCAAGAAGCTCGACTCGCTCCTGCGGCAGTTCCAGCGGAGCAAGGACCACCTGGCCCTGGTGGTGAACGAGCATGGCAGCATCACCGGCCTCATCACCATCGAGGATGTCCTGGAGGAGATCGTGGGCGAGATCATGGACGAGGGAGACCATCTCGACCCCCATGTCGTGAAGCTCTCGAAGAAATCGTGGAGGGTGCAGGGCAAGGCCTCCCTGGAGGAGCTGCACAAGAAGATCGGCTTCAGCGGGGCGGAGACCCAGGCGGACACGCTCAACGGGTTCATCCAGGAGAAGACGGGCAAGATCCCGAAGGAAGGGGACTCGCTGGAGCACAACAAGTTCATGATCGTCGTGGAGAAGATGGAAGGCCACCGCGTGGCATTGGCGAAGGTCGTGAGGAAATAGCAGGACGTTCTCCCTGTTGAGGAGGGGTTTCCATACGGGAGTCATGGATGGTTTCGGCTATCAAAAAAGAAAAATATTTATAGNNTTATGGTTGCTTTTTGCTTCTCTGGACTTGTCTTCGTTTCAAATTCAAACACATAAATCTCGTTCGTTGCTTTATTATGTTTAAAGTATAGCCTGATTGGAGGATGTTTAATCTTAACTTCATAAAGAGATAATTGAGAATCTAGAAGTTCACCAGCATCAGGGCCTGAAAGTTCCAACTTATCAAGCATTTTAGTCAGAATTTATTTAATATGCTGATTTTTGGCAGCTTTCTTTAGCTGTTTGATCATTACACCATCGAAAACGAGCGTGAAATGTGTTCCCATATAAGAAACGGTACTGAATATCTATTTAAAGATAACGACCACGGCCCGATTCCCCCTAATTCTAGTCCGCTATCGCAGAAATACATTGACAAATTTATAATAAAAACTACGGTGGCAGAATAATTTTCGGAGATGAAAGCCCTGGAAATTGATTTGCGGACGGAATTTTACCCCACTTCACAGGGTAACAGAGTGCAACAGCGATCGCATATGTCAAGGAATACACCTCTCCTTCCATTAGGAAATGCCCAACAATCACATCCTCTCCAGTACGCCGATCCCCAGGAGGGAAAGCCCAGACTTCAGCACGTGCTGCACCGCGACGGCCAGCGCAAGCCGCGCCTCCCGAATTTTCCCGTCCGCATGGATGATGTCGTGCTGGTGGTAGAACTCGTTGAACTTCTGGGCAAGGTCGTAGAGGAACGCCGCAATCAGATGGGGATGCAGGCCGTGCGTCGCCTTCTCCACGGTATCCGGGTATGCGGACAATAACTTGACCAGGGAGATCTCCAGCGGCTCTTTCAATAGCGAGGCATCGTGCCTCCCCAGCGGCTTGCCGTGCTTCCTCAGGATGCTCGCGATGCGCGCGTAGGAATATTGGAGATAGGGGCCGGTGTCGCCCTCGAACGACAATGCCTGCTCAAGGTCGAAGGTGACGCTCTTCTCCGGAGAGACCTTGAGGATGCTGTATTTCAGCGCACCGTAGCCGATTACCTTCGCGGCTGTCTCGTCCTTCTTCCCGTAGCGCTTCTCGATCTCGGCGTTCGCCTTCTTCACGCACTCCTTCATGAAGTCCTCCAGCAGGACGACATTGCCCTGCCGCGTGGACATCTTGCCGTCCCTGAGCAGGACGAAGGAGTAATGCACCACCTTCGGGAAGGGCAGCTCCAGCTCCTTCATGATGGCGGCAATCTGCCCGAAGTACAGCTTCTGGTCCTCCCCAAGGACGAGGATGTTCTCCCCTTCCCTCATCTTCTCCATGGTGTAGGCGACGTCCCTCAGGGCGTACAGGGATGTCTTGTCCGCCCGCGTCATCACGAGGACAGGCGTCTCCATGCCGAGGCTGTAACCCTCGAGGTTCATCACCCACCTGCCTTCCTTGTCCTCGAAGAGCTTGCCGGTCTTCTCGAGCTTTTTCAGTGCCTCGTCCGTCTTCCCGTTCCAGAGGAATTCGGATTCGTAATCGTAGCGGTCGTAATGGATGCCCAGCCCGGTGAAGAGGGCTTTCTGGCCGTCGATGCACGTGTCCACGATGTCCCTGAACCGCTTGCGGACGGCCTTGTCCCCGCTTTCCAGCCTGTTCAGCAAGTCGAAGGCCTGCTGCTCGATCTCCGGATGGGATTCCATCTCCCTGTTGATGTCGACGTACAGCTGCAGGAGGTCATTGAAATCCACTTTTTCCTTGCCTTCGGCCCCCAGAACCAACATTGCTATTTGCTTCCCGACATCATTGACCAGGTAATGGACTTCGACCTTGTAGCCCTGAAACCTCAACAGGCGCACGATGGAATCCCCAATCAGCGCATTCCTTGCCCTCCCTACATGGGGGGAGGCGTTCGGGTTGATGGAGGTGTGCTCGGCAAGGATGTGTTTCCCCTTGCCGAGATGAGCGGAGCCGTAGTTCCCCTTCTCCTTCAGTATCGTTTTGACGGTATCCTCTGCCAGCTTTTCCCTGTTGATGAAGAAGTTGAGGTACGGGCCGGCGGCTTTAACGCCGGCAATGAACTCGCTTTTCCTGAATTTTGCTGCCAATTCCTGCGCAATCTGCTGCGGGGCCTTTTTGAACTGCCTGGAGAGGGAGAAGCAGGGGAAGGCATAGTCGCCCAGCTCCGGGTTGGGAGGGATCTCCAATGCCGCGTCCTTGATGCCTGCTTCCTTTTCGAGGAAGGCGAGGATGTGCGTCTTGAACGTGCCCATGTATTGTCCAAAAATGACGGGGGATTTAAATATTATGTAGCTCCTATGAGGGTGCTAATGCGATAAAACGAACAATTCCCTATTTATTATATAGTAGTAACAAAAAAACCATTTAAATAGAGGTAAAATACTCTGTGGAACGTATGGATCGCCCAACTGATATCCGGGAATTCACTTTAGGCAACGGCCTTCGTGTAGGGCTCCAACGGACGCAGACAGAAACCGTCTCGGGGCGCCTTAGGGTGCGGCACGGCCCCTTGAACGAGCGTCCGGGAGAGGAAGGCATCGCGCATTTGCTTGAGCATGTCCTCTGCTCCGGCGGGACGGAGCGATACGCCCCTCCAGAAGCGGAAAAAATTATTGGCAGTTTTGGGTTTTCGAACGCAACCACGACGTTATTTGACATCAATTTTCAGGTTGACATGCTTGCTAAGGATGCAGCGAAATATCTTGATGTTGTCCCTGAAATCGCATTCAAGCCCCGCCTTGATCCGGAATGCCTAAAGCAGGAACAGGGCAGAGTCCTTAGGGAGATTTCCGATGCGGAAAGCAGTCCCCATTACAGGGGGGACAGGGAATCCCGACAAGCTTTGCTGCAACATTCAAGGTTGGCTTATAGCCCCCTTGGAAAAAGAGAAGTGGTGGCAGCCGCATCGCAATCTACGTTAAGAGATTTTCATGGAAGGGGATTCTTCCCGAACAATGCTGATCTTATCCTTGTCGGCCAACTGCCGGACAGCATCGAAGCTCTTATCGAGAAAAATTTTGGCAATTTGCGGAGCGGCCAGGCAGAATGCGCACCGATTCCCCCCATATTCCCCCTAAATAAAAGGACCATACTCGATTATACCCCTCCCACCAACAAAGAGCAGGATTGCAGCGTACAGTTGGAATTGAGCGTGGTCTGTGATTATCCTGATGAAGACAGATGCCCCCTGCATGTACTCGACTTCATTTTAGGGAAAAACAATTCTTCAAGATTGATGAAAGTGCTCAGCTCTGAAAAAGGCCTCGTGTATGGCATATCAAGCCATTTCAGCCCTTATTTTGGACCAATAAAGACGGGCCAATTTTTCGTTTATGGCAACATTAGCGGCTCACGCTCCGAAGAGGTTATAGACACCATCTTTTCAGAGGTAGGGAAAATCAAAAAGCAGCCTATAAGGGAAGAGGAAATAACCGGAGTTATCGGTAAAGCAGAATATCAGCTTGTGAAACATTTTGAAACCAATGTAGGACGCTCCCAAGCGATAGAGATGCTATGGGATTTTGATAGGTACCCTTCGCCCAAAAGAATCGTCAGAGAATTTGGAGAGGTCACTCCGGGGGATGTCCAGCGCGTCGCTCAGAGATACCTCCCTAACAGGGATGGGAATTATGTCATGCGACTGATGGCGCCCCCATAATCAACCTTTCAGCGTTTTCTTAAAAAAGGCAATGGTCTTCCCCCACGCATCCCGGGTCTCATTGGCGGCATAGCGCGCGCCGGAAGGATTGGCGAAGGCGTGGCCCACGCCCGGATAGATGGTGATGTCGTTCTGGACCCCGAGATTGTCAAGCGCCGCCTTGAAGGCGTTCACCGATGACGGCGGGATGGAGGTGTCCTCTGCCCCGAAGATGCCGAGCACCGGCCACGCAATGGCTGAAAGCCTGGATTGGTTGTCGGTGAGCTGGCCGTAGTAGATGACCGTCGCGTCCAGCGGCTCGCCGGACAGCGCCAATTGGAGCGACTGTCCGCCGCCGAAGCACCAGCCGATGGAGCCGAGCTTTCCGGAGAATTCCGGAAGCCCGCGGAGGTAAGATGCCGCGGCCCGCAATTTTTCCGTTGCCGCCTCCTGGTTGTTTCGCACGTCCCCTGTCAGCTGTCCTGCCCGCTCAGAGGTGGTGGCGACTTCCCCATACAAATCAATGGCGAACACGAGGTATCCCTGCGAAGCGAGGAGCTGGGCCATCTCCTTGATGTTGCCATTCAGGCCCCACCATTCGTGGACCATCACAACTCCCGGATATTTCCCTTCGGCTGCCGGCCTGGCGAGGAATCCGGACAGTTCCGGAGTTGAGACATCCTGGGTGGAGACGATGCCTTCATAGTCCCTGCCGAAGAGGCCGACATTGTTCTCCCCTTCCGCAAGCCCGCAGCCTGTCTGGCCCTGTTCCTGGACAGCGCAGCCCATGTGGCCTGCTCCCGCACCCCTAATTTCTGCCTGTTGGGGTGCGGAGTTGTCCGATTCCTGGGGGGCCTGCTGGCAGGCCGCAACAAGGACGGCAAGGATGCCCAGAAGGATGATGAAAAGGGTTTTTCGCCTCATGAAAAGGCAAAAATCCAGACGTTATTTATGGCTTTCGGTAGTGAAAAATGGCCTTAAAAGGGCCTGAAATGGCGCCGGGAACGCCACCACAACATTTATAAAAGCGGTCTTGTTCATTGTTTTTTTAATATGAAGTTTTCCCACAAGGATATCATCTCTATCAACGATTTCTCCAAAGAGGAACTCCTTTATCTTCTCCAGATTGCCAGGCGCATGGAGAAGAAGGCTTCCCCCACCCTTCTTAAAGGGAAAGTCATGGCATCCCTGTTCTTCGAGCCCTCCACCCGCACCAGGCTGAGCTTCGCCACGGCCATGGAACGGCTTGGCGGAGAGGTCATCGGGTTCTCGACTGCCGACTCCTCTTCCATCAAGAAGGGGGAGACGCTCTGGGACACGGTCAAGATGACCGAGCGCTACGCGGATGTCATCATCATCAGGCATCCCCTGGAAGGCTCTGCGCGGCTGGCAGCAGAGGCGTCGTCCAAGCCGGTCGTGAACGCCGGGGATGGCGCGAACCAGCACCCTACCCAGACGCTGCTTGACCTCTACACCATCCAAAAGGCAAAAGGCACGCTGGAAGGGCTGAAGGTGGGCATCCTGGGGGACCTCAAGTATGGTCGCGTCCCTCATTCCCTCATCATCGCCCTTTCCCACTTCAATTGCGAGTTCACCTTCATCGCCCCTGACGCCCTGCAGCTTCCCCGCTCCTATCTCGACCTGCTCAACAGGAAGCGCCTTAAATACCGCATCACCCAGCAGATGATGGATCCCCTTTCGGGGCTGGACATCCTCTATGTGACCAGGATCCAGAAGGAGCGTTTCCCCGATCCCCTTGAATATGAGCGCTACAAGGGGGTGTACCGGGTGGACAGGAAGATCCTGCCACACATCAAAAAAGACATGAGGATCATGCACGCCCTGCCGCGCGTGGATGAGATTGACCCTTCCCTTGACTCCACGGAGCACGCGCTCTACTTCGAGCAGGCGGCGAACGGGGTTCCCGTGCGGCAGGCACTGCTGGCATTATTACTGGATAAAATGAAGTAGGGAAAGAGAAACCACAATACGCAATAACTCAATGGCAAAAAAATCAAGGCCAAAACCGGGAAAGAAGAAGCCCTTCAGGAAGGCACCGGCGAAGAGGGCAGCTCCGAAGAAAGTGCCCAGAAAGAGTGCCCAGAAAGCGCAGGCGAAGGAGGTTCCTGCCCCCAGGCCATCCTACAGCCCCATGGACAAGGAGCAGCGCATCTCCAAGATTGAGGAAGGCACGGTGATCGACCACATCATGCCGGAGACGGTCTTCAAGGTGGCGGAGATTCTCCGGCTGAGCAGCCATCCCAACCTCGTGTCCATCGCCACCAACCTGCCGTCCAAGAAGATGGGCAAGAAGGCCATCATCAAGATCGAGAAGCGCTTCCTCACGGATGAGGAGGTCAACAAGATCTCCGTCTTCACGCCGGACGCCACCGTGAGCATCATCAGAAATTTCCAGGTCAAGGAGAAAGGCAGGGTGAAGGTCCCTGATTCGATAGAGAACGTCATCAGGTGCTCCAACCCCGCGTGCGTGAGCAACCACGAGCCCATCACCACCAAGTTCACCGTCGTCGAGAAGGACCCGCTCAAGGTGGTGTGCGTCTACTGCGAGCGCCCGATGGTCCAGTCAGAGATCGAGATTGTGTGAATTCAAAGGGGCAGCGCCACTGCACGAGCGGTATCATCAAGAGTAGGGGCAAATCGATAGGAGATGCGAAGGGCAGCTGCGCCCAACCCCGGAGGCTTTGCCTCCCGTGGCTTGACCAAAAGTCCTCGGAGAACGGAGTTCTCCGGGACCCCAGAAACGCAATGCGTTTCTGCTGGAAATGCTCCGCAGAAACGCCCGCGTGTAGCGGGCCTGTTTTTCGTCAAGGTTTTTGGAGACGGAACGCAGTGGAGCCGAGAAAAAGGTTGGAGTCGCGCCTGGCGCTGCCCGGAGCGAGCCGATGCTGCCCGTTCAGTAGAGCATCAAAAGCTTAACTGTGGACAACGTACAAATGGCAACACAAAAAGGCATCTCCTACGAAAAGGCCGGCGTCGATATCAACGTAGCGGATGCCACCAAGAAAGCGATGGCGAAAAGCCTGGAGACGGGCGACAAGCGCGTGCTCAACCGCATCGGGGCGTTCGCTTCCCTCTTCGACGGGCATTTTCCGGGGATGAAGCATCCTATTCTTGTTCTCAAAACAGAGGAGCCGGGGTCAAAGCAGAAGCTGGCATTCTCCCACGACCGGATAGAGTCTGTCTGCGAGGATATGGTCAACCACCTTATCAATGACATCGCGGTGATGGGCGCCGCCCCTCTCTCGGTGCAGGACTGCATCGTGTGCGGGAAGCTGGAGAAGGAGAAGGTCGCGCGCATCGTGGATGGCATCGCGTCCGCTTGCAGGAAGCAGGGCTGCGTGCTGACGGGCGGAGAGACCTCGGAGCAGCCCGGCGTGGTGGACGCTGGAACCTACATCCTGACGTCAAGCATCGTCGGCGTGGTGGAAAAAGAGGGCATCATCGACGGCTCCGCGATACAGGAAGGAGACATCGTTCTGGCCATCTCCTCCAATGGCCTGCATACCAATGGCTATTCCCTTGTCCGGGCGCTGCTGAAGGCAAACCCCGGACTGGAGAACGAGAAGGTCAGCGGCAGGCGCTTTATCGATGCGCTGCTTGCCCCCCATCTCTGCTACTATCAGGGTCTCAAAGGGCTATTCGGCAGCAAGGAACTGCATGGGCTGGCCCATATCACCGGCGGGGGCATCCAGGGCAATCTCAACAGGGTGCTGCCTGGCCATCTGGACGCGAAGGTGGAGCTGGGAAAAATCAAGATTCTCCCCATTTTCTCGTTCATCAAGGAGAAAGGCAACGTGTCCGATGGGGACATGCTCCGAACATTCAATCTTAGCGTCGGGATGGTTGCCGTTGCCAGCAGGAAAGGGGCAGCCACCATGCAACAACATCTTAATGGTCAAGGATATTCGGCGTATCCTGTCGGGGAAATCGTCAAAGGGGCAAAGAAAGTGGTGTTTTCCGGGACGGTGAAATGGTGAGGGAGGAGTGATGGCAATACAAGAACAAAATCAGGATTCGGCAGAAGTCGCCTCCATCCTGCTGAAGGCCAAGGCAGTCACGCTGCGCCTCAATCCGCCGTACACGTGGACGTCCGGCATGAAGGCGCCGGTCTACACCGATAACCGCCTGCTGATGTCCTATCCCAAAGAGCGGGCCCGCATCGTCGACAGGTTTGTCGGCATGATGGAAAAGAAGGGCATCCGCTGCGACGGCATCGCCGCCACTGCTCTCGCGGGCATCCCGTGGGGCGCGTGGATCGCCGACCGCCTGGGGCTGCCGATGGTGTTCGTCAGGGGGAAGGCAAAGGGCCACGGGAAGGAGAACGCCGTCGAGGGCATTGTGGAGAAGGGCAGGCGCTACGTCGTGGTCGAGGACCTGATTTCTACCGGCGGCAGCTCGGTGAACACCGCGACTGAGGTGCGGGCCAAGGGAGGCATTGCCGATGACATCGTGGCCATCTTCACGTACCAGCTCCCCGCATCCGCCGAGAACTTCAAGAGGGAAAAGCTGAGGGTCTCCGCATTGACGGATTTTTCCAGCCTCATCAGGACAGCCGCGAAGGAAGGGTACATCCGGAAAAGGGATGAGGCCGCCGTGCTGGAATGGAAGGAGGACCCGGAGCAGTGGCAGCCATGACTCTCATCAAGCTGAAAAAATCGGTCATCCCGAGCTGCGACGTGGACTCGTTGGAGAGGCTGAGGAAGCTTGTCTCCGGGACGTGCGACGTGAGGGGCATCGGCGGCTACAAGATCGGCTTCGAGCTGGTGATTCCCTTCGGCATGAAGGCGGTGGTGAAAGAAATCCGCTCCCTGACGAGACTCCCCATCATCTACGACCACCAGAAGGCCGCGACGGACATCCCGGAGACGGGGGAGAAGTTCGCTGCCGCGTGCAGGGAGGTTGATGCAATCATCCTGTTCCCGCAGGCCGGGCCGAAGACAGGGGAAGCCTGGATTAGGGCCGTGCAGAAGTCCAGCAAGACGGTCATAGTGGGCGGAGAGATGACGCATGATGGTTATCTTGAAGGGACCGGCGGCTACCTTAAGGGTG
>DUHN01000037.1 GCA_013330825.1 Candidatus Woesearchaeota archaeon | reverse complement strand
CCGCTTCCATTGGTCATGGAGACCAGGAAGCTCGGCAGGCTGCCCGTCGTCAATTTCGCCGCCGGGGGCATCGCCACTCCCGCCGATGCCGCCCTGATGATGCAGCTCGGTATGGACGGCGTGTTCGTGGGCTCGGGCATCTTCAAGTCCAGGAATCCCGCGAGGTACGCGAAGGCCATCGTGGAAGCGACCACCCATTGCAGGAACGCGAAGATCGTGGCCCAGGCCTCGGAAGGGCTGGGAGAGGCGATGCGCGGGCTCGAGATAAAGGGCCTGAACCTCCGGATGCAGGAGCGCGGATAATCATCTCCTTTCTCATCATCCTGTTGTGCACTATGCAATCATCGAAAAACGAGCGGAAAAAGCATTAGCAGGACAAACATCGCTTGACGACATGATCATCTGGCAACCATGAGCAAAGCAATCATCGGAGTCCTTGCCCTGCAGGGAGACTTCAGGGAGCATCTCGATGCCATCGGGAAGTGCGGTGCCGAGGGGAAGGAAGTGCGCCTGCCTGCCGACCTGGACGGCATCGCAGGGCTCATCATCCCTGGAGGAGAGAGCACCACCATCGGGAAGCTCATGGCGATGTACGGCATGGATAGGGCCATCCACACCCATCGCGATGATGGCATGGCCATCTGGGGGACGTGCGCCGGAGCCATCCTTCTCGCGAGAGGCATCATCGGCAGTTCCCAGCCGCGCCTCGGGATGATGGACATTGCCGTCAAGAGGAACGAGTACGGCAGGCAGGTGGACAGCTTCGAGACCAAACTGGACGTGAAAGGCATCGGAAATCTCAAGGGAGTATTTATCCGTGCTCCGGTTATTCACCATGCCGGGAAAGCCGTCGAAGTCCTCGCATCCCACCGCGGCCATCCGGTGCTGGTGCGGCAGGACAGGCTCCTCGCCTCGACGTTCCATCCGGAGCTGTCGGGCAGTATGGCGGTTCATCGGTATTTCATAGCCATGGCAAGGAATGTCGGATAATCCGTAAAGAAAAAAGCATCCTGCTTATGTATGCCCGACCCCGGATTCAATCGCCGCCTTCTTGACCGCGGCAGCCACTGCCTTGTGCACGGCCTTGTCCAGCGTGTGGGGCAGGATGTTGTCTATCGTCGGATGGGGGACATAGCTGGCAATCGCGTTCGCGGCCGCTATCTTCATCTCGCTGTTGATTTTCCTGGCGCGTGCGTCAAGCGCTCCGCGGAACACCCCCGGGAACGCCAGGGAATTGTTGATCTGGTTCGGGAAATCAGAGCGCCCGGTGCCGAAGACCTTCGCGACCCCTATCGCCTGCTCGGGCATGATCTCCGGCGTGGGGTTGGCCATCGCGAACACGATGGGATCCTTTGCCATCTTCTGGATCATCCCCCTGGTGAGGACATGGGCAGTCGAGACCCCTATGAAGACGTCCGCTCCCTCAAGCACTTCCCCCAGCGTGCCTTTTTTCTTCGCCCCGTTGGTGTAGCTCGCCAGCTCGCGCTTGTAGGGGTTGAGATCCGGCCTTCCTTCATAGATTGCGCCCCTGCTGTCGCAGACCAGGATCTCCTTGACGGACGTGCAGATCTTCTTGTCGATGCCCAGGCAGAGCAGCAGCTTGGTGACGGCATACCCGGCTGCGCCCGCCCCGTTGACCACCACCCTCAGGTTGGTGATGGGCTTGCCCACGGCCTTGGCCGCGTTGATCAGGGCAGCGAGAATGACGATTGCCGTGCCATGCTGGTCGTCATGCATGACCGGGATGCCGACGTCCATCAGCCGCTTCTCGATGTCGAAGCACCTTGGAGCGGAGATGTCCTCCAGATTGATGCCGCCGAACGTGGGCCCGAGGTTCTTGACGATGGTGACGATCTCGTCCGCGTCCTGCGTGCGGAGGCAGAGCGGGAACGCGTCTATCCCGGCAAGCTCCTTGAACAGCACGGCCTTTCCTTCCATGACAGGCATGGCCGCCTCCGCGCCGATGTTCTTCAGCCCCAGCACCGCGCTGCCGTCAGAGACGATGGCAACGGCATTGCCCTTGATGGTGTACGTGTACGCCAGGCCGCGGTCTTTCGCGATCTCCCTGCACACTTCCGCCACCCCGGGAGTGTAGATTAGCCCGAGGTCTTTCTTCGTGTCCACCCTGACTTTCGACCGGACCTCTATCTTGCCCCTGTTCTCGTGCACCTTGAGAGCCTCTTCGCGAAGATCCATTGGACCACCCGTGAAACGCGATAGGATGCCGCTTCTTAAATGTTTTTGTTTGAAGGATGCGCGACAGGATGAGAGAAAACTGGAAAAAAGAAAGCAAATAAAAAAGGGAATCAGGAGATGTGCAGCGCCTTCTTGAGCGCTTCCCTGTTGAAGCCGACGATGATCTCATCGCCGATCTCGGTCACGGGCACTCCCATCTGGCCGGACTTCTCAAACATCTCCTCGCGGGCCTTCTCGTCCGTAGAGATGTTGACTTCGGTGTACTTGACGCCGTGCTCCTTGAGGAAGTCCTTCACCTTCACGCACCAGGGGCAGGTCGTCGTGCTGTAGACCTTGGCAGCTTTGGCGGATTTCTCCTCTGCGGATGCGTGCGCTTTCTGGGCGCCTGTTGAGTGTTCCATGGGCATTCTCATTGCATTCACCTCATGGGGGAGGGTGCTGTTTTCCTATTTATATCTTTTGCATGGCGGAAGGGAGGTCATTTCCCTGCGGTAACCCGCTTACTTTCCCTTCCCTTCCCCCATCGCCCACAGCAGCACCGTGAGGATGCCGATGACGTAGGAGATGTGCAGTACGATGTCCGTCGGCGTGTAGGTGAGCATGAACACCTCGTTGATGTTCTGCCAGAGGCTGGTGCCCGCCCGGATGACGGACGCGAAGATGCCGACGAGCATCACGGCCATGATCAGGAGGCATGCCTGCACCATGCGCCTGTTCAGGAGGAACAGGATGCCGGCGATGAGCTCAGCGATGATGGCGAGAACGACCAGCGCTGGGGCAGGCCGCAGCCCGACGTCCGTGAAGTTTTGCACGGCAAGGCCGAAGAAGACGATGCGGTGGATGCCGGCCAGCAGGAACACCAGGCCGAGCCCGATCCTGAGGGGGGCCACCGGGTCCTTGCGCAGATTCTCTTTGAGGCGTTTCATTGCTTCTTCCTTTTGGGGATGTCCATCCTGTAGTTAAAAATATTTGTCCTGATCTCGCCGAAGATGAGCCGGTAGAACGGGCAGAGCGCGTACTTCATGCCGAGGACGATGCTGTTCTCGCTCTCGAAGCGCCGAGTCGAGGAGATGACGCGGACGGAGCGCAGGATGCGGAACCTCGCCAGCGTGCTTGCCCTGTTCACATAGTCGTTGTCCTCCGCGAAGAGGATGGTGCTGTCAAACCCCTTGAGCTTCCTGTGGATTGCCCTTGTCGAGAAGATGCACTGCCCCACCATGTGCGGCCACACGTACTGCATGGCCTGGAACCACCCGTTGAGGAGGTGATGGCCCAGCCGGTCGAACAGCTTCCTGGAATCGGGGACGAGGCAGCATCCCGAGACCTGAAGGCCGCGTTCCTCAAGCTCGCCCATGGCCTTTTTCAGGAAATCGCTGCCTATCGTGACGTCCGCGTCCATGAACAGCAGGCGTTCTGCTTGTGCCTTCCATGCCCCCGCGTTGCGCGCGTCGGAGACGCCCTTCCTCGGGCTGCGCAGGAGCGAGATGCGCCTGTCCTTTCTCATGCGCCTCCTGACGGCCGTCGCCGTTCCGTCCGTGGAATGGCTGTCAACGACGATGATCTGGAAATCCCGGAAGGTCTGCTTCCCCAGGCAGTCGAGCAGCCTGCCGATGTAATGCTCCTCGTTCAGGCAGGGGATGATGATGGATAGTTCTGGCATTGTTTTTCTTTTTTTAGACAGCTATTTAATGATTATGGCAAAGAAAAAGACAACGATGCGTAGCATAGTCTGCCGGAGGCATTTTCTTTTTGGTCGCTTTTTCTTTGTTTGACTGCAAGGAAAACGAAAGAAAAAATGAAGGGGATGCTCCCGCCGGGATTTGAACCCGGGTCTTCGGATGTTTTCGGCGCGAGGCGAAAGCCTCAGGGCGCGAGCCCTCGCCGCGAGAATCCGAGGTGATTGGCCGGACTACACTACAGGAGCGGGGTCTTCGGGGTTGTTCGTCGATTTATAAATGTTTACTGCCCTGTTTTCGCCCCGTCCGCCGAAGAAAACCTTTTAAACGGCCTTCCCTTGCTCCCCTTATGGTGCGCTCAACGTATACCGCGGCCGAGGCATGGGCCATCTTCGCCGGCGGCCTGATCATCGGCATCGTGCTCACGAGCTTCTTCTGGGCCTACATCACCATCCCGGAAGATGTCAGGAGCCTGAAGAAGGAAGCGGCCCAGCAGCCGCAGCAGCTCGAGCTGGAGAAGCCGGTGGAATTCATCACGTTCTGCGAGGAGCTGGACGGCCAGGCGGAATGGGACAGCGGCGGCTACCGGAGCTGCTCCCTGGACAGCACGGACGGCAAGGACGTCGTCACCATGAGCGTGTTCTGCAGGAAATTCGATCTCAACCTGAGCTACGGCTCCTATGGCGTGAGGTGCGAGGGCCATNNATGGAAGCGCGGCCCGGTACGATGGTGGCCGCGCGTAGCTTCCCCCTGCGAAGCAGGCAATGAAAAGTTTTTATAGAGCACAAGAACACAAATCCCCGTTGCCGTGGTGGGACAATCCGGTACTCCGTCCGCCTCGAAAGCGGAAGCCGCAAGGCGTTCCAGGTTCAAATCCTGGCCACGGCGTTTTCGTCCCGCGANNCCCTTTATTCAATCGCGAACATGAATTCGTACGGTTGGTTCCTCATCGCGGACGCCTCGTCGATGAACTGGTACACCAGCGCGTTCTGGTAGGGGAAGATGGTCGTGTTGAAGTCCTGGCCGTTCAGGTACGTCAGGTCGACGCGCCTGCCCTGCTCCAGCGAGAACTGCGTCACGTCCCCCATCGCCGTGTGCAGGTATTCCAGGCGGACAGGCAGCATGATGGTGAAGTCCCGGAACGTGAGCGACCCCTCCTTGGCGGTGACCGTGAACGGGAACGTGGCCCGGAAATCAACGTCATTCCTGTTGATGGACGCGGCAGAGCTGAACGTGCCCGCATCCACCTTCCATCCCTGGCTTTTGAAGTCCTTGAGGTCTTTCAGGCAGTCGTTGATGTGGACGTCGATGTGCCACGAGAGGTCTTCCTCCATCTCCCTGATGGACGGGATGCGGGGAGCGTCCTGCTTCAGGGCGTAGGAGATGCCGAACCCCTTTGCCGCGATGTACGCCTGCTGGAGCCGGATCCTCCCGCCCTGCTTGCCGAGCAGGGTGGTGCTCTCCTCCGCCGTCTGCTTGAAGCAGTTGTTCACGTACTCCTGGATGGCGTTGCGGTCGAACGGCAGGGTGATGCTGGTGGCGAGCGACGTCGCCAGCAGGTAGAAGAGAAAGAAGACTAGGGCGAGGATGATGCCGACGAGCATCATCAGCGTCAGCTGCGCGTTCCTCTTTTTAGCCGACAATCCCATCAATCTTCTTGTTGCCAGGTTCCAGGATGGTCACCCGGTGCCTGCCGTTGTCCTGCATGATCACGTTGGACGTGATGTTCAGCCATGGGAGGCCGCCATCGCTGTCGTAGCGGGATGGCAGGGACTGGGCGAGGCTCTCCGGAAGGAGCCTGTAGCCGACTGCGAGCACCCTCTTGTGTTGCCCCTTAATAATCTCTTCGGTGAGTTCATAGACGTTGCTCGGCACCGTCCGCGCGGAGGCCGGCGCCTCGCTGGCGTTGATGCCCGCGAGGGCAACCGTGTCCACGAAGATGAACTCCGGGAACAGGGTGATGTCCGCCCTGACGTCCGCTTTGCCCTCGTACGCCGTTTCCATCAGGATGTCAGCCGCCTTGCCG
>DUHN01000020.1 GCA_013330825.1 Candidatus Woesearchaeota archaeon | reverse complement strand
CCGTCCGGCTGATGCTGTGATTGCTTACTCTATTGCTTACTCTTTGTCTTCTGATAAACCACTAAAAAGTGGTTAAATTTATATAAGCAGTTCTGTTGCCCTACCGGATGAAGATTGAACCTGTGGAACGCTTCTCCGGTATCGAATTCGCAAGTGCAGAGCATGCCTACAGCGCGCTTCTTCTCTGCATCGCTGATTTGCGCTGCCACGCCCATTTTAATGGGTCCGGGCGCCTGAAGGAGATCGTGCCTGTGTTGGACAATCCGGTACAACTTCTTGATTATGATTTTTTCCGCCTGAATTCTGTCCGCAGGCAACTTGAGGAAAATGGGGAATGCTATAAGGAATATGGGAGCCACATTGCCAGCCTTCTCACCAGCATGACGCTCCAAATCAAGCGCAGCCCAAACGGGGCGGTGCTTGAGATACTGCCTGACCTTGATAACGACATCCTGTATGAGGAGACGCTCATCGACATCCTCAACAACCACAAAGATGAAAGGCTCACCGCGCTCTTCGGCGCGAAACCGTACGAAAGGCTCATGGAGAGAAGCGGTTTAAGGATGGAAGGGACGGAACAGGAAATGCAAGCCAGCCTTTCTCTCATCAAGGGCAAGTTTAAGGTAAGGACCTTCCCCTACCCTGGCAGCAATGAAGGATTTGATGCGTCCTACAATTACGTCCCTCCTTCGGATGGAGGAGGCGGAAATCTCCCTGCATCATCTGTTGAGGTCAGGATTATAGGAAACCAGGACAGGAAAACGATGAGCATTGATTTTTACCACCCGAATAGCTATGAGAAGCATTATCATCCTCCTGCTATTTTGAGGGGCGTGCGGGATCAATTCCAGAAATCACTGGAAACAATGGTGCAGCCGGAACAAAAACTGCTTGCTCCATAGAAATTGGCGGTGCCTCAACTAATCTTCTCCTCCATCGCCAATCCCCCCAGCACCCGCCGCGCTGACTCGAGGAAGGCGGGTTCCATGGGCGAAGGGAACACTGCCCCGGCCGCATGCTGGTGCCCCCCTGACTCGCAGCCCTCCAATCCCTCGACAATCCTGTCCATCGTGCCCTTCAGGTCAACGGACGGGTCGTCGCGTATGCCCGAAATCCGGAGAGAGACCTTGGTGGAGCCGTCAATGAGCTGGGCAAGCGACAGGATGTACGTGCCGCTCTTCATCCCGTTGCCGCGCGAGATGATGGATGCCATGGTCCCCACTATCGTGGGCATGATCTTGTCCCCGGTGTTGATGATGAGGTAGCCTTTCCCCTTCTCGACATGGGGTGATTCCCTGTTCTCCTCGAACCACCGCATCGCGTTGACGATCTCGCGCTTGTATTCCGCCATCAATGCCACCGCCTTCCTCTTGTGGGACTTGTCCCCGATGCACGCCCCGATGCCCAGTGAGCCCTTCCCCATCCTGCCGCACGCATTGAGCAGGGTGGAGAACTCCTTCGCGTCTTTCGTGGGAGAGCCTTCCTCCTCCTGCCGCAGCAGATAGACATTCCCCAGCACGTCCTCGGGAGCGGATTCCCCCAACCGGCGCATGATGACATGGGTGATCATGGTGCGCATCTCCTCTTCTGACAAGTCCTTGACTTTCTTCCACCCCGCGCCGTTCTTGGGATTGATGCCGCACTGGTGCAGGAACTGGATGGCCCCTGATTCGGAGCCGGAGACGCCGGGGATGTACGGGTCGGTGGAGTACTCCAGCACCTTGTGCAGGGGCTTGGTCTGCGCCCCGAACAGCCGGAGGCCGCGGATGATCTTGATTTTCCCCTTTTCCACCGCGGTCTGGAGAATCTCATTGTTCAGCCGGGCAAACCCCCCGTCCTCTTGCATGTCCCCGATGGCGCCTATCACCGCGATATGCGCGTACTCCTCCATCCGGGGATCAACGGCCTTCGAGAACAGGTACGCCACCCCGGCCCCGGCGATCTCCTTGCCGCCGTCGATGCCAAAGGCATGGGGATTCACCAAAGTGATGTTTCCCATCCGCTCCGGCTCGGTGAACTCGTGGTGGTCGATGATGAACACCTTGCGGTCGGGCAGCGTCTTCCTGATGTCCTCGATCATGCCGGACGCGAGGTCGGAGAAGATGACGGTCTTGTAGGATTCCAGCGCGATCTCATTGAGCACCTCCGGCTTGAGCTGCTGCACGATGCTGATGGAATACGTCCGGTTGTCCAGGTTGAGCAGCTTCACCAGCAGGGCGCACGCGGAGATGCCATCCGCGTCGAGGTGGCTCACCAGCCGCACGGCGTCCTTCCTGTCGAGCTTCCTGAACTCATCCGCTGCCTGCTGGACGTGATGCGAGAATTGCTGGTATGGATCCATTGTCCCTGTCTCTTGCTCCTTCAGCTGGCGGACACTCCGCCCTGCCCGGGCGGCATCGGCTCGCTCTTCGCTTCTGGATTTTCTATCGACGTCCCCATAGCCCACGCAGTGGGTGCCGGAAGCTCGCTTCCGGGCAGGGGCTTCCCCCTGCCGATTTGCCGGGGAGTGTGCTGCACCGCTCACAAATTGATGCCGCCATTCGTCTCCGCCCCGGTTATGTTGGTCATGTCACCCGTCATATGGCGCTAATGGTCATTGCAGGTGCTTATGTAGGTGTTGGTTTTGTCACTTCCCGAATCTCCTCTGCCGGGCGTGGAACTCGGCGATGACCTTCTTTAAATCGTTTTTGGTGAACTCCGGCCACATCTTGTCCAGGAAGAACCACTCGCTGTAGTTGCCCTGCCAGATCAGGAAGTTGCTCACCCTCCGTTCCCCCCCCGGCCTGATGATGAGGTCCGGCTCGCTCTCAAGGTACAGGTTGCGGGAAATCATCTGCTCGTCGATCTCCTTGGGGTCGACATCGTTGTACTTGACCATCTCCGCGATGTTCTTCACCGCGTCCACGATCTCCTGCCTGCCGCCGTACGCGAGGGCGAAATTGACCGTATAGTGCCTGTTCTTCTTGGTGGCATCCATGATTTCCTGCAGCGCCTTCTGGACTTTCGGGGGGAACATCCACAGCCTGCCGATGGCCCTGATGCGGATGCCGTGCTTCTCCAGCTCCGGGCTCCTTCCCAGCCGCCCGAATTCCCGGAGGAAGATGCCCATCAGGAACTCCACCTCCTTTTTCGGCCGCGAGAAGTTCTCAGTGGAGAACGCGTAGAGCGTCAGCTCCCTGATGCCCAGCTCCTTGGCCCACTCCACGAGCTTCTTGACCTTCCCCACGCCGTGCTCGTGGCCCTTCCACGCCTTCATGCGCTGCTTCCTCGCCCATCTCCTGTTGCCGTCCAGGATGATGGCGATGTGCTTGGGGGCAGAAGTCATGCCCTGGGATGGCGCGGCCCGCTTTAAATAATTTGTTGCGGGTGAAGGGATGCGCCCCATTCACAAGCCAAGCAACGAGAAGCAGGTACCTGAAAATGCAGTCACTTGTCGGGTTTGAGGGAATAATAATTAGCCGTCACAGAATAGATTGGCCTGCCTTTTCCTGGCACGGGTACCTTGGATTCGCTCAGAAAATAATAGTCAAAACCCATCTGATTAGCAATTTGCGCAAGGGGACCTCTCGCAAGGTTCACCCCACCATCCCCATCCATAATATTGCTCTCAACTAACTTCAATTCCAGGGTATTGATAGGCACTTCTTTAGGAGTCTTCGCAAACTCATCCTTGACCATTAGTTTTCCATCAGCCCGTACAAGCTCCTGCGCTGCCATGACGCGGGAAGCGTTTGCGCCTATTTAAGCTTTTTGCAGATTACTACGGGAGCATAGTGTCAGGTGCTGTGCCGACAGCCTTCCCGAACACGGACACAAAAACATCCTCCGGCACCCTGATGCCCGCCTCCACGAACGCCTTCGCCAGCCCGTAGCCGGTCTCCTCGTCCCCATTGCCGGCCTTGAACACCAGCAGGCGGCGCAGCGTGAACGTGTTCAGCATGCCCTCGTTCATCGCGATGCTGGCCGGCTTCCCGTCCTTGAGCACTGCTCCGGATGAGAAATCAACAGAGAACCCTTCCGCCTTATGGGCTGCCAGCTCCCACTCCACGAGCGCCTTCACCAGCCGCTTCGCCGTTGCCGCCCTGAGATACTCCTCCTTCTTTGCCTCTTCAATGCCCATGAAAGAAAAGAAAGCGATCTCCTGGGCAGGAGGGAAAGAATGCACTTTCCCCAGGTAATGCTTCACCTTCTGCCTGGCCTGCTTCCCCCCTCCTTTCTTCCGCCGCCACCTGTTCTCGACGGCATAGGCATACCTGTACACGG
>DUHN01000065.1 GCA_013330825.1 Candidatus Woesearchaeota archaeon | reverse complement strand
GACTTATCCCGCGGGACTATTAACAGGGGGGGTAAGTTCCATCAACCAACGCGCCTACTGGGAAGGCGCCAAGAATTCGCCGAAGGCACGGAGGACTATTCTCATTTCAGGAAAAACTACTCCAGCGGCACCTGGCTCCACAGCTGCCACTCGTTGCTCGGCGCATAGGCCCCGAAGATGTAGTTTGGCGGCCTTCCCTGGCCGAAGTACGCGGAGTGGATGTCTCCCCATCCCTGCCTGCTTTGCGAGCCGCCGCCCATCCCATAGACCGGGCTGCCGAAGAACCGCCACGTCTTCATGAGGCCCCAGAAATCCCCCTGGTCGCTGGTGGCATCCGCTCCCGGCTCCACGGTGATGGCCCTGTCATAGCCGTACTTGCGGATGACATTCATGATCTCCCGCACCGGAGAATTGCCCTGTCCGGGGGCGAGGTGGTCATCATGGTAGCCTAAGTTGTCCGCGAGGTGGACATTGCCCACCATCTTCTCCTTGGCCAGTGATTCGATGGATTTCACCGCCCATTCCTTGAACAGCCGGTCGTTCTCCTCGGGCGTCTTGCTCATGTCCGGCTGCCAGTACTTGCGCCACATGTTGATGTGGCCGGTGTCGATGGTGGCCTTGATGTGCTTCTCCGCGAGCTTCTCCGCTTCCTCCCTGCTCATGCCCGTGTAAAAGGGATTTGGCTGCTTCCTGAGCTCCTCGCCTTTCCCGCCGAGCTTCTGCCGCTCCTTCCCCCATTCCGTCGGCGCCTCGCTCGCGCCGAATTCGACGCTCTTGGACGTCAGCAACTCGACCATCCTCTCGCGGGATTTGCTGATGATCCACTTCAATTCCTCGGGATGGCCGCCGAACTGCTCCGGGAAGATGTGCTCGATGGCGACGGTCACCGGAGCGTCCGGGTCCTTGGTGCGCTGCATGGCATGGATGCCCGCTTCCGCGTACAGGCGGACGCCCTCGCGCTCCAGGCGCTTGATGGGGGAGATGAGGTGGTTCTTGGCCTCCTCAAGGTCGAGGATCTGCGAGCGCGTGCCGTAGGAGGTGGCGCTCGAGAACTCCACGCTCCTCCTCAGCTCCTTTATCTGCTCCTCGATGATCTCCGAGGGGAACTTCATTTCCGGAGGGGCCAGCCCCCCGTGGACGAGCGGCTGCTCTCTCTTCAGCCTTTCCCTGGCTTCAGGCGAGAGCGAGGGGTCGTTTTCCAGCTTCGTGTAGAATTCCTTGGCCTGGAGAAGCTTGTCGATCCTCTCCCGCTGCTGGGGGATGTCCCTGCCGTAGAAAAAGAGATATCCCCTCTGCGACGCCTGGTTGACTTCGAGGGCGGAGCGTGCCATCATCTCCTCGGGATAGACTTTCTCGTCATAGCGGAGCGGGCGATTGAGCTCCTCTTCCATGTGCTTGTTGTACTTTTCCGCTTCCCCCCTGAAAAACTCGAAGTCCCTCAGTTCCACGATGATGGTCCCGTTTTTCTGGTCGTATTTCGGGACCCTGCCGGTGAGGGGGTTGTACGGGTCCGTGAGCTTCCTGCCTTCGTAGTCGACGTAGTCGCCTGCTTTGATATAACAAGGCTTTCCTTTTTCATCCATCCCATGGGGATTGTCCTTTTCTGCCGTCAGCCAGTCCGGGTAGCTCATCAGCCTGTCCCGCTGGACGTGCGACACCTGGTGCGTGCGGTCGTCGATGAGGGTGAACTGGGACGTGCCTTCCTGCCTGTTGTACTGCCGGAACATCAGGCGCCCGGAGGGGTCGCGCGCGAGATTGACGGTGCCGGTCTCGTCGTCGAGGTACATCTCCGTGATGGGGCGCTCGAACTCGCCGGCGTGCATCACGACCGAGCCTCCCTCGGCCACGTCCGCCTGGAAGTCGATGGCCGTCTTCAGCTCCTCGAGGTTCTTCTGGGCGTTCTTGATGTTGTACTCGCGGCCGTCGTAGCCCGTCATGCCGGACATGGCGAAGCTCGCGTGGGTGGTGAGGTTGACCTCGTTGATGTCCGCCAGTTCCCTCAACGCCGTCCGCTGGTCCTTGCCGTACTGCTCCGGTGTCTGCGCGTTTGGCCGTCCGCCGCCGTGGCCGGGGAACTGGATCTCCAGGCTTCCCGCTCCCATGCGTATCTTGCTGTAGATGCCCGCGACGTTGTTGGCCGCTATTCCCAGGGGGACGCTCATGCCGATCCTGTCCACGCCCAGGTCCGGGGTGGCGTAGGAGTCCTGCTGCCCGTAGGTGGAGGGCTCCATGGCGTTGGAAGGAGGCGCGAAGTAGTCCAGCGCGGGGTGATGGCCGTAAAGGGGCCTGCCGAAATCTGACATGCCTCTTTCTGGGAGAAGGGGATATTTATGGTTATTGTTTTCCGGTAATGGGAGAACTCCTCTGATTCTGTACGCTAAAGCGGGATGAGGCGCATGTGAAGAAGTTGTGGGCCGGCTGTCTTGAGCATGCCTTACGCCGCGGCAAGGATCTCCTTTTTGAGGCGGCGGTAGTATCGCAATGTCCTTTCAGTGTATCCATTCGGCGCCTTGTGGGCATTCTTGACGAGCGCCCAAGCCGCTTTGAATTCCGGGCCATCAAAATTACCGTACATAGGCGCATATTTGCCGCTCTTTGCGTCTTCTGCGTTTTGGCCATCGACTACTTCAGCCATTCTCTTGAAGGCATCGTGAACCGTAGTTTCGCTGACGATTTGATCCTCATGACGAAGCCAGTTGCCAAGAAGCTGGGATTTTATCCGCAAGGTCGCAAGGTCCTCCATGAGGCTGATGTTTTGGATGTCAGGCACTTTTGAGCATCCGATGCCCTGCCCGACCCAGCGCGACACGTAGCCAAGCATCCCCTGCACCAGGTTGTTGAGCTCATTCTGTACCTCCTCTGGAGCCAAGCTGCCATTGGCCGCAGCAGACAGCAAGGGAGGGACCAGCATCTTGCTTAAGACATCATCAAGAGTGGAGGGCATGGCGCTGAGTATTTCTTTCTGTTTCTGAGCGACGTTGACCATATGGTAATGCAGGGCGTGCAGTACGGCAGCCGGAGGAGAGGGCACCCAGGCGGTGTTGGCCCCAGAGAGCGGATGGACAATCTTGGCTTCAAGCATCTCTGCCATCTCGTCGGACTTGACCCACATGCCCTTGCCTACTTGCGCAACGCCGCGCTTGAGGCCGATGTATGCATTATGGTCCTCATAGTTCTTGAGCCAGGGCTGGCCCCTGATCCTTGCCGTGGGCAGCATGGCTCCTGCCTGCATGCTCGTGTGGATTTCGTCCCCGGTGCGGTCAAGGAAGCCGGTGTTGATGAAGACGACGCGGTTCCTGGCTGCATAGATGCACTGGTCAAGGTTGACGCTCGTGCGCCGCTCCTCGTCCATGATGCCCAGTTTGATGGTGTTTTCCTTCAGGCCAAGCACCCTCTCCACATAGCCAAACTGTTCGACAGTCGCAGCGACCTCTTCCGGGCCGTGCAGCTTTGGCTTGACGATGTAGATGCTGTTTTCCTTGCTGTTCCTGTGCTTCCCATTCCCCAGGAGGTCGTGCTTCGCCGCCAGCGCCGTGACCATGGCATCCAGGAACCCTTCCGGAATCTCCTGGTTGTCGGCCGTCTTCACGGCATCAGTATACAGGTGGATGCCGACGTTGCGGACAAGCAGCATGCTGCGGCCGGGAAGCGTGAGATTTTTTCCGGTAGGAGAAATATAGTGCCTATCTTCATTAAGCCGGAGGATTTTCCGGTCCTCGCCTTTTTCAATGGTCTCCGTGAGGGTACCTTTCATGACACCATTCCAGGTACGGTAGACGCGCGCCTTGTCATGGGCATCCACGGCGGAGACCGCGTCTTCGCAGTCCATGATGGTTGTCAGCGCCGCTTCCAGCAGCACGTCCTTGATGCCGGCATGGTGTGTCTTTCCTATGGGATCATCCCCGTCTACCTGAAGCTCGATGTGCAGGTTGTGGTTTTTCAGCAAAATGGACAATCCATCATCAGCGTGATCATAGCCGACAAATTTTGACGGGTGCCGTAAGCCAATGGTGACAGTTTTCTGTGCGGTGTTCCTGCCCCTTACCACTGCGTAGAGTTGTGTCTTTCCATCAGATTTCCTGATTACATATTNNAAGCGCTTCCTTATGGCTTCTGTTGCCTTTCAGCGGCACAAACGCGTCAAGGTATTCGTCAGTGCGTTCAATCACCTTCGCTCCACGGGTATGATCATACTCTTTAGAGGCTGGTTTTCTCGAATCAATGGCATTGGTGCCGTACAAATCGCCGAAGAGGCTGCGCCAGCGTGCGTTTGCCGCCTTCAGCACGAAATCCGTTTTATCGAGGGGGGTCACGAGCTGCGGGCCCGCAATCCTGAATTCCGCATCCACATTGGCAGTTTGTACGCGG
>DUHN01000045.1 GCA_013330825.1 Candidatus Woesearchaeota archaeon | reverse complement strand
CCCTCATGATGCCCTTGATGAGCAGGGGATCGGTCATGCGCGCCACCCCGCCTTCTGCGCGGATGTCCGCGGGCACGCGCTCGAGGGCCATGACCGCGACGGCGCCCGCGTTCTCCGCGATGCGCGCCTGCTGCGGCGTCACGACGTCCATGATGACGCCTCCCTTGAGCATCTCCGCGAGGCCTTTCTTCAGGGTGGGAGTCCCTTTCCTGGCAGGATTGGCGCGTTCCATTGTGCTGCTGGCAATAAATCTCATGCTGCTGGTAATAAACGTCATGATTTAAAGGTTTTGAATCAGGCTATTTCTTCACCATGAACATGCAATGGTCCTTCTGGAACGGGTCAAGCTCGCGGTAATCGATGATGGTCATCTTCGCCTCGAGCTGCTTGCGGACGGCCTTGAAGATGTCCCGGGGCTTCGCCGCCACGTCTATGCTTCTCGCTTTCACCGCGAGGAGGCCGTATCCCCTGTCCTTCAGGAAGAGGTCCGCGTTCCGGAGGAATATCTCCACCTGGTTGCGCTGCGCGACATCCTGGAAGAGCACGTCAGCCGCGCTTATCCTCTTCGCGAGCCTGTCGACGTGGAAGGCGTTTTCGAGTATGGGGATGATGTTGCCCCTCTTCTCGGCCAGGAACAGCATGTCGCGCATCACGATGGGGGAGATATCGACCGCGAAGACCATGCCTTCCTCGCCGATGATGTCCGAGACGTGGCTCACCGTGGTGCCGGTGGCGCAGCCGAGATACAGGACGGAGCTTCCTTTCCGCATGCCGATGCCCTGCGCCCCCTTGAGGATGTACGACGCCAGCTTGCTCTTGCCCGCATTCCATTCGCGGAATTCCCCCCGCGGGGTGGGGATGAGCATCTCCCCGTAGACCGCGGTCCCGGGAACAGCGTTCAGCGTGTAGAGCCTGCGCTTCCGCCCGTCCTGGGCCTCGTGGACTTCAAAGATTCTTGAGGGAGTGATTGTCATTTTCTTTCTCCTTACTGAGCTATCTTCTTCCTTGCCTCCTCCAGCAATGCGTCTCCCTTGAACTGCCCCTTGAAATAGTCTATCCTCACGGCGATGGAGATCTTGTCGGCGAGGATGCGCGCCGCCCGGCCCTGCCTCCCTTTCGGCGCTGATTGGACCGCATCGTGGGCGAGCAGGACGCCGTATTTCGGCGGCCTGCTTCCGGTCTTGAGGTGGCGGAAAAGCGCCTTTTCCGCGCCGAGGATCTGGACGGTGGAGGAAGGAAGCTCCACCAGCCGCTTCAGGGTCCCGGCATGCTCGAGCAGCTTCGCGCCGAGGGTGCTGCCTGCGATCGCCCTGAGGTTCGGGCAGATGGTTTTCATGGTGCTGTCAACATACCGCTCAAGCTCCTGCTTCGCCGCATAGAGGCCGAGGAGGCGCTCCGCAAACTGCTTCATGGCCGCGATGTGCGGCTTGCCGAGGTCGGCGCCGAAGCTGTCCGTTTTTTTCCCGGAGAGGAACTGTTCCTTGGTCGTCTCCACCACCCCTCTCACGAATTCCGCGTGGTCCGGCTGCGAGACAGAATATTCCGGAAGATAGAACTCGTACCAGTCGCGGAGTCTGATGGCGAGGGAATTCAGGACCTTGTCGAGGTCCTCGATGGACTTGACCGCCTGCACGATGAGGAAGTCATCAGAGACCGCGTGCTTCACGTCATGCCTCGTCCTGGCGAGGTTCGCGGCGCGGAGGCCCCCTTTCGGGATTTTGGAGGCGATGGCGGCCAGGGCGCGGCGGAGCTGTATGGCGTGGGCAGGATAGCTGAGGGGAACCGCGGACGCGTGCGTCTTCAGGAATGCCTCTTTTTCCTTCCCTTCCGGCGGCCCGCTCTCCACGAGGGCAAGATGCTCATCGAAGAGAAAGCAGCCGGCGATGTGCTCCAAGAGATATGTTGCCCCCATGCATCAGTGCAAGTGCCGATGGTTTTTAAAGATTTAGTTTGACGAAACGCATTCAACAAAAGGGATACATTTAATAATAAAAAAGGGTACAAAGAGGGCAGTAGAATATGGCAACACACAACATCATCTTAGTCTACATCACCAACAAGGACGAGGCAGAGGCGCGGAAGGTGGCATCGCACCTGCTGAATAAGCGGCTCATCGCGTGCGCGAACATCTTTCCCATCTCCTCTCTCTACTGGTGGGAGGGGAAGATCGAGGACGGGAAGGAAGCCGTGCTCATCGGCAAGACCCTTCCTTCCAAGTACGCGGCCATACGGAAGGAGGTCAAAAAAATGCACTCATACTCGACACCCTGCGTCATGAAGATCGATGCCGGGGCGAATCCCGAATTCTCCAGATGGCTGTGCGGGGAAGTGGAGTAGCTCGCGCCTCTTGCCGAACAGGGGCAGGGGTGTTTCCTGTCCAAAAAACAAAACCAATCCGTTGATGGCAAGGTATATAAACGCTCATTCTCCTGAACTGCCATGCCGTTCCGGCTGATAAAAGAGGTGCGTGACCTGAAGAGGTTCAGCGAGATACTGGGAGTTCTGTTCGAGGAGGGGTTCGACACCATCATCCACGACATCAGGCTTCTCGGCCGAGTGCCGGTCGCCAAGCGGGTGACGTCGAAGCTGCGGAAAAGGGAGGAGCGCAGCCATGAGGAGAAGCTGAGGAGGACCCTTGAGCGCCTGGGGCCGACGTTCGTCAAGTTCGGGCAGATGCTGAGCGTGAGGCCGGACCTCCTCCCCAAGTCCTACATCAGGGAGCTCGAGAAGCTGCAGGACCAGGTCCCGCCGTTCCCCTACGAGCAGGCCAGGAAGACCGTCGAGAAGGAGCTGGGGAGGCCGCTGGAATCCATCTTCTCGTCCTTCGAGAAGAAGCCCATCGCGTCCGCATCCATCAGCCAAGTGCACCGCGCCGTCCTCAGGTCCGGGGAGAAGGTCGCGGTCAAGGTGCAGCGCCCCGGCATCATCAAGACGATGGCCTCTGACATCGATCTGATGATGTACTTCGCGAGGCTCCTCCAAAAGAACTTCCCCAAGATACGGCAGTACGAGCCCGTGCGGATCGTCGAGGAATTCGAGTCGTGGACGCAGAAGGAGCTCGACTTCAAGCTCGAGGCCAAGAACGCGGTGAGGTTCGGCCACAATTTCGCGGATGACCCCACCGTCAAGATCCCAAAGGTGTTCCTCGAGCTCTCAACGGTGAAAGTGCTCGTGACGGAATTCATCGACGGCGTCCAGCTCTACGATCTCGAGGGCATCAGGAAGATGGGCGCGGACTTCGGGAAGGTCCTGGAGAACGGCTTCAACGCCGTGCTGCGGCAGGTCTTCGAGTTCGGGTTCTTCCATGCCGACCCGCACCCCGGGAACATCATCGTGCTCAAGAACGGCGCCGTGGCGTTCGTGGACTTCGGCATCATCGGGCATTTCGACGAGCGGCTGAAGAACCAGGCCATCGACGCGATGTCCGGCATCGTCTCCCAGGACGCGGACTTCGTCGTCGACACGCTCCTGGAGATGGGCATGGACGGGGACGTGGACAAGGGAGCCTTGAGGGACGAGATCAAGCAGATCATCGATCCCCTGAAGTACCTCAGCCTGCACGAGGAGAAGCTCAGCTCGGCCGTGGAGGACATCATCAACGTCGCGATGGAGCACCACATCCGCATCCCCGCGTCCTTCGTGCTGTTCGGCAAGACCATGGTGACGCTGGAGGGCATCGCCCTCAAGTACGACCCCGATTTCCCCATCATCGAGAAGGCCAGGCCCTACATCGAGCGCCTCGTCATGAAGCGTTATGCGCCCAAGGAGCAGCTCAAGGGCATGATGACGGAGGCGAGGAGGTACAAGAAGTTCTTCCAGCAGCTGCCGGACAAGGCCACGAGGGCCATGGAAACGCTCGAGCGGGGCAAGGTGGACATCCACCTTGAGGACACGGACATCAGCAGGCTCTCGCGGGAGATTGAGATCTCCTCGAGCAGGATAGCGTACGGCCTGGTAATCGCCGGGCTGCTGGTGGCGTCCTCCTACCTCATACAGGTGGAGAAAGGCCCGTTCGTGTACGGCATACCGCTCATCGCGTTCGCCACATTCTTCAGCGCCGCGGTGCTGGGGTTCCTCCTGCTGATTTCCATCCTGAATGACCGGTATGGGTAGAGAGGAGGTGGGAGCATGAAAGAAACGATAAAGCGGAGCCTGTTGGTCGGCATCGGCCTTGCCGCGGTCACGAAGCCGAAGGTGGAAAAGGTGCTGCGTGAGTTCCAGAAAGCGGGATTGATCGGCACCGCACAGGCGAGGGACATCCTCAGCACGGTGCTGAGGGAGGCGAAGAGGCAGCAGAAGGCGGTGGAGAGGCATCTCCGGTCCCGGGCAGAGCCGTGGAAGAGGAAGGCTGACGCGCTGGCGAGGAAGCTCGAGGCGAGGGGCAGGGCCGAGGTGAAAAAGGCAACGAGAAGGATGGAGCGAGAAGTGAGATAACCTTTTGAGAGGACTATAGCGTTATAGCATCCCGGACATCTGCAGCAGTTCCGCCGCCAGCCCGGTGAGCAGCACGATCGCCACAGCGGCAAAGAGGTCTGTTTTGCTTCCTGTCCTGAGCAGGACGGTGGCGCACGCCGCCGCGGCCGCGAGGGCAAGCAGGACCCATTTCCACCACGAGACGATGTTGGAGAAGGTGAGGACCGCAGCGATGGAGGGGATGACAGCCCCTCTCCAGATATGGCTCCAGTGCTGATGGGCCATCAGGATATCACCGTCCCCTCCCATTTCCCGCCGTTGAGGATATCCCTGAAATTCCTCAGATCCTTCCCGATGATGCGCACGCTCATCCCTGACGCCTGCGCCTCCTTTGCCGCGATGGGATCAAAAGGAAGGCTGAGGCCCGCAATCCAGGTATTGCCTGCCATCCTGCGATACTCTTTCCAAGACAAGGAATGGAGGGGCCTTGCGTTCCGGTGCGTCTTGGGATCGGCGCTGTAGACGTGGTCGATGTTGCTCATGTTGATGATCGTGTCCGCCTTCAGGCGCTTCGCGATGAGGACGGCGTCGTAATCCGTGCTCCGTCCCGGCTTCCAGCCGGAGGCGACGACGATTCCCTTCTTGAACCGGAATGGCCTGCTGGGGTCATAGATGATGGCCTCTTCCGCATCTCCCCTAAAGAGCTTCATGAGGAGGAACGCATTGAGCCTGGTGGCCTCGATGCCGACCCAGTCCAGCGCCTCGTTGTCCAGCCTCGCGATCTTCTTGGCTGCCTGCTGGTATTTCCGCGCGGTCATGCCGCCGCCGCAGATAATGGCGAAGCGGCATCCTCTCTTCGCATAGGCCCGGATGAGGGCGATGAACTGCCTGAGAAAACGGGCATCTATGTCCTTGGGCGCTATCAACGAGCCGCCGAGGGAAAGCACGATTGGTTTTTCCATGGTGAAGATGGGATGATGTCTGTATAAAAAGATTGTGCACGGCTAGCTTCCCAGGCCGATGAAGCTCACGCCGATGATGATGAGGGCGATGCCCGCCCATTTCTGCCAGTTCATGCGCTCCCCGAGGAATTTGATGGAGAGGAACGACACCCAGACATAAGTGAGGGAGACAAACGGATAGAGCACGCTCAATTCCCCGTCGCGCAGCGCCAGGATGAAGAGGATGGTGCCGACGACGTAGAGCGAGGCGCCCGCGAAGAGGTGGTAATTCCTCACGAGGGACCTGATGCTGAAGAGATCTTTCGCAGACGCCTTCTTGAGCAGGATGGGGCCGAAGGCGCCGATGAGCGTACCGAGGACCACGAGGAAGACAGAGAAGAGAGAGGTGGCCATCAGAATGCCTCCGTTTCAGGATGGACATCCCTGCTGCTGCCATAGCCTATCATGACGATGCCGGCGATGATCGCCAGCACTCCAATCCATCTCCAAGCGTTCATGCTCTCGCCGATGAAATAGATGGAGAGGAACGACACCCAGATGAAGCTGGTGGCGATGATGGGGTACAGGACAGAGACTTCCCCTCCCCGGAGGGCAAGGACGATGAGGATGCCCGCGGCGACGTAGACGATGACGCCGATGATGAGGTAATAGTTGTGGAGAAGCCCGGAGGGAGTGAGCTCAAGGATGTCCGCTCCCCGCTTGTAGAGGATCTGCCCGGCCGAGGTGAGCAGCGTGGTGAAGATGACGAGGAGGATGGCCCACAGCTTCGTTTTCATGAATTGGCATGTTCTGACAGCGTATAAAAACATTTGGGTGGAAGATTTAAATAAAAGACAGGCATCCGAGCGCCATGGCATCCGCCGTCCCTGTCAGTGTCGCTGTGCTGCTCCTCTGGGGCATCTCCGACGTGCTGATCGCGCTGGGGGCGCGGAAAGCGGGAGTGGCTGCCGCAGTCCTGGGAGGCAATGTGGTGATGATGCTCCTCTACGCGGGAGCGAGCCCTTTCATCGATTTGCCGCCCCTGACAATGGGCATCATTCCCTTCGTCCTGCTCGGCGGGGTGCTCAGTGCCGTGGGCATCCTCTTCTACTACAAGGGGATGCGGCAGGGAGTCGTCTCGGTGGTGAGCCCCATCGTGGGGTGCATTCCCGTCGTTGCGGTCGCGATCACGGTCCTGTTCCTCGGGGAAAGGATGTCCTGGCTGCAGGTGGCCGGGGCAGGGCTCGCCATCGCAGGGGTGGTGCTGAGCTCGCTGAGGAAGGGCGACGTCTTTTCCCTGAATGCCGCGTCATTGGAGCGCGGCGCGCTCTACGGGATCATCACGCTGGCCTGCTGGGGGCCGTACTTCGCGTTGATTGATCTCCTCACGCCCTCCCTCGGATGGTTCTACCCTATTTTCCTCACCAAGGCGGTGAGCCTGATGATAGTGGCGGCATATTTTGCCCTGCAGGATGCGGAAGAAGGCATGGCATGGGGGAGGATAGGCGCCTGGGCATGGCTGGTAGTCGTCCTCATCGGCGTCGTGGAGTTCGCCGGGCATTTCCTGTACGGCTACGGCGTCGGCATCGGGCAGACTGCTTTGGTGGCGCCGATCGCGTTCGCCTATCCTGCGTTCACCATCCTCATGGCGCATGTCCTCTTCAGGGAGCGGCTGGAGAAGAGCCAGTATGCGGGCGTGGGGATGGCTGTCGTGGGGGTTGTGATGGTGGCCCTCTAGGAAGTATGGCTCGTCGTTCTGAATGATTAATACTTTGAAGTAGTAACATAAAGAAACCCTTTTAAATGTGTGGCTTGTCCTTGGGGTTATGAGCGAGTTGGAAAAGATCGCAAAGCAGGCATATCCTCCCCTTATTGGCATAAACAACATAACAAGGATAATTGATGCGTGTTGGAATGGGAAAGCCGCTACCGATGTTCCTGTTATGTTTAAAGATGTGCCTTCAACCATCATAGATAAGGAGACATTAGCGTTGATTCAAGTCGTGAATCTGCATGCGGCGATGGATCATACGGCCACGGCAGTAGGCTCAGCAACCCTCTTTAGGTCGCTCATGCGGCCCTTGACTTCTTTGGATTTGATTCTGGCGAAGCAGGAAAGTGTAAGGGAGCTGGAGAGCAATGACAAGCTGAGAAATGCAATTGGGGAATACCGTGACCTCCCCCCCGCACTAAAG
>DUHN01000033.1 GCA_013330825.1 Candidatus Woesearchaeota archaeon | reverse complement strand
CCAAAAGCGCAAAAAATATAAAGGCACCGCCATAAGCCGAAAACGGGGGTAGCCATGAAATTAACGCTTGCAGAGCCGAGATTCCTTAAAGAGTCGGTCACCATCATTTCTGACCTCGTGAACGAGGCGCGCTTTAAAGTGACCCCCAATGCCATCGAGCTGGTGGCCATGGACCCCGCGAACGTCGCGATGGTGGTCTTCAAGCTGCTCTCGAGCAGCTTCACCGAGTACCAGGTGGAGAAGGATGTCGAGATCGCGATCAACCTGGGCAACCTCAAGCAGGTATTGAGGAGGGCGAACCCCAACGACATGCTGAGCCTTGACCTTGAGCAGGACAAGCTCAAGATCACCCTCAAGGGAACGACGACCAGGACATTCAACCTGCCCATCATCGAGCTGGACGAGCGCGACCAGAAGGTGCCGGAGCTGAAGTTCACGGCCACCGTCATCATGCCGTGCACCATGCTCAACGAGGCCATCGCGGACGCCGACGTGGTAGCGGAATCCGTGGCTTTCGTGGCCGAGCCGAAGACCTTCACCATCCTCGCCGAAGGAGACCTGAGCCAGGCGAAGGTGGAGATCTCCGAGGACAAGTCCATCAGGATATCGGTCTCCGACAAGGTGAAGTCCAAGTACAGCCTCGAATACCTCAAGAAGATGATTGGCGGCTCGAAGCTGGCTGATGACGTCGCCATCCACTTCGGCAAGGACTACCCACTCAAGCTCGAATACAAGACCGTGGACAAGGTGATGCTGAGCTTCATCCTTGCGCCGCGCGTCGAGAACGACTAAATGCTCCTGATTTTTTGAAGGCACATGAAAAGCGCACGCGAAGCCCTGTCGCCGAAATTGGCCATAGCGCTCACCCTCTATCTGGCTTCCCTCTTCGCGGCCAACACGCTGGGGCTCAAGCTCATGCCGTTCTTCTGGGGGACCCAGCTTTCCGTCGCCGTCTTCTCCTTTCCCATCGTGTTCCTCATGACTGACGTGGTGGGAGAGGTCTACGGTAAAAAGGCCGCGCGCCTGTTCGTCTTGGCGGGCTTCCTGAGCATCCTGCTGTTCCTGGCGTACTCCGCGATCTCCTTTGCCATGCCGTGGGGGGAGAGGGCCCTGTGGGTCAAGGACAGCTATAACCAGGTCTTCGGCGTTTCCGTCAGGATCGCGATCGCATCGCTGCTGGCCTTCGCCATCGCGGAATACCAGGACGTCGTCTCTTTCTTTTTCTTCAGCAAAAAATGGGGAAAACGGCATTTCTGGCTGCGCTCCAACCTCTCGAACGTCTGGTCCCAGTTTCTGGATACCGTCATCTTCATGTTCGTCGCGTTCGCTGGCATCTACTCCCTGAAGACGATCCTCCTGATCATCATCCCGTGGTGGCTCTTCAAGGTGATCATGGGAGTATTCTACACCCCATTGAGCTACTTGGGGGTATACCTCATGAGGAAACGATACAGGAAATCCGTATGAGCGCACGATTCTCCTGGATTTTGAAAAGGAAAACCCCCCCTGGCAGGATATGTCTTACTGCAGCTTCGCACGGAAACGCGGCGATCACCACCGCATGCACCATGACACCGAGCACGGCTTCCGCCCTTCTGACGACGATGACCTCTTCCGGAGGCTGATGCTGGAGATCAGCCAGGCCGGGCTCTCCTTCGACACCGTCCTGAGGAAGAAGGCCGCCATCTACGGGGCGTTCCCTTCCATCAACAAAGTGGCCGGATTCACTGAAAAGGACGTCAAGAGGCTGATGGGAAATCCCGGCATCATCCGGAACAGGCTCAAGATACATGCCGCCATCAGGAACGCGAAGAAGATACAAGAACTGCAGCGCGACCACGGCTCTTTCAGGGAATGGCTTGAATCCCACCACCCCCGAGCAAGGGAAGAATGGACTTCCCTGTTCAGGAAAACCTTCTCCTTCACCGGCGGCGAGATTGTCAACGAGTTCATGATGAGCATCGGCTATCTCCCGGGAGCGCATGATAAGGACTGCCCTTTCCACGGGAAAGCAAAATATAAATAGCCGGCATTTCCGGCTTCTCCCATGGCGGACGCGAAAACCGCGCTCAAGGAATGGATGATGCAGTTCATCAAGAGCAGGGATGCCTTCTTCAGGAAAATCGCGGAGATATCGAACCACGGCGATGAGCTGCTGGTGAAGTACAAGGATGGCAGGGAGCAGCGCGTCCTCACCATCATCGATTTCTCCAAGGCCAGCTCGGCCCTTGAAGGATGCGGGCAGGACACGCATGTTGCCATCGCCACCCTGAGCAACAGGAAGAACAAGGACGCCCTCGCGGCGCAATGGAAGTCCCTTGCCAGCTACCCCTTCCTTACGCTCTATTTCGTGAACCCGTACTCTTCAGGGGAGAAGAAATGGGCGCTCATGCCGCATGTGCACCAGAAGGTGTGCGACAACACCCATCTGATGCAGGGCTTTCTCTCGCTGAGCGAGACGGTTGAGGACATCACGGAAGAACAGCTCGCTGCAAAGGGATAACTGCCTCACAAAGAGTAAGAGATGACCTGCCCCACGAAGCCGGCGAAGAGCGGGATGAGGAGGTTGTCGTCCAGCTCGTCCACGAGGGTCTCGACCGCGGTCGCGGTGATGGCCATGCCGATGATGATGTAGATGTTCTGCAGCACCGCGAATCCGACGATGAGGTTCACGAACAGCTCGGCGTTGAAGCCCACCAGCGTCTTGTTCCTGAAGAGGATGGTGGTGCCCCATCTCTTTCCCGCGAGCGCGGCCACCATGTCGCCGAATGTGGTCATGAGGAGCGCGGCAAGCGCGATGCTCCAGTCGAACACCGCGAGGCAGATCACCGTCGCGGCGAGGAAATAGATGACCCCATACATGCGGTTCTCCTCCTTCGGGCGGATGAACTGCGAGAAATACGGCATCTTCCAGCCGAGCTCAAGGCGGAAATACTCGAGGATGAGGAAGATGATGAGCAGCAGCACGAGGAAGATGAGGGCCACCTGCTTGCCGTACCGGTCCTCGATGAGGAAGTACAGCGCGAGAACGATGAGGATGGTGATATGGATGAGCTTCCTGCCGATCTCATGCCAGAACATCCATGCCATGGGAATACCCTCTTTCCCCTTTATTTATACCTTTCTATGAGGATGCACATGCCGGAAATACCGGAAAAAGAAAGACGTGGCAGAATGCCTATCTCTTGCTCTTGGCCTTGCGCTCGTTCACGAACTTCTCGGGATAGAACACCCTTGTGCGCATGTAGAATCCGATGCGCTCCTCGTTGAGCTTGACCTGCTGCATCTGGCTCTCGTCCAGCTGCGGGGGGGCATAGGTCATGTTGCTGGGCTTCTCCTTATGGAACTTGAGGTACTTCTCCTTCTTGGGATTCATCTTTTTCTTCTTCTTGTCTTTCTTGCCCATACAGAGGCGGGTGAAAAAGGGGATTTATAAAATTAATGCTCTGTTCACGCTTCCCAGGCCATAGGGCGGGATCCCCCTACTGATCCACCCTTATGGTCTTGAGCTTGTTCCTCAACCCGGACACGATCCTGACTTTCCTACCCAGCTCCTTTGACAGAAACCTCATCAACTCGAGATTGGCCCTGTTGCCCTCTGCCGGGGCGGCTATGGCCACGCGGTATGCCTGCCTCGCGTCATCGAAGCCGAGAATCGCGCTCTTCATCGCGTTCGGCCTGACGAGCACGCGGAACACGTCTTTGGCTATCATCCCAAGAACTAGCTGTAGTCTCTCCACGTATGGTTGCACTTCTCGCAGCGGAGGAACTTGGTCTCCGGCTCGTCCCCCGCCCTGGTCTGCACGGTCCAGAAATAGGCCTTCTTATGGCCGCATTTCTCGCACTCGGCTTCGGTGAGGGGCAGGGCCTGCATGTCCTTCGTATCGACCACCTCGACCTCCTTCTCCGGCCTGGGGATGGTCTCCTTTATCCTGGCCTGCTCCACGTCCCCGGTCCTGTAGCCGCAGCTGCACACGAGCATCTTCTTCGAGGCGTCCCTCTTGGGCATGAGGATCGAGCCGCATTTCGGGCAAAACATGGGATTTCCAGAAGGCTGATGATATATAAATTTACCCCTTGAGCCGGAAAAAGCGCCATTTATCGGCGGAATGGTGCCACTTTGCAGTGCTTCTTTTCCCCTTTTTAGAGCAGGGAGATGGCCGCATCTGCCATCTTCACGATGTCCCATTCCGGGGGGTGGGCGCAGACGGCCTGGTAGGAGCAGTAGGACTCTCCCCCAGCGATGATTTTTGCCCCTTTCCCATATAGCTCGATCTCCGCGGCGCTCGTGGGATAGAAGAACGCCACCACGCTCTTTTTCAGGGCAATGCCGATGTGCATGGCCAGGCTGTCCGAGGAGATGAGGACATCGCACAGCCCGACCAGGGCCGCGAACTCCCTCACGCTGTTGCCGCACCCCGCATCAATGACCCCGGCCTGTGCGCCCTTCAGGATATCCCGGTTCCTTTCCTCCTCCCCCGGGCCGCCGAACAGGAGAATTTTTGCCCCTGTTTTTTCCCGTATGCTATCTATCAGCTCCACGGTCTGCTGGACAGAGAGCTTCTTGTCCTGCCATCTCCCTCCCGCACCGGTGTTGACGCCGACGACACCGTCTTCTTTCCCGATGCCGTGCCTTTCGGCGAACCTCTCCACGAACCTCTTCTCTTCCTCACTGAGGACCAGGATCGGCGGGTAGCTTGCCGGATCCTTCAGCCCCAGAATGGAGAA
>DUHN01000078.1:45712-51142 GCA_013330825.1 Candidatus Woesearchaeota archaeon | reverse complement strand
ACCGAGCCCTCGTAGCCGAGGCGCCTGGCGAAGAACTGCTCCTGCGGAATCGCGGCGAAATTGCGGAGCTCGAGGTACTGCTTGACCGTGTTCTGTATCCGGTATGCCTCGCGCCAGAGGTCCTTCTCCTTCTTCTCTATCTCGACGCGCATGAAGCGGTCCTCATAGACGGGCCGGAGGTGCCTGAGGAAAGGATGCTTTCCCCACTTCCCCTCCATGTCCCCTTTGAGATACGGGCGGAAGAAGATCTCGATCTCTCCTTTCTGCGCCATCATCTTCTTGCCCATGTGCACCATCTCGACGTCCGCCATGTAGACCATGTGCATGTCTATATCCAGATACTCCTTGAAATACGCGTTCACCCTGTTTGCCGGGCCGAAATCCTTGTTGAGGCGCCAGTACACCCACATCTCCTTGCCGCCGCGATGGCCTGCCTTCTGGAAGATGTTCTCCGAGTAGTAGATCTCAAAGTCAGAGCCGTCCTCCTCTCCACCGCTCCCTTTCCACCCTTCCGCGAGGAGGGTGAGGCGCATCATCATGTAAAGGTTCCTCAATGAGAACACGTCATTGTACTTGACCCTGAATTCCGGGATCTCGGCAACCTTGTGCTCACCCATTTCCTCGGCCATGCAGCATACCCTCTGAAACTTCCTATTTAAAGGTTTTCTTTTGTACCCTAGTATGGTATTTTGTTATCTATGTCGTTCCTCCGTTTTTGGCATAGGAGCATATGCCGGCGCCGTCTCGGGCGGTGCGACGGCGCTCATTGGACTCTGTCCCGAATCTCGCGGGAGCTGCGAGTGAGCTCGCCTCGCTCGCTCACAACCCAGGGCTCGGGCAGTGCCGGCTCGCTCTTTGGTATCGCAATGGAATATGTGGTTCCCTCCCATAGGGAGTTTCCCCTTCCACATCCACTGTTGCAGCTGCCGATACGCTCACGAAAGAGGCGCTGCCTCCATTCGGGACAGAGCCCGTCATAAGATAATCTTATTAAACGAAGGGAGTCTCCTTATCGTCATGCTCATCGGAATAGTCGGCAAGCCCAGCTGCGGGAAGAGCACGTTCTTCAAGGCCATCACGCTCGCGGACGTGGCCATCGCGAGCTACCCATTCACCACCATCAAGCCGAACTCCGGGGTGGGGCACGTCTCGGTCGACTGCCCGGACAAGGACTTCGGCACGCAATGCCACCCGCGCATGGGGTTCTGTAGGAATCACACGCGCTTCGTCCCGGTGCAGGTGATCGACGTCGCCGGCCTAGTCCCCGGAGCGCACGAGGGGAAGGGCATGGGCAACCAGTTCCTCGACGACCTGCGGCAGGCGGACGTATTGATCCACATCATTGACGCCTCCGGCTCCATCAACGAGAAAGGGGAACCGGTCCCTGCGCTGAGCTATGATCCGGCCAATGACATCCGCTTCCTGGAGGAAGAGCTGGACTTGTGGTACCTTGGGCTGATCGAGAAGGGATGGGAGCGCTTCGCGCGCGCCATGAACCAGGAGAAGCCGCAGCTGCACAAGGCCGTGGCGAAGCAGCTCTCCGGGCTTGGGGTGACAGAGCCGATGATGGAAATCGTCATCGAGAAACTGGGGCTGCCGGAAGACATCATGAAATGGGGCCATTCGACATTGCGCGCCATCGCCACGGACTTGAGGAAGATGACCAAGCCCATGGTGATCGCCTGCAACAAGATAGACGTGCCCGGTGCGGAAAAAAACTTCGAGCGGCTGAAGCAGGAATTTTCCCATCTTGTTCTGCTGCCCTGCAGCGCGGAATCGGAGCTGGCATTGCGCGAGGCGGCGAAGCACGGGCTGATCGACTATTTGCCCGGCGAACCAAGTTTTACCATTATCGATAATGGGAAACTCAATGAAAAACAAAAAAAAGGGCTGGAATTCATGAGGATAAACATATTGGACAAGCTGAAATCAACCGGAGTGCAGCAGGTGATGAACACCGCAGTCTTTGATGTCCTGAAGTACGTCGCCATCTTCCCGGGCGGGGTGGCGAAGCTCGCGGACTCCGAAGGGAGGGTCATGCCGGACTGCTTCCTCATGCCGCCGAAGACGACGGCGCTCGACTTCGCGTTCCGGCTGCACACGGACTTCGGCAAGTACTTCATCCGCGCCCTTGACGTCAGGACGAAGAAGCCCGTCGGGAAGGACTATGTGCTGCACAACAGGGACGTGATTGAGATCGTGAGCGGGAAATAGTTTCCAAACATTTAAATAATTCTTTCCCCCATCATGAACATGCTCCCCGAAGTCAAGGCAGACATTCTCGCCGTGCTGGACAAGCTGATTGCCATCCTCCAGGCAAAGGATGACAAGGACGCGCTCGAGGTGAGGGAATTGTCCAGCCACGTCATCCACGACGCGACGCTGTTCGAGGAAAAGGACGCCATCTCGGTCGCGGTGTTCGTGTACGGCTTCTCGAAGATCATGCAGCGCATGGGGCAGGACATAGACTACCAGGAATTCAGCGCGCCTCTTTCCGCCGCCGCCAAAGACCTGGAAGCGGACGACCTCGAGGGGTTCCGGGACACCATGCGCAAGCTCTTCAGGATGGTCTCCTCCAGGGACGAGAAGATCAACCTCTATGTCAGCGACGTGCTCAGGCACGCGCGCATCAAGCACGGCTCCAATGTGTGCGAGCACGGCATGTCCTGCGCGAAGTCCGCCCAGCTATTGGACGTCTCGCAGTGGGAGCTGATGCAGTACCTCGGCAAGACAACCCATTCCGAGCAGATGGGCGACGGCCATGACATCCGCAGCCGGCTGCAGTTCGCGCGGGGGCTGTTCTCGTGAAGCGGCACCATCCAAAATCTCGCTTCATACTCACTGGCGTCCGCAGCTTTCACTCCGCTTCGCTCCGTGAAAGCGCCCGGGCAGCGCCGGCTCGCTCATTGCCTTTGCTCTCGCATCGACGTTCCCCGCAGTCCACGCAGTGGATGCCGGAGGTGCGCTTCCGGGCAGGGGCATCCCCCTCCGGCATTCGCTCTCGCAATGGCAGCGCCGCTCACGGAAATGGCACTGCCTTCATTTTGGATGGTGCCTCATGAAAGCATTGGTCTTCGACTCCGGGCCCATCATCAGCCTGACGCTGAACGGGCTGCTCTGGATGCTGCGGCCCCTGAAGCAGAGATTCAAGGGAGACTTCTGCATCACCAAGGCCGTCTATGGGGAGATCATCAGCTATCCCCTGCACACCAAGAAATTCAAGCTCGAGGCGTTCCAGGTGCTCCACCTCATCAATGAAGGCGTGCTCAAGGTGGTGGATTCCCCCGCGATCGTGCAGCGCGCGTCATCCCTCATGGAGACGGCCAACCACACCTACTCCGTCGGCGACCACCCACTAGCCATGTTCCACTACGCGGAGATGACCGTCCTCGCGGCCTGCGTGGAGCTGAAGGCGGAAGCGGCCGTCGTGGACGAGAAGATGACGCGCATCGTGCTCGAGAACCCGGGCAGGATCATCAGGGTGCTTGCCAAGCGGATGCACCACAAGCCTTCCATGGACGGCGCCAGGCTGGAGGCATTGCAGGCGGAGCTCAGGGGGCTGCGCATCATCAGGAGCAGCGAGCTGGCGACCATCGCCTACGAGCTGGGCATGCTCAGGCACTACATTCCTGATCCCTCGGTCATGCCGCAGCCGAAGGCGGAGCTGATCGATGCCATCCTCTGGGGGCTGAAGCTCAACGGCTGCGCGATTTCCGAGAAAGAGATCAAGCAGGTCGTGAAGATTGAGGGAAAATGAATCCCTATTTGCAGTACTCCTTCCCTTCACTTTCCCTTTCACCCTCCTGCCAAATCTTTATAAACGCCCCCGCACCCATCCCCATCGGTGGTTTCCATCGTCGTGAAAGGCCAGATCATCTCGGGGGAGTTCGGCAGGATCGTGATGCGGCAGAAGGCCGGGCACGATGTCGAGATCGGCGAGTTGCTGGTGTGCGAGGCCTCTCCCGGGCCTGTCCTGCTACAAGCCTATGACGTGCTGTATGGGTCGCAGATTTCGCAGCAGAACCTCGAGCTCATCGCCGGCATGCGCCTGGAGGATGACCTGAAGACGGAATTCATCGACGCCGACTTGCGGAACTACCAGCTTGCGCTGCTCAAGCCCATCGTCAGCCTCTCCAAGGGGAAAGCGTCCCTGCCGAAAGCCCTGCCGCCGTTCTTCTCGCCGGTGAGGGAGATCACCGAGCAGGACGTCTCGTTCCTCACCTCTCCCGCAAACCCCTTCTTTTTCGGCAAGCTGCGTTCCGGCACCAAGGTGCTTGATGTGGACATCGCGCTTCCCGGCGAGAGCGTCCTTTCCCACCACATGCTCATCGCCGGCACCACAGGAAGGGGGAAGTCCAACCTCATCTCCCACCTGCTCTGGAACGCTGTCGGCAAGGAGTACTGCGGCATCCTGGTGCTCGACCCCCACGACGAGTATTATGGCAGGGACAAGCCCGGGCTCAAGGACCACCCCTCCGGGAAAGTGGGCTACTACACCGCAAAGCATCCCCCTGCGGGAGCGAAGACCCTGCGCATCAACATCTCCCTCATCAGGCCGCACCACCTGGAAGGCGTGGTGCAGTTCTCGGACGCGCAGCGCCAGGCGCTGAACCTCTACCACAAGGAATACGGCGATTCCTGGATCGAGGCAGCCATCCTTGAAAAGCCATTGAGCATCGAGGGGATGTTCAAGGGGGACACCCTTGCCGTGGTGAAGCGGCGATTGCTGTACCTTCTCGACCTTGACTTCGTGAACAACCAGCTGTTCTGCAACGGCATCTTCCAGCTGAACGCGGGATCGACCATCATCGGCGACATCATCCGGGAGCTGGAATCCGGGAGCGTGGTGATCATCGACACGTCGAGCTTTGCCGGGGCGGTCGAGCTGTTGATAGGCAGCCTGGTGGCGCACGAGCTGTTCAACAAGTACCGCTATTACAAGATGGAAGGGAAGCTCGGGGGAAAGCCCATCGTCTCCATCGTGATCGAGGAAGCGCCACGGGTGCTGGGCAAGGATGTCCTGGAGCGGGGCAGCAACATCTTCTCCACCATCGCGCGGGAGGGCAGGAAGTTCAAGGTCGGCCTGATGGCCATCACCCAGCTGCCGTCGCTCATCCCCCGGGAGATACTCGCGAACATGAACACCAAGATCATCCTGGGCATCGAGATGAAGCCCGAGAGGCAGGCCATCATCGAGAGCGCGGCGCAGGACCTGTCGGAGCACGACCGCACCATCGCCTCGCTCAACGTCGGGGAAGCGCTGGTGAGCAGCACCTTCGCCACGTTCGCGCTGCCGGTGAGGATTCCCCTCTTCGACGAGACCGTGAAGGCGGCGGGGAAGAGGCAGGGCCACGCGGTGGCGTTCAGCGAGCTGGGATGATTGTTGGAGAGGAACATGAGCACGCCCTTCTTCGTCATTGGTGCCTCTCA
>DUHN01000078.1:20638-45676 GCA_013330825.1 Candidatus Woesearchaeota archaeon | reverse complement strand
CTACAGATCATTACTTTTAAATAGTAAAATTTTTAAAGAGCGTTCAGTTACTCCTCTTTATGGTGGAACAATCAGGAATTCATCATAAGATCCTTAACACTCTTGCTGCAATAGGAATAGCTGCCGTCATTGGCCTCCATTCAAACTCTTTAGCTGCTGAGAATCAAATTACAGTAACCCAACTAGCACCATCGCAATATGCTGAACGGCAAAAAAAGACATTGGATGATTACCATATCAAAACTCTACGAAAGAGATTTGAGTGGCCCAGGAACCCCTTCAACCCTCCCCCCTTTTGTGGAGATGGTTTGAGGGCAGAAGCCCCGAAAGGCACGGAAGCCATTTCCGATTATTGGTATGTTTATAATGGGGGAACTTGGTTTTCAGGAGGAGCCTACCATGAATGTGGAGGCAGGGCCATGATACCCAAAACATCTTCTTCTCATTCTCAGCATTAAATTCTCCTTAAAAAGTTACATAGAAATGAAAATGCTGAACCTCGTTGCATCTGAACATTACACCAATCCGCAAGGTGTTGCTTGCAATCCACCCGCCTAATCACAATTCTTAAATACTTCTCATTCCTCCAAAGCAGCATGGCAAAAGAAGCGCCTAAAGATGAGGAGCCCGTTGCTCCCGAGGAGCACGACGAGGACGACGTCTACGAGGCCGACGAAGTGGAGCAGGAGCTTGACGACGACGAGGTCTCGGAACGGGAGGCCGGCTTCATGGAAGGCTACGACCGCGACCGGAACAAGGAAAAGCAGAAGAAGAAAACGTGAGTCAGGAGCCCCTGCCCTGCTTCAGGACATCTCCTTTTTTCTGATTGAGGAAGATGTTCTCCCCCACGAACTTGATGAGCTCCGGTGGAATGATCCGCTCTTTCCTCAGCACGCCGGACACGATGACGAGGTGCTTCAGCCTGTTCTTCCTCCCCCGCAGCACCACTTGCTTCACCGTGCCCACTTTCCTGCCCTCGTAATCAAACACTTTCATGCCCCTCATGTTGAGCACGGGCCTGATCCTGAGGAAGACCGCGTGAGGGGTGATGCGCTCGACATACCCTTTCCCGATCAGCAGCCCTTTCTTGAGGAACCCCTTGTCAACGGAGAAGGCGGTGATGTCCACCGTCTTCGCGTCGATGTGGATCTTCTCCACCACGCCGAGGAACCCGCCTTCGGGGTCGATGACCTCCTTGCCCAGGATGTCATCCGAGGTGAGGGTCTCATCCGGATTTTCTTTTCCAAAAAACAGATGCCGGAGCATGGTAATTCTCCCTGAGGATGACAGACGTGCCGATAAGCCTGATGTCCTTGATCGCTATGGAGAATTCCCCCCTGAACAGCGGCTTGACGGTGAGCGCCCTTATCGTGTTGGAATGGTCGACCCGGACGACGTCCCTGACCTTGCCCAATGCCTGCCCGTCATAGGTGATGACCTTCTTGCCCCTGAGCAGGACAGAGGGCTCTATGGAGAGCACGACGGATTCAGGGGTCATCCGCTCGAAATAGCGCTGGTCGATGTAGATGCGCTTGAAGAGCGGGCTGCACATGATGACGAGCCCCTGGACCTTCATCGTCTTCCGGTCGATGTTGACATTGGCAACCTTTCCGATGACCTTGCCGTTCTTGGACAGCACCCTCGCTCCCAGCAGGCTGCGGAGGCTGAAGGTCCTCTCGAGCGGCAGGGACGACTCCCGCACTTCCTCTATTGCCATGAGACACCTTCCACATTTTCCGATTTAAAAAGGTATTGCCTACCTANNACGGCGCTCATTCCTTATTTTTTATTGCGTGAGGGAGAAAATCCAGATGATGGCGAGATACTTGACCGCGTTGCCCAGCAGGAACAGCACGCTCAGCCGCAGTATGTTGTAGCGGGCTATGCCCAACGCGAATGTCAGGATCGGCGCGGGGAGCGGCAGGACATTGAAGAGAAAGACGGCATAGCTTCCATAGGCATTGATCCACCGCTTGGCCTTGTACACCTTCCTCTTGGAGATGAAGTTAAGGAATGCCGGAGAAAATTTCCTGCCGAGATAGTAGTCGATGGCGTGGGCGGGGACGAGGGCGGCAAACTGCAGGAACAGCGAGAAGAGCGGGGAATTGCCGTTCAGCAGCCCCTTGAAGTAGAGCACGGGGAGTATCTCGACGGGCACCGGGGTGAAAAACAGGCCGCTGATGAATCCCCAGTAGAACAGCCCGATGGCCGTGAAGCTCGCCATGTCCGCGATGACATAGCCCTGCGCCGCCTCCAGGCTTTCCGCGCCGACGATCTCTGCAAGGACGCTCTTCAGGGCAATCCACAAGCCGACCGCGGCCAGAATGGACAGGAGCGTGACCCCCAGGATCCTTATCTTCTGGTGGTTCGGCGTCTCCTCGATGAAGGTGTGGTCCTGCATTGCCCCAGTATCCCTCCCATTGATAATAAATGTTTTGACACTATCTCAACAATCTTTATAAAACAGGCAGCCATCCCTGCCTCATGAAATTCGCCCACATGGCGGACTGCCACATCGGCAGCTGGAGGGACCCGAAGCTGAAGGACATCAGCACGCAGGCATTTGTCAAGGCCATAGACACCTCCATCCGGCAGAAGGTGGATTTCGTCATCATCGCCGGAGACCTGTTCAACACCTCTTTCCCCCGGCTCGACAACCTCAAGATCGTGGTCTCAAAGCTCCGCCAGCTCAGGGAATCGGGCGTTCCCGTCTACCTGGTGCCGGGCAGCCACGACTACTCGCCGTCAGGCAGGACCATGCTGGACGTGCTTGAGGAAGCAGGGCTGTGCGTGAACGTCTTCAAGGGCCATGTGGAGGATGGCAAGCTGCACCTGCGCTTCACCATTGACGGCAAAACCGGAGCGAAGATAACCGGGATGCTGGGCAAGATGGGCTCGCTGGAACGGAAATATTACGAGCGCCTTGAAAAAAGCCACCTGGAAAAGGAACAGGGATACAGGATCTTCATCTTCCATTCCGGGCTGGAGGAATTCAAGCCAGCGTCCATGGAAAAGCTGGACATGCACCCTCTGTCATTGCTGCCGAGGGGATTTGATTATTATGCCGGCGGCCATGTGCATTACGTCTTCCAGAGGCAGGAGCCGGAGTACGGGCTGATCGCCTATCCCGGGCCGCTGTTCCCCAACTCGTTCTCTGAACTGGAGAAGCTCGGCAGGGGAGGGTTCTACATCGTCGAGGACGGCAAGGCCACATGGGAGCCCATCCAGATCTACAACACATTCTCCGTGAGCATCGACTGCGCGCACAAGACGCCGGAGCAGGTGAAGGACGAGCTTCTCGGGAAGATCAGAAACAAGGAGTTCATCAACACCATCGTGCTGCTCCGGCTTTACGGCTCTCTCGCCTCCGGCAAGCCGAGCGACGTCGACCTCCGGGAGATCTTTGAGATGCTGTACGGGAAATCCGCGTACTTCGTGATGAAGAACACCGCGGCGCTGACGTCAAGGGAATTCGAGGAGATACGGGTGGACGCGGGCTCGGTGGAGCAGGTGGAGCGCTCGCTGATCCGGGAACACCTTGGGCAGATGAAGGTGGAGGGCATCTCGGAGCGGGAGGAGCAGCTCATCCGGGAGCTGATGGCCGCGCTCTCCGCGGAGAGGAACGAGGGGGAGACGATAGCGGACTTCTCGAAGCGGGTAAGGGGGGACGCAAGGCACATACTCAACATTGACATGTAAACCGTGACGTCATTATGTCGTGCGCAGCCTCTCCCTTGCGACCATGCTCCCCAACCAGGAGGCCGCTTCTTTCAGCGGAGAACGCCCCGGCAATTTTCCCAAACGCTTATCGACAAACGAGGCAATCAGCCGCGGGTCGACCAATATCCGCGTGACGATATTATGGTGGTTTGCCCTGAGGCGCTTGATTTGGGAGAAGCCAAGCATGCCCACCTTCCTCTTGGCGAAATATTCCTGCCGATCGAGCGGCACGACGCTGTCCTTTGTCGAAACCAGCACCAAGCCGCTGCTTACTTTTTTCTTGCTTTCCGGAACCAATGAAAACGTGAAATCTGCCCCCGTGCAAGCCCACGCCCGCTGCAGCTTCTGGAGAGAAACCCCGGCACTTTCATACATCTGGCGTATGTGCTGGGTGATGGAGCTATGCCAAATGATGTCTGCCGCGTCCGGAGCAGGCGTTGCCCAAACGCCCGCCGTCACATAAGGGTGACATGCAAGCAGAATCTGCGGCCACGTGATGGAGGTGCTTACTCCCATTCCCCCAGAATCATCTTCCGGAGGCGTTGGTACGACCTCACATCAAAAGGCGAACCTGAAAATTCCGCTTTTGCCAACTGGATTTGCATTAACACTTCTGCATGGCCCGAGAAGGAGATGAAAACCTTATCCAAAAGGGAAGGAGTATCCATAGCCACTTTCCGGCAGAATACGTTTAAAAGATTATCGCCGGAGCAAACCCTTCAGCACACCATTCACTGCCTGGGGATCCGCCTTCCCCTTCGCCTTCCTCATGACCTGGCCGACGAGGAAATTGAATGATTTCTCATTGCCCTTCCTGTACTCCTCAGCGGCGCCGGGAGCCTCCTTTATGGCCTCCCTGCACCACTGCTCCACCAGCGAGGAATCGGAAATCACGCCGAGCCCCTCTTTCGTGACATACTCTTCAACGTCAAACGCGCTTTCCCCCAGCTTCTCGATGAGGCGCTGCCCTGTTTTCTCCGTTATTCTTTTCTGTTCAATGAGCTTCAGCAGGGAAATCATGTGCATTGGCGTTATGCCGGACTCCCCCAACGACTTCTTATAGTAATTCAGCACCCTCGGCAGTTCCCTCCTCACCCAGTTGGCCGCGAGCTGGGGGTTGACCTCTCCAGAGACGGCCTCATACATGGCTGCCAACGCCTTGTCCTTCGCCAATACCCGGGCCGTGGTCTCCTCGATGCCGTGCTGCCCACGGAATTTTTTTAGTTTGTCCTGAGCCAGCTCCGGCAATGATGATCTCAGCCCATCGACATACTCCCTGTCGATGGTGATGGGCACCAGATCGGGGTCGATGATGTAGCCATAGTCGTCCTCCGTCTCTTTTTTCCTTAAGGAGAACGTCGCGCCTTTTTCGGAGTCCCATGACCTTGTCTCCTGCGCAACCGCTTTCCCTTCCCGGACTTCCTCCCTCTGCCGCGCGACCTCATACCCGAGGGCGCGCTCTATCTCTTTGAAGCCCGTGATGTTCTTGATCTCCACCCTCGTGTAATGGGATTCCCTGATGGAGACGTTGGCGTCCGCCTTGATGATGGCGCTGCTGTCGAACACGCCCAGGTAGTCGAGCACGGTGATGAGCTGCTTCAGGAAGTCCCTCGCCTCCTCGGGAGAATGCATCTCCGGCTCGGTGACCATCTCGATGAGCGGCTGCCCGGAGCGGTTGTAGTCCACCAGGACATAGGAAGATTCGCGCACGCCAGCCGGATGGACCAACGAGGCAGGGTCCTCCTCCAGATGGACGCGCTTCATGCTGACGGTCTTCCCCGATTCCAGCTTCAGGCTCCCCCCTGTCCCGATGGGCAGCTCGTACTGGGTGATCTGGTAGTTCTTGGACATGTCCGGGTAGAAGTACGATTTCCTCGAGAACACCATCTCTTTGGCTATTCCGCTGTCCAATGCCAGGCAGACCCTGAGCGCGTGCTCCACCGCCTTCCTGTTCAGCACCGGCTTGCTGCCCGGCATGCCGAGGCACGTCGCGCATGTCCTGCTGTTGGGCTCGCCGCTGCCCTGGGTCGGGCAGGCGCAGAAGAGCTTTGTCTTTGTCTTCAGCTCCGCGTGGATCTCAAGCCCGATGATGACGTCAGTGGTGAATTTTTGCATTTTTTGGTTTTACACTTTGTTTCCCGTTATCATGCTCGCTTCGCTCGCACTAATTTGGCGCCCCATCGCGTCACCGGCGTTCCTGAGTTTTGCTGATGCAAAACCATTGGGCGCGTCCTATTCCCCGTCAAACACCATCCCCATCTCCAGCAATTTCCTCTCCTGCAGGTGGTCGCCGATGAGCAGCATGCCGACCGGCAGGCCTTTCTCCATGCCGACGGGCACGTTGAGGTGCGGCAGCCCGGCGAGGTTCGGGCCGACGACGGGAACGTCAATCATGTAATGCTGCAACGGCGTCAATTTCTCGATGTCGGTGAATTTGGGGGGAAGGAGAGGCGTGCTGGGGGAGGCCAGGGCATCGTACTTCCCGAACGCCTTCCTGTAGTGCCGGATGATGAGCGTCCTCACTTTCGCCGCCTTGATGTAGTACGCGTCCCTGAAGCCGGACATCCGGGCGAAGGTGCCAAGGATGATCCTGCGCTTGGCCTCCTCGCCGAAGTGCTTGCTCCTGACCTCGGAGAAATACTCGTTGAAGTTCCCCTTCAGCTCCCCTGCCTGGCCGTAGCGCATGCCGCAGTACCTGGCGAGATTGGTGGATGATTCCGACATCGCGAGGAGATAGTAGGTCGCGAGGCTGTACCTGATGGGGAACTCAAGGGAGACTTCCTCGACGACCGCGCCTTCTTCCTCAAGCCTTGCGATTCCCGAACGCACGCCCTTCTGGACATCTTTCTCAACGGCATCGGAGAACGCCTCTTTTATGACGCCGATCCTCATCCCCTTGACGTTTCTCTTGAGCTCTTTGTAGCCTTCATGGGGATGGCTCAATGACGTGCTGTCCTTTGGATCATGGCCTTCGATGGTTCCCTGCAACAATGCAACCTCTTCAACGGATTTCCCGATGGAACCAATCTTGTCCAAGGAATTGCCGTAATCAATGAGGCCATAGCGGGAGACCTTGCCATAGGTCGGCGTCAGGCCGAACACGCCGCAGAAGCTTGACGGGGCTGCGATGGAGCCTCCTGTCGACTCCCCGAGGGCAATGTGCGGGAAATCCGCTTTCCTCGCCAGGCCCGCGGCGCCTCCCGAGCTTCCGCCGCAGCTCCGCCCCCTGTCGAATGGGTTGAGCGGGATCGGAAAGCCAAGTCCGACATTGACCGAGAAGCTGCCGAAGCCGAACTCATCCTGGGAAGTCTTGCCGATGACGATGCCGCCCTCCCGCTTTACCCTCTCAATGACGGTGGCGTCGAACAAGGGCCTATATCCTTTGAGGATGCGGCTGCCCGCGCAGCTCTCCACCCCCTTCACGCAGATGGCGTCCTTCGCGGAGACCATCACCCCCAGAAGCCTCTTTCCCCTGTATTTCTGGAAATTCTTTTTTATCTCCCTGGCCTGGCCGATGGCGGACTCTTCCGCGATGGCCGTGAAGTAGCGGTATTCCCTGTCGATGCCCTTTGCCTTCTGCATGCATTCTTCAGCGTATTCGACAATATCCTCCTTTCCGCTCCTGACCTCATCCAGAATGCTCATTGCCGCTCGATCGTGACCTTGCTCATGGCATCCCCTGCGCGGAGCCGCCCGGCAACGTCCATGCCCTCGATGACCTTGCCGAAGACCGCATAGTTGCCGTCGAGGAAATGGATGTCCTCCAGGGCGATGTAGAACTGCGAGGACGCGCTGTTCGGGTCGTTCGTCCTGGCCATGGCCAGCGCCCCCTTGACGTGCGTGAGCTTTTTGCTTATCTCGAGCGGGATCTTCTTCGGCGAGCCGCCGGTGCCGTCCCCGTTCGGGTCTCCGCCCTGGATCACGAAGCCGGGCTCGTAGCGGTGGAACGCCAGCCCATTGTAGAATCCGCTATTGGCCAACTCTATGAAATTTTTTGCGGTGATGGGCGCGTCCTGCGTGTAGAGCTCCGCCTTGATTATCCCTTTATCCGTCTCAATGACTGCGATGCTTTTCATGGTGCCTCCGTCCCCTGCTGTCTGTGCGCATCCTTCAATGATAAGGAGCATGCCAATGGCGATGACCGCCAGCACTTCTTTTTTCATCATCATCCTGCACCCTTCCGGCCATCATCCGGCCCTTACACCGCCTTCGGCCCCTTGAAGTAGCCGTCCTTCTTGTGCGGGGTGAGAGACAGGGCATCCTCCTGGCCGAGGCATCCGGCCGGCGTATCGTCCCTCAGCACATCCTTCAGGGGAAGGGGATGGAAGCTCGGCTCTATGCCTGCGGTGTCCACTTCCTGCACGGAGGAGAATGCCTCCAGGACGTCCTTGAGCTGGGGGAGAAACTTCTCCACTTCCCTGTCCGTGAGCCTGAGGCGCGCCACCACGGCAACGCTTTCGATGAGCTTCCTGTCGATGTCCATGCCTTCCCGTGGCTGAAGTGCGTTTATATAATTTTTGATGGCACCTTCCCATGAAAAGATAGGATTATAAAGCGCTCCCGAGGACTGCCAGCCATGGAAATCAACTTCATCACCCACAACATGGGCAAGCTGAAGGAAGCGCGCCTCATCCTGGAGCCCGGCATCGCGGTCAACCACATCAATCTTGAGTATGATGAGGTCCAGCACGACGACATCCGGGCGGTGGCGAAGAAATCAGCGGAGACGCTCTCCCTGATGCTCAACAAGGCCGTGGTGGTGGATGATTCCGGGCTGTTCATCGCCGCGCTGAACGGCTTTCCCGGGGCGTTCTCCTCGACCATCCGNNACATACCTCGACCATCCACAAGCAGATCGGCCTCCCGGGAATACTCAAGCTGATGGACGGCGTCAAGGACAGGACGTGCGCGTATAGGTGCGCTGTCGCGCATTGCAGGCCGGGGAAGCGCGCCGAGGTCTTCCTTGGCGAGGAAAAGGGGACCATCTCCACTGGCATACGCGGCTCGTACGGCTTCGGCCACGACCCCATCTTCATACCGGAAGGAGAGGCGCGGACGTACGGCGAGATCGAGGGCTGCGAGTCCCTCAAGAAGTTCAGGAGGCAGGCGTTCGAACAACTGAAGGGGTATCTCCTCAATAATTGAATTGACCACCAAATCCAAATATTTTTATACCTCCATTCTCGCAAGTCCTAAAGGGTGGTATGATGATCGAGCGCATCAGGGAATTGATGAGGGTCAAGGATGACATTGATGCCGTCAAGGCGAAAATCGACGAGCACACGTCCTCCGTNNGCCCATTTCTCGAAGGAGATGGAATCCCTGAAAAAGGAATTGGGGGAGGCGCGGGCGCTGCAGCAGGAGATGCTGTCCGAGATGCGGGACAGCCTGGGCATGTTCTCCACCATCCGCGAGGATTTGTCGAAGGAAGTCTACGATTTCAAGCTGCTCAAGGCGCAGCTGCAGAAGAAGCTGCTCGACAAGTTCGAGGAGGAGCTGAAGCAGGAGCTGACGCTCAACATGGAAGTTTTGCGCAAGGACATCTCCGATTACGAGGAGATGAAGAATTCCGTCAAGGAAATGCTGAAGAAAACGGAATTGGTGAAGCAGGAGATGGGCAAGTGGCTCGACATCTCCGGCAGCATCAAGGCGGCTGACTTCGAGCTGCACAGGTTCGCGCGGCAGCTGCAGCAGGCTGATTCCGAGAAGCTGGAGCTCATGCGGAAGATCGACACGCTTGAGAGGCTGGTGTCCAAGATGAGGAGGGGCATGCCTGCGATGCACTGACCTTCTCTATTTTTTCATTTTCCCCAGAATTATTGCGAGAACTCCGCAATGATGGGGTTCACGACCTGCCTCAAGTCCTTCGCGCGCATCTTGATGCTCCTGGAGTGGGAGCCGGCGTTGAACGCCACGATCTCGTTCTGGGTGACGCCCTTGTCGAACCACACCTTGAGGCCGAAGAGGTTGCCGGCGGGGGGGACGGCGCCGATGTCGCATCCCGAGGCGCGCTTCACGTCCTGGGGCGAGGCCATCTCGAGGTGCTTGAAGAGCGTGATGCGCTGGAGCTTCTTGAGGTCGATTTCCTTGTCCGCAGGGACGACGGCCTGGACGAACCCTTCTTCCGTCTTCAGGATGAGGGCCTTGCAGCCCTGCTTCAGTTCCGTGCCCCGTGCTTCCGCCGCCTCCCTGCTGGTGAAGACCGGCTTGTGCTCCATGACCTCGTACTGCATCTTCTCCCTCTGCAGGACATCGACGAGCTTGTTGAAGACGACGTTCTTCTGCTCCCTGACGATGTCCGGCCTGATGTGGAGCTCCTGGAGCTGCTTCTCTGACACGTCATTAGGGGCGCTGTCCATGAGGGATTCCGCCGACTTGGTCTTCGGGAAGGCGATGACCTCCCGGATGGACTCGTTGCCCGTGATGATGGCGATGAGGCGATCGATGCCCAGGGCAATTCCTCCATGAGGGGGGGCGCCGTAACGGAACGCCTCGAGCAGGAAGCCGAACTTCTCCTTCGCCTCCTCCTCCGAGATGCCCAATGCCCTGAAGATGACGGACTGCACGGCCCGCTGGTGGATCCTGATGGAGCCCCCGCCGATCTCCGTGCCGTTGAGCACGATGTCATAGGCGTCCGCCTTCACCTTGAGGGGCTCTTTCTCGAGCAGCATGAGCTCCTTGTCCTTGGGGGAGGTGAACGGGTGGTGCATGGCCATGAGCCTGCCTTCCTCCTCGCTGTACTCGAACATCGGGAAATCCACCACCCACAGGAAATTGAATTTATTTTGGTCAAGGAGATTGAGCCTTTTCCCGAGCTCCAGTCGGAGGGCTCCGGCTGCCTGATACGCTATTTTTGGATTTTTGTCCCCGATGAAGAGCAGGAGGTCTCCGGGGGCCGCCTTTGCCCGTTTCATCATGAGGTCCTGTATGTCCTTGGAGAAGAACTTCACGATGCTGCTCTCCAGACCCTGTTCCGCCACTTTCATCCACGCCAACCCCTTCGACCCGTACGCGGCGACGAATGCGGTGAGATCCTCGATGTCCGTCCTGGTGAAGGATGCGCATCCCTTGGCGTTGATGCACTTGACCATGCCCCCTGCCTTGGCGATGTCCGCGAACACCTTGAACCCGGAATCCCTGACGATGTCCTTCATCTCCACCAGATGGAGGCCGAAGCGCGTGTCCGGCTTGTCGCTGCCATACGCCTCCATGGCCTCGTGATACGTGAGGTGGCCGAACGGGACCGGAATCTCGATGGCGAAGATGTCCTTCCATATCCTCTTCAGGAGCCCCTCGATGAGGGCAAAGATGTCCTCCTGCGAGATGAAGCTCATCTCGATGTCGAGCTGGGTGAATTCCGGCTGGCGATCCGCGCGCAAGTCCTCGTCGCGGAAGCACCGCGCTATCTGGAAGTAGCGGTCGCACCCTCCTACCATGAGGAGCTGCTTGAATATCTGGGGGGACTGCGGAAGCGCGTAGAATTTTCCCGGATGGACCCGTGACGGGACAAGATAGTCCCTCGCCCCTTCCGGCGTGCTCTTCGCGAGGATGGGGGTCTCTATCTCCAGGAACTTCTGCCCGTCAAGGTAATCGCGCATGGCCTTGATGACCTGGTGGCGGATGGCGAGGTTGCGCTGCATCTCCGGCTTCCTCAGGTCGAGGTAGCGGTACTTCAGGCGCATGTCCTCGTTGGTCGTGACGCGGCCGTCAATCTCTATCGGGGGGGTGTCTGCCCTGTTGAGCACGGCCATCCCGCTGACGAACACCTCCACCATGCCGGTATCGAGCTTGGGGTTCTCCATGTCCGGCTTTCTTTTCTCTACCTTGCCTTCCACGGAGATGACATCCTCCCGCTTGAGGTGGCCGGCTGCCTCGTGGACCTTCTCGTCTACCCTCGGGTCGAAGACAATCTGGGTGATGCCATAGCGGTCCCTCAGGTCGATGAACACCAATCCCCCGTGGTCCCTCCGCGAATGGCACCAGCCCTGGAGCAGGACTTCCTTTCCGATGTCGGATTCGCGCAATTGTCCGCAGGTGTGCGTGCGCTGCATGGCTGCATGAGGAGGGAGTTCGTTTATAAAGTTTGTTGAGGCCGTGCGCGCTCTTTTTGCGCCCTCTCCACCGCATTTCTTATAAAGGGCTTCCCTTTCGTGTTTCTCCCATGGCATGGAAAAAACAGCTCGCGCTTCCTGATGGCAAGGTTGTTGCCCTGCGGGACCTGAGCAGGAAGGACTCCCCCAAGGAGCTTGCGGACTTCATCAACAGTTTCCTCAAGGAGAAAGCATACTTGCGCATCAACAGGAAAATCTCCGTCGCGGAAGAGAAGGCCTGGATTCGCTCAAGGCTCAAGGGAATGAAAAAAGGGAACATCATTCACCTTCATCTGGAATGCAAAGGGAAGCTTGTCGGGGTCGTCGACGCCGAACGGGGAGAATACAAGCATCATGGCAACGTCTTCCTGGGCATCACGATCCTGCCGCCCTTCCGCTCCAAAGGACTGGGGGAGTTTGCCCTCCGCGAATTGATCGCCCGCGCCAAATCAGAGATGAAACCCAAGAACATCTACCTTACGGTGTACACGGACAACAAAAAAGCCATCAGGCTCTACAGGAAACTCGGCTTTGTGCGCCACCACGTGCTCAAGAACTGGATAAACCACTATGGAAGATACCTTGACGAAGAATTCTACATTCTTAAGCGCTAAATGTACGCATTGAACAGCGACTTATACCCCTTGGCAAGATCCCAGTGGACCTGCATGGGGTGCATGCCTTTGCCGAGGAGGCTCCTGACGAAGTGGAATGCGACGTCGTGGAGGCCGTTTGCAGCGGGCTGCCAGTCCTGCTCGCCCTTTATGCAGGCCGCGAGATTGCCGATGTTGTGCGTCTTGATGCAGGATGCCCATGCTTCCGCGAAGGAGAACGCTTTGGCTTCCTCGTCATGCCTGTTGCCCAGCGTCGGGGTGAAGACGTGGCCGATCTCGTGGCCGAGGACCATCATCAATGCGTCAAGGTGGTCTTGCTTGACAAAGACCCGTTTTTCCCTCCCGTTTATGGCAAAGCCCCGGATGCCGTCGCTCCATGCCCCGAAATTGCCGTGCCTCTGCCTCAGCTCTTCCTTGGTGCAGATGGAGATGGAGATGTCCTTCGGCAGCTGCCTGCCGGTGAGCTGGAGGAAGGCCTCGCCTGCCAATTCGAGAATCTGGCTTTCATTGTCGATGAACGCCGTCTCCGGGCGAATGGGATTGAGGAAGACCGCGGGAGCGGAGTCATAGGTGCGGGAGACGCCAGTATAGCCTGCGCTTTCTCCCTGGTTTCCGGTGTACGCCATAGCGCCATTGACCGATAGGCCATACCTCTTAGCCATTGTGTACGAGCCAACGCCGTAGCTTCCTCTTTGAAGGAGCGGGGCAGGGGAATGATGCTTGATGCTTGCCACTTCAGCCTTTCCATACATCTTGTCCATCAGCTTCCGGCAGCCCTCGCAGGAATAGGCCTCCTGCACGGCGCTGTCAAGGGAGAGGGCAGGCGAATAGGATGCAACGAGAGTGTCGATGCTCCCGGCGTTCCCGGGATAGGATGACGATGCGTACATGGGGCACGGCAAGCCTTGTGCTCTTAAAAACCTATAGGTTTTTATAGGTAATTTTCATCCTTCCCTTATGGAAAACGAGCTGCTCTCCATCCTTTCCGGCCTGCTCATCTTTGCCGGCATCCTGGTCTTCTACCGCCTGTTCGGCAGGGCAGGGCTGTTCATCTGGATGGGCATGGCCATCATCATCGCGAACATCCAGGTCATGGAGACCATCGCGGTCTTCGGCTTCGTGACGGCGATGGGCAACATCATCTACGGCACGACGTTCCTCATCACGGACATCCTGACGGAGAATTACGGGAAAAAGGACGCGCGGAAGGCCGTCGTCATCGGATTCGCGGTCATGTTCTTCTTCACCGCGCTCATGCAGCTCACGCTTCGGCTGGTGCCGGACGCCTCTGACACCATGCATCCCGCTCTCGTGCAGGTGTTCAGCATCCTGCCCCGCATCACCTTCGCCTCTCTGACCGCATATCTCCTCTCGCAGTTCTTCGACGTGTGGCTGTTCTGCCGCATCAGGGAAGCGACCAGAGGAAGGCATCTCTGGCTGAGGAACAACCTGGCCACCATGCTCTCCCAGCTGATTGACAATGCCGCCTTCACTGCCATCGCGTTCGTCGGCTTCTTCGGGCTGTTCGGCTGGGGGCAGGTGTTCGAGTGGAGCATCATCGTGCAGATCTTCGTGACGTCCCTCGCCATCAAGTACGTCGTCGCCATCTGCGACACGCCGTTCGTCTATCTCGCGGTGTGGATGAAGAAGAAAGGGATGGTGCCTGATACTTGACAGCTAGCCGAGCCACGCTTTCTTCAGCTGCAGAAACCTGCCTTTTCCGATGCTTTCCCTGATGGCCTCCATCAATCTCAGGAAGAAATGCAGGTTGTGGATGCTCGCCAGCCGGAAATAGGACAGCTCATTGGCCAGGAACAGGTGGCGCAGATATGCTCTGGAGTAGGTCTTGCACGTCGAGCAGGAACAGTGCCTGTCGATTGGTCCCTTGTCCAATTGGTATTCTTTATGTTTGATGGCCATGCGGAACTTGTTCTCCGGCGAGCCGCCGGATTTTGGGGTGAGGAAGAGATAGCCGTGCCTCGCCAGCCTTGTCGGGGAGACGCAGTCGAAGGTGTCTATGCCGCGCTCTATGGAATTGAAGATGTCCTCCACCGCGCCGATGCCCAGCAAATGCACCGGCTTTTCCCTCTCCAACAGCGGCACGGTCCATTCAAGGATGTCATGCATCTGGGTTTTGGACTTGTCCCCCAAACTCCCGCCGATGGCATAGCCTTCAAATGGAAGGGAAGAGATGAACCTTGCGCTTTCCTCCCTTAAATCCTTCCACACGCCGCCCTGCACGATGCCCCATAACGACTGCTTCCTGTTTTTCTTATGGGATGTGATGCATCGCTCCGCCCATCTATGTGTTCTCTCCAATGACTCTTTTGTATAGCTGTAGTCGTGGAGGGGGGACGTGCATTCGTCAAACGCCAGCATGATGTCCGCCCCCAGGTCGTGCTGTATCCTGATGGAAATCTCCGGCGTGAGGCGCGTCTTCTCCCCCGTGATGGGATTCCTGAACGTGACCCCGTCGCCGTCCACCCTCGCCCATTTCTCTGCCTGTGGCTGCTTCTGGAACCCCTCATCCGGAAAGAATCCCCCTATCTTGCCCGTGCCGTGCTCCATGCCAAAGCCGAGGGAGAACGCCTGGAAGCCGCCGGAGTCGGTGAACAATGGCTTTTGGAAGCTCATGAATCCGTGCAGGCCGCCCATCTTCCCAATAATTTTTCCCCCTGGACGGAGGTGGAGATGGTAGGTGTTGGCCAACGCGACCTCCACCCCCAAGTCGTTCAAATCCTGAGAAGATAATGCCCTCACGGTTGCCAACGTACCCACCGTGACGAATGCCGGCGTATGGAAGGAGCCGTGGGGCGTGGTGACGATGCCTGTCCTGGCCCCTGTTTTTGGATCTTTTCTTATCGGTGAAAATGAAAAGGCCATGCGGCGAAGGGCGGGAATCTACTTTTTAAGGCTTGTCGTATCAACCGAGGTGCAGTCAGGATAAGGTTGCCCTGCCGCACGCCACTCCAACGGCGGCAGACGGCCAACTCGCTGCGCTCGTTGCCCTGCGCGCCACCCCGGAGGGGGCGTCCCCCGTCGCGTCTGCGCCGAGTGAGCTGTGAGCGAGCGAGGCGAGCCCACTCGCAGCTCCCCGGCATGCGGCGAGGCATCTCCAGCAGAAACGCATTGCGTTTCTGGGGTCCCNNCCCCATGCTCGACAAAAAGGAATTCGCGGAGATGCGGAAGGAGATCGCCGCGCGCGACGAGGCGCGGGAGAAGATCATCGCGCTGTCGCGGGACATCATTTCCCTCTCCAAGCGGGTCATCTACGCCACGCTGCGGCGCGACCTTGAGACGGCGCGTAAGAAGCTCGCGGAGCTGAAGGGGCTCGTCGCCAAGCTCAGGAAGATCGACATCCCCCTGGACACCAACATCAGCTCGACCGCGTACCAAGAGTATGTGGAAGCTGCCGCCATCCTGCATTTCGCGGAGAAAGGGGATCTCATCACACGCAGGGCCCTCGATGTCGACGCTGAGAGCTACCTTCTCGGCATGTGCGACCTGACCGGGGAGCTCGTGCGCAAGGCCGTGGACGAGGCCATCAACCAGAACTTCGACGCCGCCCTCCGGATAAAGGAGCTGGTCTCCCTCATCTACGGCGAGTTCCTGGAATTCAATCTGCGCAACTCCGAATTGCGGAAGAAATCCGACCAGATCAAGTGGAACTTGCAGAAGATCGAGGATCTGGTGTGCGATGTGAAGGTGAAGGGGCGGGCGTAGTTGTTATTTATTTTTTTTAGTTTAACACAAATAAAAATAACAAGTAACGGCCTCACCCGCTTTTCTTCACATTGGCCGCCTTGGGGCCGCGGTCGCCCTGGGCAACGTCGAACTCCACGGCATCGTTCTCGCGTAGGGTCGTGCCTTCCTCTAAGGATGACTTGTGCATGAAATACTCCTTTCCATCCTCTCCTGCGATGAACCCGAATCCCCTCGTCTCGTTGAAAAATTTCACAGTGCCTTTCATGGTGTGCCTCGTTTCGTGTTTTTTGGGTTGTCGTTGCCCTTCGATTGGCAGGACTTGCAGAAGATGCTCTTGGACTCTATTCTGGGGACAACAAATCTCGCCCCGCATATCCTGCAATGCTTTACGATGTTGTATTCTGCCAAGTGCAGGGGAAAGATGGCGCCCTTATTAAATGATTTGGTTGGGAAACATCATTTCCACATCCTCTCTCCCACCAGCCTGAACACGAGCAGGGAAACAGGCAGCAGGATCAGGAAGTGGATGAACAGGAAGGTGACGACGAAGTCCGGCGGATAACCTTCGAGGAAATACCGCACCTGCAGCAGGACGCTGACAGAGGAGGAGAACGCCAGCGACCGGGTGAACAGCCCCCTGTTCCTGGTGAGGAGGCAGGCGGCGAACCCGATGAGCGTGCCGAAGATGACCTTGTTCCTGAAATAATACGAGGGGACGGCGTACTCCTTGCTCAAGGAATGCGCAAGGTAGTCCACGAGGGCGAACAGGGAGATGATCACCAAAACGAGCAGCAGGAGAAGGGCGAGATTCCTCGGCGTCAAGCCCTGCCAGAACCGCCAACCGGGCCGCGCTGTTCTCATTCGACGATGACCTTCCCTTTCATGGAGGGATGGACGCCGCAGTGGTACTCATGCGTCCCCGGCTCATTGAAGGTGTGGGCATAGCTCCCTCCCTGGGAGACCGCATCAGAGGCAAGCTCGTTCCCGGTGTCAGAGATGACCGAGTGGGGCGCCGCATCCTTGTTCGTCCATACCACGCGTGTCCCTTTTTGGATTGTGATGGTCCCAGGGGAGAACGCGAATCCGCTGATGTCCACGTTCTTCGCCAGCTCGGATTCTCCGGCGGACGGAGGGGATGCTGGCTGCGTTCCTGTCTGTTGCGTGCCCCCATTTTCCGTCGCGCAGCCGCTGATGACCATGGAGAAAATAATGGCGCACAATAGCAATGTTTTTTTCATAGTATCCCTCCTTGAAGATGCTCTCATGAGCCCTGGTATGAAGGTATTTATAAACATTTTTTAACAGCGGGGCCATCTGACTGCACACTGGCACATCCCAGCACCACCCAGCACCCCTCAGGCTCTGTCCAGAATCTCCGCTTCGCTACGGGTTACTGGCTTCTCGCCTTTTGCTCCTGTCATGGATGGGGCTGTTTCCCTGTAGTCCATGCAGTGGATGCCGGAAGCCTGCTTCCGGGCAGGGGCATCCCCCAACGACGCCTTGCTGTTGCATCGCTAAGGCTCGACCTCATGCCAGTAACCACTTTCGGGACAGAGCCCACCCCTCAGAAACCCTTATAAACCTCTTTTGCCAAGCCCCTGCCATGGGGGTTTACGCTGTTCTGCAGGGCAAGGTAGTCATCGGCCTCTCCGAGAACGTCGAGGTCAGGAACTCCCGCGGGAAGAAAACTGTCGAGGCCAAGATTGACACCGGCGCCACGAAAAGCTCGATGGACATGGACCTTGCCAGGAAGCTCCATCTCGGCCCGGTCATCAAGTCGAAGATGGTCAAGTCCGCGCATGGCAACATGCTCCGGCCGGTGGTCGAGGCCACCATCATCCTCGCGGGAAAGACCATAACGGAAGAATTCACGCTGGCGGACAGGAAGCACCTCAAGTATGCCATGCTGATCGGCCAGAATGTCCTCAAGAACGGCTTCCTGATAGACCCTTCCAAATAACGCCCCCATTATCCACCCACCATGAAAGCAGCGCTCATCTCACTCGGAAGCAGGAGCTCGCAGATGACTCTTGAGGCGATGAAGCCGCATTTCGAGCAGGTCGACGCCATCAGCCTGAAGCAGATAGAAGTGAGCTTGGGAGACAAAGGAAAGCGCCGCGTGCTCTACGAAGGAAACCCCCTCCCGGAATATGACTGCATCTATGCCAAGGGCTCGTTCCGCTACGCCCAGCTGCTGAGGAGCATCACCGAGATTCTCAGGGAGGCATCCTTCATGCCCATCGCTCCCGAAGCGTTCACCGTGGGCCACGACAAGATCCTCACCCATCTCGCGCTGCAGCAGTATAACATCCCCATGCCCGCCACCTACCTCATCTCCTCGGCCAAGGCGGGCAAGAAGCTCCTGACGGAGGTGCATTACCCTCTCATCATGAAATTCCCGCACGGCACGCAGGGCATCGGGGTGATGGTGGCGGACTCCTATGGCTCCGCATCCTCCATGCTCGACGCCCTCATCGCGCTCAGGCAGCCGTTCCTCATCCAGGAATACATCGATACCGGCGGGGTGGACATACGGGCATTCGTCGTGGGCAATGAGGTCGTTGCCTCGGTGAAGCGCGTCGCCTCGAGGGGAGAAGTCCGCGCGAACGTCCACATGGGCGGGACGGGGAAAGCGCACCTCCTGGACACCTACCAGAAGCGCGTCGCCATTGACGCGGCGAAGGCCATCGGCGCGGAAATCTGCGCCGTGGACATGCTTGAAGGCCCCAAAGGGCCGTTGGTCATCGAGGCCAATGTCTCCCCTGGGCTGCAGGGCATCATCTCCACCACCGGCGTCAATGTCGCGGAGAAGATCGCCGCCTATCTCGCGAAGAAGGCAGAGGGCTTCCAGGCGAAGAGGAAGGGCCAGCAGGCCTCGGAGATGGTAGACCAGGCGGGCTCTGAGGATTTCGCGCAGCAGATCATCGTGCACCCGAACTTCCGCGCGGACCGCATCCTGCTTCCCAAGATCGTCACGGACATCACCCGCTTCACCGAGACGGACGAGATCGTCCTCAAGATAGAGAAGGGAAGGATCACGATAGAGAAGCTCTAGTTCTTTCCGTTACGTTCCATTACGCGATCAGCTTCGCGTACAGCAGCACTCCTATCACCGTCAGGAGAAGCCCCGCGAGAAAGCCGTAGATGAAATCAGCCGAGAAGAAGCGGTGGTGCTTGAGCCATTCGAGGTGCTTTGCCCCCTCTTCGATACCGGGGGAAGGCCCCCCCTTCTCCTCGTTCACCTTCCTGAACAGGGCCTCGAGCTTCTCCCCGATGGCGGCATCCTTTTGGGCTGGCGATTGTCTGGCAGGCTCTTCCTCTTGCCGGGCAGGGGGCTGCTCCGCGGCATCCTTCTTCTGCTCTCCGTGAGGGACTTCGCTGAGCTGCACAGGAGCCTTCTGCGCTTTCTGCACGGCATAGACCTTCTTCTGCTCCTGCCTTTTCCGTTCAATCTTCTGCGCCAGGTACCTCTTTCCGGCTTCCTTGAGCGCTTCGCCCAGTTTTCTCGATATCTCCTCGCGCGACCTCAAGCCGCGGATCTGCCTTGCCAGCTCCTCTTCCCCGAAGACGCCCGCAATCCAGTTCGAGAAGTCGTTCCTGGCCGGGGTGACATGGTGGGAGAACGTCCTCTCGTCCATGCTCACGAGGGCGTTGGCAAGCTCATGCAGGTTCTTCAGGACGCGGCCATTGGCCAGGCGGAAGCACTGCTCCTGCGGCGCATTCCTTAGAATATTTTCTCCCACGCTACACCTCTTTTCCTCGACAGGCCATTCCAGCAACTATGTCTATCCCTTCCTGTAGAAGGTCATTATATAATGTTTTGTTATGAGTGAAGAATGGATACAACACCGAGGAGCAGCAGGCATTATCCGAAGATGCCGAACAATCCACTTGCCTTCTTCTGCTTGGCTTCGATAAGGGCCTCGATGTCCGCCAGCTGCTGCTTCAGGTTCCCGATCTGCTCCGTAAGCACGGCCTTGGCCACGTCGCTGGGCACCTCATCCGCGAGGGTCGTCAGGGCTTCGATGGAGGCCTCCAGCTTTTTCTTGCTCTCTTCCAGTTGGGTGATTTCCCGTCCCTCAGCCTCCTTTGCCAATCCGAAGAGGAGCCTGAACTTGTAGCCAAAGCCCTTTTCATTCTCCTTCCCTTCCAGCTCCTTGAGGTTATCAGACACATTCAGGATGTCGCTCGCCTTGTCCTCGATGAGATAGAGGTATTCATCCGGCACGTCGGAGTCCCGCAATGAGGCGAGCTTCCCTGCCGCCTCCTCTGCCCTGCTCCCCGAGAGAATCCCCTGTTTCGCCTCTTCGGAACGGTTGGAGCTTTTCACCGCGCTGATCTTGGCATTCACGACGAAGGGGAACGTCCTGATGTCGCCGAAGCTCTTTGGGCTGATCACTCCCTTATAGACCGTCGTCTCCTCGAGCTTGAGCTGCTCCTGGAGGTTCTCCACGAACAGGCCGAGCTTCTCCATGTCCTCTTCCGTGGCGCTGTTCAGGACAGCGAGGAGTATCTCCACCTTATCCGCCTTCCCGATGTCTTCCCTGTCCCCGATGAGCCCGGAGAACTTGCACCGCTTCCTCGTCTCCTCAATGACGAATTTCCGGAGGTTCTCTTCGGTGAGCGAGCTGCGGCACTGCTCCGCCATCCCTTTCATCTCCCCGCATCTCTTGGTGCCGTACTCCAGACACCGCTGCTGCTCTTCCCCCATCCTGCTGCATCTCCCTTCGATGTGCTTCAGCCGGTAGGTGAGCTCCTCTGCGCACATCTTTTCCATCTGCGCGGCTTGCTGCTCCATGCCGCGCACGTTCTGCTCCAGGCACTGCTTGAGGAGGGCATCCGTGCCGCATCCTTTCTCCAGGCGTTCGCATGTGCCTTTCTGGCTTTCCCATTGGCGCTCGCACTGCTCGGCGCTGTTCCCGTAGCCGGAAGAGCCTGCCACGGGTGCCTGCCACCCGCTCCCGGACGCCTCGCAGTAATAGAACACGCATCCCTTGTCGTCCACCCGTTTCTGTACGTAGGAGTTCGGCCCGCATTGGGGGGTCTCTGAGCGCGGGCACTCGCCTTCAACGACATTGCCGGTTATCGCCGTGCCATCGGCATCGGCATTCGGCTCGCAATAGTAATAGGCGCATCCATTGTCGTCTTTCTTGGCCACATGGGAATTCGCGTCGCAGGTCGGCTCCACAGGCTCCGGGCATCTTGGCGCCGGGCAGGGGTCGAAATTGCAGTTGTTCGCGGGGTTCCTCCTCATCGAAGTGCCGTCAGGGCATTGGTATGTATCGGCAGGGCAGGAAATGCCCTCGCAATAATAGTCCACGCATCCATTGCTATCTGCTTTTTTCTGAAGCGCTTGGCCGGAGCCGCAGGCCGGCACCGGCCTGTCCGGGCAGGCAGCGCCTTCGCAATAGTACTCCGCACAGCCATTGCTGTCCACTTTCTTCTGCAGCACCTGGTTGGAGGAGCAGACGGGGGAAGGGCGCTGCGGGCATTGCTGGTAATTCCACGAGCCCTCTCCTGAGCTGCCCTGGGAAGGAACTCCTCTGCAGCGCTCCATGAACCTGTCCTTGTCGCAGTCCTGGTTTTGCCTGGCGCGCTCGCAGTCCGCGAGCATCCTCTTGCCTTCCGCCTCCATCATCCACTTGCATCTCTCTTCTGATTTTTCCTTGTGGTCCCTGAGCTGGTCAGCGATGCGCGCCTTGCATGCCTTCTCAAGGGCGTCCTTGTTCGGCGGGCAGGCGTTCGCGGCCATCTCCGCCCTCATCATGTCGTCCATCTCCCTGCCCTCGGGAGGAAAGAACTGGCCCATGCGCATGCAGCCTTCTTTCACCATCTCGCCGCATTTGGTCTCCTCTGCCCCCGCCTTGGCGCAGATGCTCTGGAGGTCGCCGACCTTTTCCTTTAATTTGGCGATGACGATGTCTGCCATGCCTTCAGGATTGTCGCAGTAGTCCTTGACGCTCCGCGGATCGATGTCATCGCCAATATGCTGGAACACCATCCCGAAGACCATGTGCTCCTTGGAGTAGCCTCCGTAGGAGGGGCCATAGTCCATGCGGTCATCAAAGCCCTCGCGCTCGTAGGAGAATTCAGAGTTGCGCCCGGGATTCTGCATGCCGCCGTATCCATCCCCTGGATAAGGATAGGCGACCGCCCCGGAGCCTCCATCCATCATGCCCGGCCCCCCGGAATACCCTTCGTATGGGCTGCTTCCAGGATATCCCCCGAGCCCTGAAGAGCCGCCCGGTCCGCCAGAACTGCCGCTGCTTTCAGGATATTGCCCATTGCCGTATTGGGCGAGCGCAGCGCTGCTGTAGACGAGAACGAAAATGGTGAGAATGCAGATGGCCTTTTTTATCATAATCACCTCTAATGCTTTGTTCCCCATGATAAGAGTATTTAATGTTTTCTTTTTTCTTGGAAAGAAAANNGAAATAAACGCCGTGGCCCAGATTTGAACTGGGAAATCCTTTCGGAAACAAGCTCTATGGTACTGTCCTTTTTTCCAGGCTTACGCTCAGTTTGCAACTGATTTGCGCAGTACCAGGTTGTGCCACCACGGCAATGAGGAGGACGGATGAAAGATTTGTTTATAAATGTTCTTTGTGATTATCAGTCCCCCAACCAACGCGCGCATTGGGAGCGCGCCAAGCATTCGCCGGAGGCAGGAAGGGGCGTGTCCTGCTTTACCGCCTCATCATGGAAAACCATCCCTTGGCAGGGTGTTGTGTATTGCCGTACCTCTTGTATGCCATCCACCCCGGCACAATCACGCCGACGACGCCGAGAAGGATGATCGCCCTGAGGGGAAGGCCGGCATAATTGAGCGCCGCGACCAGGAGGAGCGTTGCGATGGCGCCGACGTCCCATCCCATCTCCCCCCAGGCCATGTACCACACCGGATCCCTGGCCGCCTTGCCGCGGTTGTAATACGGCAGGTTCACTGCGGGGTCGAACAGGACGTCCTTGAAAAAATTGAGTGCATTCGTCGCGATGACCGCCAGCGGAGTGAAGACAAACCCGGCCTGCATGGCGATTTTCATGATGGTGGCAGGCCCGCCGCCGAGCAGCATGGCCTTTCCCTTGCCCTTGTCGAGCCAATAGCCCCCCATCAGGAACAAGAGCACCTGGAGCGCGATGCCCACGGCGATGATGCCGCCGAAGAGCGCCACATTCCCCGCGATGAGGAACACCATCATGCCCCAGACGAACAGGTAGCTGTTGTCATAGGATGCCTTTGCCGCGAACAGGGTGAACCCCCATTTCGGGGTTTTGACGCCTTCCCGCACAGGCCCCACGGGAGGGATTTCCGGAAGCGCGACGAGCCAGACCGGGAGAGCCGAGAGCGCGACTGCCGCCGCGCCGACGAGGAACACCCAGCCGAATCCCGCTGTCGCGGCCAGCACGCCGCTCACTGCAGGCACGATCGCGGTGGCCAGCATCCCCAGCACGGAGCGCACCGCCATCTGCTTGCCGCGGTGCTCGTGGTCGCCGGCGATGCAGAACAGGGAGTGGTAGGCCATCCAGTACAGGCTGTCAAAGACGGCAATGGCGGTGAAATACGCGACGACGAGCCAGCCCAGCCCGTGCACCGGGACGAGCAGGAAGAAGGCAAGCGCGTTGCCCAATGCGCCAAGGATGATGCTCGCCTTCAGCCCGGCGTGGCGGACGAGGCGGATGGTCCCTGTCCTGGCGAGGAGCCTGGCCGCGAAATGCCAGGCCCAGAGCAGCGCAATCGCCCACGGCGGGATCCCCTCGCTGAGGAAAAACGCCGCGCTGAACAGCACTTTCGCCTGGTCAGAGACGACGACGAGGAGGGAATGGGCATTGAGGAGGTTGATGGAGCGGTTGCTGAGGTAGCCCATGCGCCTGCACGAAAACAGGAGAATTTAATCCTTTGCCTGGTGGAAAGAAAACAGCAATCCTTGCCGGCCCTATTGGAAATCCTTCAGCATGCTCTCGTACTGGTCGCGGTACATGTCGTAATGGTCGTCGCAGACCGGCCGGCCGTTCCACTTCTTGGTTGCCGGTGCGGAGCATCGGGGTTCCTTGCATTCTGACATGGGGTGCGGTGAAGCGGCAGGGTATAAAAATCTTTTTGAGGCGCTTGCCGCCATCTGTTGCCGCATACCGTCTGAACCGGGAAACCGCAACAAGCATAATCTATTAAAAATGCAGCGCATTCCCTCGGCCAATGAAACAACCGGCTTCCCGGGGCAGGCCCGCTCTGTCAAGGGATTGGGAAGAAGTGTATGTCATCTCCCAGAAAAATGGCAGGCTGAAGAAGGCTTCCGCCGTAGTGTACCCTCTCTCCATCGGCATCCCGAAAAGCGCTGCCAACACGCTCTCCTCTGTCCTTCAGACCGGAGATAGCCCCTTCATCGTTGCGGGCATTACCGGCTCCCAGGACAAACAGTATATTGATTCCATAATCAAGGCAACCTTCTCAGGCGGATTGAGGTCTTCCCACCCTGCGGCGTTCCCGTTCCTCTCCCAGACCCTTACCGCCAATGGCGTTCCCAACGTGCTGGACCCCCCTCTTCCATCGTACTATGCTGTTGTTCAATATCGTTAATCGGATTCTCTAATCGGGGAAACAGCGAAGGCTGGCGCCGCCCTTGAACAAGACCACAAAAGACTGTTAATGGACTCCGCTTGCTTATCCGCAGCAGAACAGAAAGAAAACGCTCCCTTTACTCCTTCATCTCGATCTCGATATTCAACCCTTCAGGGATCGGGACCCTCATCACCAGGCGCAGGGCCCTCTCATCCAGGCCCAGATCAATCACCCGCTTGTGGACGCGCATCTCGTAGCGCTCCCATGTGGCTGTCCCCTCGCCGTCAGGCGACTTCCTTGTCGTCACCCTCAGCTTACGCGTCGGCAGGGGGATCGGGCCGCGCATCACCAC
>DUHN01000078.1:0-20532 GCA_013330825.1 Candidatus Woesearchaeota archaeon | reverse complement strand
ATCGCAAAGCGCGCGAGCTGCGGGATGTCCTTCTGCCTCTCGATGACGAGCGGTTGGATTGGTTTGATCTTGACGATGGCCGCGTCCCCGTTCTTGATGAAGTCCGGCTTCTCCTCCTTGGTCTGGCCGGTTGCCGGGTCGAGCTTCTTCACGATCTCCTCGATCCTGCACGCCACCTGGGCCGTGTGGATGTGGAACACCGGCGTGTAGCCGACGGTGATGACGCTCGGGTGGTTCAGCACGACAAGCTGCGCGGTGAACTCCGTGGCCACGGTCGGGGGATTGCTCGGATGGCCGAGCACGTCCCCTCTCTGGATGTCGTTCTTCGCGAGCCCGCGGACGTTGAAGCCCACGTTGTCCCCCGGCTCTGCCTCGGTGAGCTGCTCGTGGTGCATCTCGATGGTCTTCACTTCCCCAGAGACGCCCTTGCCTTCCCTGCCGGGCACGATGATGACCTTGTCATTCACCTTCATGATGCCTGTTTCCACTCTTCCCACGGGAACGACGCCGATGCCGGTGATGTTGTAGACATCTTGGATGGGCAGCCTCAATGGCAGGGTGGTGGGCTTCTCCGGCTGCTTGAAATTGTCCATGGCCTCCAGGAGGGTGGGGCCCTTGTACCATGCCATGTGCGTGGCCTTGTTCGCCACGTTCTCTCCCACTAGGCTCGCGCCGGGCACGAAGAGGACCTGGTCCGGCTTGAAGCCGACGCTCTTGAGGAGGGCAGTCACCTGCTCCTTGACCTCGTTGAAGCGCTTCTCTTCCCACTTGGCCATGTCCATCTTGTTGACGTAGACGATGAGCTGTCCGACTCCCAGGGTTCTTGAGAGGAACACGTGCTCCTTGGTCTGGGACTGCACGCCGTCTCCGGGGTTGCCGGAAACGACGAGAACGGCGGCATCCGCCTGGGATGCGCCGGTGATCATGTTCTTGATGAAGTCCTTGTGCCCGGGAGCGTCGATGATGGTGTAGTAATACTTCGGCGTCTCGAACTTCTTGTGGGCGAGGTCGATGGTGACGCCCCTCTCGCGCTCCTCCTTGAGGTTGTCCATGACGAACGCGAACTCAAACCCTCCTTTGCCGAGCTCCTCTGCCTTCTCCTTGAGCTTGCGCATGGCCTGCTCGTCGATGTTCTTGGTGTCGTAGAGCAGCCTGCCCACCGTGGTGGACTTGCCGTGGTCGACGTGCCCGATGAATACAAGGTTCAGATGCGGTTTTCCTTTTGCCATGGTATGTTCCTCCTGTACGTGTTTTGAACTTGAATATGATATATACGCGCGTGAATGCGAATAAGCACCCCTATGCGACAATCTGGGGGAGAAGGAGGGCGTTTATAAAGGTTATGGTTTGATTATCCGTCTGAAACACCGCTGTTTTGCCATGCTCTTCAGAAGAGCAAATGATACACCAGACTCACCACCGGATCGACGTCCGGCCCATAGACAATCGCCCCTCCCAAAGCCCCGGTGATGCTGATGGCAATGAGTCCGGCAAGCGCGGCCAGCGCAACGATGAATGACTCCAGCACCAGGGATTCGATCTTCCCCAGCGTTTCCCAAATCCCGGCAACGCTCCCACCAGAGACCCGGTCTGCAATGCGGCGAACGCCCCCAGAGTCCCAGCGATGGCCAGTATCGCCTTGGCGTAGGACCAGTACGGCAGCCCCATCACCTTCCTGAACCGGATCAGCACCATCACCGCGTACAGCGACAGCAGCGCGATGGGAAAGTGCACGAAGATGGGGTGGATGTTGAGCGGCACACCTCATACAGTATTTTGCCCATCTAAAATTATTGCGGATGCCGGATTCATTTTCCTGTTCTTATCACTTATCCCTGCGTTCCGCTTGGCTGTCTCCCAATCCAGAATTCAGCCACAACTGGCCACCACGAGCTTCACCGGCTTGCCCTTGTAGAGCACGATGGTGCTTGTCTTCACCAGCGTCCCCGCGCTGCAGGAGACGCGCGTGGCAAGATGGGACTTCTCCTGCGGCGTTCCAAACGGGCACTCCACCTCGTGGGTGGAATTGTAGTTCCTGAACCANNTCGCAAGAGGAGTGGATGGTATCGTCTCCTGCCCCCGTGCAGTCTGCCTCGCAGGAACCGAGAGGGACCAGCGAATGATTGGAAATGAAATCGGACACTGTTCTGGACTGAGGGGGAACGACAATCCCTTCTTTTGTGAGCGAAGCATAGTCTTCATGGGAAACGACAAGGTTATACGTTCCGCAGTCCACCGCCATGGCGTACTTTCCTGAGCCATCGGTCGTTGCCGCCGCTTGTGTCATGGTGCCGGACAGGGCGGAGACCGTCGCATCAGCCAAGGAAGCATTGCTCTCTCCGGCAACGGTTCCTGCGATGCTGCCTTTGCAGTCCATATCTGCGCAGTCCGTCGTGCCGTCGCAGTCGTTGTCGGCTCCATCAGTGCATGATGTTTCGGAATCCGCCTTGGTCGCATTGTAGATTCCCGCAACATTGTCGCAGAGGGAATCGCCGCACTGGAAGTCCATGCTATCCAGGTCCGCATTGGTGCCTGCATCCTGCCACTGGCAGCCAGAGGAGCAGGTCTGGTAGGATGCATTGTTGCATCGCGCACTTCCGGCAGGGCAGACGCCTTCATTGAAGCATTCCCAGGCTCCCCAGTCGCAGTTATAGCAGGACGGGAAACCAAAACCCCCGATGCCCCCAAGCTCAGTAACCGCTCCACCAGACGCCCCACTCCGTTCCTTCCATTCCTTCGCGCTCACCATCCCGACAATGGAGTTTTCAAATGCATTCACGCTGTCTTGAGATCCTTCAAGTGAGCTCGTCCCACTAAACCCACAGGTGCCGCCGCATGTCCTTTTCAGGGTTCCGCAGTTCCCGCAGCTTCCACCATACTCCACCGTGCCGGGATAGCAGGTGCCGGAGCCGATGCAATTGTTTTGGCAGTCATAGTAGCCGCAGTTCCCGCATGGCTGTCCGTTATTTCCCGAACATGGGGGGGGTGGCGGATTACCACCGCCACCGGCGGCTGAGAAGGAATTTGAGACAATCAACAATACGACGAGGAAGAACAAAAATGTGCGGGAAAACATACCACTACCCTTGCAATCTCCCTATTTAAACTTTTTTAGCAAAAAACCCGCAATAACAATGCAATCAAACCCCGACCATCGCATCAGTCAGCCCTTTGCGCTTCTTGATGTCGTCGATGACCTTGGTCTGGATCTCCCCCGGGATGCGCTCGAAGCTCTGGTCCACGAGGGATGAGACGCCCCTCCCCTCTGTCGCGGAGCGAAGGTCGGACGACCACCCGAGCATGTTCATGACCGGCAGCTTCGCCTTCACCGCCACCTGGGTCTCTTCCTGGTTCATGTCCAGCAATTGCCCTCTCATGGAGGACACGAGCTTGGTGATCTCGCCCATGTACTCAATCGGCGCCTCGATCAGCATGACCTGCATGGGCTCGAGCATGATCGGGCCGGCATATATCATCGCCCCCCTGATGCCTTCCCTGATGGCGGGGTACACCTGCGCCGGGCCGCGGTGGATGGCGTCCTCGTGGAGCGTCATGTCCGTCAGGTTGACGCGGATGCTCACGCACGGCTCCCGCGCGAGAGGGCCCTTGCGCATGACCTCCTCGAACATGTCCAAAATCAGCTCCATCACTTCCTGCGCGTACACCTGCCCCCTTGTCCGGTCGCAGAAGATGCTGCCGTTGTAGATGTCTTTTACCTGTTCAGCTTCCTTGGAGTCCATGCCGGTCTCCACGAACGCGTCGCGTATCTCGAGGTTCTTCTTCTTGAGCCTGCCTTCCGGGATCCTGCCGTCCTTGATCATCTGGGAGATCTGCGGATTCAGCGGCTCGACCGTGAAATAGAACTTGTTGTGCTTGTTGGGCGTCTTGCCCTCCACTTCCTGCGAGGCCTTGGTGATGGACTCGCGGTACACGACGATGGGCGGCGAGGTCTGCACTTCCACGTTCTTCTCGGTGACGATGCGGTTCTCGACGATCTCGAGATGCAGCTCGCCCATGCCGGACATGAGGTTCTCCCCCGTCTCCTCGTTGATTTCGATCTTGATGGACGGGTCCTCCCTGCTCACCTTGCGCAGCACCTCGACGAGCTTCGGCAGGTCCTGCATCTTCTTCGGCTGGATGGCCTTGGTGATGACCGGCTCGAAGATGTGCTTGAGCTCCTCGAACGCCTGCTCCGGCTCGAGGGTCACGGTCTCGCCGGCGTTGCCTATCACTCCCGAGATGGCGCACACGTTCCCGGCGGGGATGTAGTCGATGAGCTCCGGCTTCACGCCGTTGTAGATGTAGAGGTTCTGGATTCGTTGCTTTTGGTTCGCGTTGTTGAGGAACACCTCGATGCCCGGGCGCAGCGTGCCGGAGAAGAGCCTGCCGGCGGAGATGTCCTTGCCGGACCTTGGGTCGATCACGATGCGCGTGATGACGAACGCCACCTTCCCGTTGGGGTCGCAGCTGACGAGGTTCCTGCCCAGCTCGCTCTCCTTGTCGCCGTGCCAGATCTTCGGGATGCGGTACTTCTGCGCGTCGATGGGGTTGGGATGGTGCCTGATGACCATGTCGAGGATGACCTCGTGCAGCGGCGCGTTCTCCCACACCCATGCCTTGCGCTCCTCCTCGCCCATCTCGTAGATCCTGAGGATGTCCTTGAACCCGACGTTCTTCTTCTGCATGAACGCGAACGAGAGCGCCCAGTTCTCCCTCGCGCTTCCGAAGGCCACGGAGCCGTCCTGGATGCTGGCCTTCCATGCCTGCTTGTACTGCGGCTCGGCTATCTGCTCGACGAGCCTGTTGAACCCCGCAATGAGCTTGACGAACCGCTCCTGTATCTTCTCCGGCGGCAGCTTCAGTTCCTTGACCAGCCTGTCCACCTTGTTGATGAACAGCACCGGCTTGACCCTCTCCCGCAATGCCTGCTTGACCACCGTCTCGGTCTGCGGCATGACGCCCTCCACCGCGCAGATGAGCACGACGGTGCCGTCGATGGCCCGCATGGCCCTCGTGACGTTGCCGCCGAAGTCCACGTGCCCCGGCGTGTCGATGAGGTTGATGAGGTACTCCTTCCCCCGGTAGTTATGGACCATGGACACGTTGGCCGCGTCCACCGTCATGAGGCGCTCCTGCTCATCCTTGTGCTGCCACGTGGCCATGCCCGCCTCCAGGTCTCCGGCGCTCTTCGCCGCCATGTGGCCCGATGCCGCGAGGAGGTTGTCGGTGAACGCCGTCTTGCCGTGGTGGATGTGCGCGGAGGTGCAGATATTGCGGATGTTCTCGGGATGCTTCGTGATCCTCATGACCTTGTCGACCATTCGTTCTGCCATAGTGAATGTACCTCAATTGTTCCTTGTTTTGGCTTGCAGCATCATTCATCCCTGCCCGCTTCGCGGGAAATAGCTTCGCGCGGCCCCCATTGCCCTGGGCCGCGCACCTATCCGGCGCCCTCAATGGGGCGCCGCATTGACGCGCCGCGCGCTGCAGCATTGGGCGCGGCGCGTAGCCTTCTCCGCCCGGAGGGCGGCGATTATGCGGCTGATGAATGGGAGTGGGGTGATGATGCTCAAGTCTGAATCAGAAGACATGCGCTTCGTGCACGGTCTTGTAGGTGTGGAGATCCTTGTCGGTGAACCAGAGCTTGATCTCTTCCTTGGCTTCCTGCAGGGATCCTGAGGCGTGGATGATGTTCTTGCCGCCGGACCCCGTCTGGGAGGCGTACTTCATGGACAGGTGGGCGAAATCCCCCCTGATGGTGCCCGGAGGGGCATCGCTCGGCGAGGTGGGGCCGACGAGCTTGCGCACATTGTCGACCGCGTGCACGCCCTCCACCGCGAAGGCCACGACGGGCCCCTCGCTCAGGAACGCGACAAGGTCCTTGAAGAATGATTTGCCCGCGTGCGCCTTGTAGTGCTTCCGGGCGAAGCCCTTGTCCACCCAGACCATCTTCATGCCCACGATCTTGAGCCCGGTCTGCTCGAAGCGCCTGATGATGTTCCCGGTAAGGCTGCGCTTCACCCCGTCCGGCTTGATGACCACAAGGCTGCGCTCGATCATGGTGCCCTCACTTGCTGACGGGAGAACTCCTCGCCCTGCTCGGGGCAGCACCGACTCGCTCTTGCTTTGGTATTCGCTATCGGCACTCCACGTAGTCCACGCAGTGGATGCCGGAAGCTCGCTTCCGAGCAGGGGCGTCCCCCTGCCGATTTGCTTATGCTCTTGATGATATCGCTCGTGAACATGGTGCTGCCCTTCGTGTTCTCCCTTTTTATTCCTCGCGCTTCTCCTGCCTCTCTTTCTTGTACTTGGACGACCATCTGGTCTCCAGGAATTTCCTGCCGAGCTTGAGGGTGTTCTTCTCGCACTTGGTCGAGCAAAAGTAGAGTATCTTGCCGTCCTTCTTGACGTACATCTTCCCCGTGCCGCGTTCCATCGCCTCTCCGCAGAAGCTGCACTTCGCCATTTAGCTCGTGCCCCTGCCTGCCTTCTGCAGCTGCCGTGCCTCGAACTCGGTCTCGCGGAGCATGAGGATGTCCCCCAGTTGCACCGGACCCTTGACGTTCCTCCTGAGGATCTTGTTCTTGTCCCTTCCATCGAGGACGCGGCACCGGACCTGGATGGCCTCCCCTCTCGAGCCGGTCCTTCCCACGACTTCCTCCACCTTGGCGGGATAGGAAGGGGTGAACTGCACCGTCCCTTTTGCGCCTTCCTGCTCCTGCTGCCTCGACGGCCGCCTCTGGGATGGCCGTGCCTGCTGNNTTCTCTTCCGCGAGCATGGGGATGTGCATGACCACTTCCGCGGGCTGCGTGTCCTTCGCGATGACCACGAGCTTGGCCTGGCCCTTGGCCACCGCCTTCGTGGCCTCGTTCGCGCCCTTCCTGATCTTGCCCGTTGCCCGGGCTACTTCAATTGCCTCGTAGACCTTGTCCGCGAGCTCCTTGGATGCTTCGATTGCTGCCATAGTGTCCTCCATGCCGAGTTCGAGGGATATTTTTAAAGGTTATGGTGCAGAAAAACTGCCTCCCTCAGGGTTTCCCCGTCATCAGTCATCGGTTATGCTGCTGGGAAGCGATGGATTGTTTATAAGGGTTGTGGTGGGTTAAATCAATTCATCTTGGCCCTGTCCAGCGGAATAGTTTGATGGTCGGGAGGAACGATATGCGAATAAGTGGGCCCATAGGCCTGCCTGACAACAGAGACGCCCCGAGGGCAGAGTGCGGCATGCCCTTTTCCTTCGAAGAGGTACCCGAATATCGCCGCAACTTTCTTCTTTGCTCTGAGGGTAAGAAGGGGTTCTCCAGCCACCAACAGCTCATTGGCATACATGGCAGCTGTCAGGAACGCTTGTGATGCCTCTTTTTCGTTGCCAAAATTCGCCTGCCATTCAAAAAGGCGGTAGAGCCCCGTTGCGAAGCCGGCGCGTGCGCAATCATGTATCACAATGACGGATTTCTCTTGGGCGGATTCCTGATCTAGATAATGCCTCTTCAGCACATCATCGTTTTTTTTCATTTCCGTAAGGCGTACCGCCTCAGTATAGGAAGCCATCATGTGGTGGATGTTGGTGAACACTCCCTTTTTGTCGATGACGAAGAAGCCTTCTTTAACGACATCCCCTAATATCCTCCCAAGGCGGTAATGAAACTGAGGATCCTCCGCAGCGCCGGTGGCGAGATATTTGGCATGAGCCTCTGCCGTGCACAGTGCTTCCAATTTTGCATGGGGGTTTCCTGCCCCAACAGCAATCTTGAGATTCCTGCTGATTTCCGCGTTCGCCTTACGTATGACATAAGGGTCAAGGGTCCCCGCTTGGATGCTCATTATCGTGGTATGCTGACAGGATTTATATTTCTATTTATTTTATCCCTCATTTAGTGATAACAAACTATCCAGAACTCAGCATCCTCTGGCTACTCAAGCACCATCCCGCACTTCCCGCAGTAGTACTCCCCGTGGTCGTGCTCGATCTCCGTGGAGCCGCATTCCGGGCACTTGCGCTGCATCTCCTCGCGCTGCACGTCCTCCATCGCCTTCTCCGGGCCCTTGCGGCGTCGTGCCATGGGTTCCCCCTCGGTGAACGAGTTTTTTAAAGCTTTCGCTCGGCCTTTTCTTTCCGATCCCCTTCGTGCACGGAGGCACGGCCTCCGGCATCCTGAACACGCAAAGCGTTTTCACGGGGCCGCGAAAGAAAAGCTTGGGGAAAAGAAAAAGATATGCTGTCGCACCGCCAGAGACGGCGTTTCATAGTGATGGGTGCCCTGCAACGCTATACAACGACCCTGCTCACGTGGTCCTGCTTCGCTATCCGGATGACGTTATCGACGAAACTCTCGATCTTCGCCTCGTGGGAGACGATGATGACCTGCCCGATCCTGAGCGTCTCCAGCACCTCGCGGACCTTGTCGAGCTGCTCCGTTGAGAACCCGTCCGTCGGCTCGTCCAGCATGAGGATGTCCCGGGTCTTGATCTCCGCCACGACATCGTTGATGACCCTGTTCAGCGCCAGGCGGTAGGACAGCGCCACCGACGTCTTCTCCCCGCCGCTCAGGTTGTCGATGGAAGTCTCGTAGCCGTCCTGCTCGATGAGGGGGGTGAACTCGTCATCCAGGCGCACCGACAGCATCTCGTCCTCCATCAGCGTCGAGAACCAGTTCCGGAACAGCTCGCTGAACTCCTTGTTGATCTGCAGCATGACATGGCGCTCCATCGTGAGCATGAGGTTCATGAAGAACGCGGACAGCCACTCGTGCACGCCCCGGAGGCGCTTCAGCTTCTCCACGGCCTCTGATTTCTCGCGGATGTCCTTCCCGATGACGGCAAGCAGGCGCTGCACCCCTTCGAGCTCCTTCTTCATGCCCAGGTGCTCAAGCTCCGCCTTCTGCTCCTTCCCCCGTGCCTTCTCCACCTCTTCCTTCGCGGACTGGTAGCCTTCCTCCGCTGCCTTCTTCTGCCCGAGCTGCAGGATGAGGTCCAGCTTTCGGACGCTGATCTGGCCAATCTCTTTTTTGAGGGATTCCTGCTCCCCCTCCTTCAGCATCCTGTCCTGCCGCCTCCTGCCGAGGGTTTGGAGCTTCACCCTGAGCGCGGCCGCCTCGCCCTGCCTTTTCCTCAGCTCGTCCGCTTCCTTTTGCAGCGCGCCCATGGCCCCCGTGATTTCGCTCTCCCTCTGCTTCTCTTTCACGAGGAGCGAATCCCACTCCTTCTGCTTCCTTGCCTCGTCGGCGGCGATGGTCTCCTTGTGCGAATGGGCGACGCGCTGCCGGCACAGCGGGCAGTCATCGAGCGTCATCACCTTCCGCGCGGTGTCCTCGCTCTGCTCCTTCTTCGTCAGGAGGGAGCTCACGGACTGGTGGACGGCCCTCAGCTCTTTCTCTTTGGACTGGAGCGCGGACATCCTCTCCATGATTCCCTTGGCATGGTCTGCGATGTCCCTGCCCTGGGTCTCGTTCTCCAGCACCAGGATCTCTTTCGCGGTACGCTCAAGCTCTGCCGCGTTCCTCTTCCGCTGCTCCAGGATGGCGCCCATCCTCGCCTCAAGCCCCGCGAGCTCGCGCCTGAGGAGCTGCGCCTCGCGCGCCTCCTTCTCGGCCTTCTCGAGCGCGGCCGCTTTCTCCCTCGCCATCTTCCGCGCCTCCCCGAGGGCAGGCTGGAGCTCCGCAATCCGCCCGGCGATCCCGCGCTGCTCTTCCTCAAGCTCTTCCCGTTCCCTCTTCTTCTCGGGAAGATTCGCGGAGAAGCCCTCCAGCTCCTTGCGCCTCTCCTTCAATGCCCCGAGGACGATGACGGAATTCTCCCTGATGCGCTTGTACTTGTCGACGTTGAACACCCGCCGCAGGATATCGAGGCGCTCCTCCTTCTTCGCGGTGAGTATCTCCTTCATCGCCTCCTGCGGCGTGTAGACCGTGTACCTGTAGATGAGGTCCTTGCTCTTGCCCACGAGATCCTTGGGATAGCCGAGAATCTCGAAGACAAGGGCGCGCAATTCCTTCGGCGTCGCGTCTTTCTTCACGCCGTCCCTGATGAGGTAGCCGGCATCCTGCACGATGCCGTTCGCCGCCTGTTTCAGCACCCTTTTGATGAGGATGTCCCTGCCGTCGATGGAAAAGACCAGCTCTACGGAGCCCTCGCGCTTCCCGTGGCGCAGCAGCGAGGAGCCCGGCAGCTCCGATGCCTTGATGCCGAAGAGCGCGAACTCGACGGCCAGCAGTATCGTGGACTTTCCCGAGCCGATGTCCCCGGCCAGCAGCACCGAGCCCTGCGGGAAGTCGATCGCAGCATCGGTGTAGCTGCGGATGTTCCTCAATACCAGGCGCTTGAGTTGCATGAGTTCCCGCTCCCCCGCCATCGCCTTTCTCCCTGCTCTTATAAAATTTTCATTTCTCCCCGCAGCCGAAGGGCGGAAATGCCCGAAAAACCGATACGTTTTTAAAAGAGGCCTCGTTCTCAGGAGTAAATATACCATAAAAACAAACAAACGAAGGCTAGGCTTGTTCTAGGATTCTTTAAGGGATTCTTGGAAACTAGTTCTTCGGAACAACAACAGGTGAACAACAATGGATAGAGAATTTGGACAGGGAGGCAGAGGCGGCGGCCGCGGAGGCGGCTTTGGCGGCCCGAGAGAGATGCACGACGCGACATGCGCGGACTGCGGCCAGCAGACGCAGGTGCCTTTCAAGCCCGCTGCAGGACGGCCAGTGTACTGCAGGGACTGTTACAGGAAGCGAAGAGATTCACCGCAGTAAGTCTCGGCAATTCCGATGCAGCATCGTTTCTTTCTTTTTTATTATTTTTTCTCGATGATTCCAACATTATACGCTATTGACTTGGAAAATTTTTTTTGGGGAATGCTGATTTCACGCTCGCTCCCGTAGTGGAAATGATAGGTGTCAAGCAAAACTATGGCATTGTCCTCCACCCTGTCGACTGCCCACGAATGTCCTGCTATGGAGTCCTGGCGGTCGTCAATATCTTTTCGCAGTGCCCCAAAAAGCACCACGCCCTCCCGATGGTGGTAAAAGTCAATGGAAGAGATATCGCCTTTTTTCACTGAGAGATCCCCTTTGGAAAGTATGCGAATTGGCTCGTACGGGTCTTTAACAGTTCCGTCAATAACATCGATTGCCCTGAATTTCTGGAGAATTTCCCTATCCACGTGGGCGGTGAATGTATCGTAAAACACCTTTACTTCATCATCCGCGGCAAATGCCTTCAGCTTGCCCGCTTCCGCATCGCTTGATGCATACGCGAGGGAAATAGTAATGGCTTCTTCGAGGGAAGGGATGGCTTTTTTATCCCTGAATCCTATGAAAGCCCCCCCAACGAGATCCAAAAGGCCAGGCTTTCCGCCCATCTGTAACTGCCTCATCACCCTGCCCTGCACCAAAAGAAACGTCCCGTCATTTACGGGAAACCCCCTTTCCAGCGAAGCGACAACATCCCTGTCGGAATAGTTTGTCCCAAGAAAATAATTCAGGGCGATTGCCTGCGTTGCATAGGTGCAACTATATGCTGTTGTCTGTGGTTTGAAAGGGAGCCTCATGCTAACAGCCTCTGAAAGATTTTGTGAAAGTGATGTCCTTTTTGGCCCTGAAAACCGCCTTTTCTTTTTAAATTCTCTGACGCTGACCGCTCACAAAGAGATAAGGACAATCTTTATAAGAAGACGGTTGTGACTCATTCCCGCGGGCCCGTAGTCTAGCGGCTATGACGTCACCTTCACACGGTGAAGGTCACCAGTTCGAATCTGGTCGGGCCCACCATTTCATTTTCTAGTTGACAAACCAACATCTTTTTAAAAAAGCCAAAAGAATTCACCCTTATGAAGGACAGAGAGAAGCACATTCCCATCGGCGGCCAGGCAGTCATCGAGGGAGTGATGATCCTCGCCCCGACGAAATACGCGATCACGGTCAGGAAGCCCGACAAGTCCGTCAAGACGAAGGTCACGAAGCTCAGGTCCCCCCATTCCCGGCTCAAGAAGCTGCCCTTCGTCAGGGGCTCGGTCAATCTCGTGCGCATGCTCTCCATCGGCATGAAAGCCTTGACATGGTCGGCCAACCAGGCGGCGGCGAAAAAGGATGAAAAGCTCAGCGCAAAAGAGATGACGGGAACCATTCTCTTCTCCATCCTCCTCGCCATCGGCATCTTCGTCGCATTGCCCTACGTCCTCACCCACTGGATAGGGTTCCGGGAGGAGTCAAAGCCCTTCCTCTTCAACCTCATTGACGGCATCATCCGCATCGCATTCTTCGTCGCGTACATCTGGGCCATCTCCTTCATGAAGGACATCAGGAGGATGTTCCAGTACCACGGCGCGGAGCACATGGCCATCCATTGCTACGAGCACAAGAGGAAGCTGACGGCGAAGAACGTCGCGAAGTTCACCACGCTCCACCCGAGGTGCGGGACGGCTTTCATCCTCCTCGTGCTGCTGGTGAGCATTTTGGTGTTCTCCGTCATCCCTTCCCTCGTCATCTCCCTGTTCCCCGGCTTCACCTCTCTTGGCTTCTGGACAAGAAAGCTGGTGCTGTTCGTCGCCAGGCTGTTGTTCATCCCCGTCGTGGCCGGCGTCTCCTACGAGCTGCTCAAGGCATCCGACAGGCACAAGGGAAACGTCCTCTGGAGGATGGTCTCCGCCCCCGGCCTGTGGCTGCAGAAGATCACGACCCAGAAGCCGTCAAAGGACCAGATAGAAGTGGCCATCGCGAGCGTCAGGGCGGCGCTGAGGAAATAGATTTCTGCACTTTCAACGCTGTGCGGGCACTTTCGCGCAAAGGGAGAGGCACGGATCAACAACCTCCCCGTTGACTAAAGTCTCATAGTGGAGATGAGGACCCGTTGACCTTCCGGTGGATCCTACTCTGCCAAGTATTTCCCCGCCACGGACAGTGTCTCCCGGCCATACAGCAACAGAGCTCATGTGGGCATACCGCGTTGAGGTTCCATCACCGTGGTTTATCTCAACCATTTTACCATATCCGCCATTCGCCCCCGCCACGGTCACTTCTCCCGAGCCGGTCGCACGGATAGGATCGCCAGTATTCCCCCTGAAATCCATCCCTGTATGCATTGAAGGAACGTTCAAAAAAGGATCCGGTCTTATTCCAAACCCTGAAGTTAAATCTCCGAGATCAACAATAGCCTTTTCTCCCACAGGGCTTCCCCTGACAAAGGCATTTTGCTGGTATATGCTTGTTGTCCGGGGATTGTAGGTGTATGATGGGGCAGGAGCCTCGCCGGACGGGCCCACCAGCCTCCACCCTTCCGCTGCTTCGTCATAGCGGTAGCTGGCTCCTCCCACGGTCGTTATTTTTGGCGAAGCAACCTGCGCATCGGGCTCCGCAGGAGCTGAAGGGACACGGAGAGGGTCGTACAATCTCCCGATAGGCTGCTCCGGAAAGAACGTGCTTCCGACGCTGCCGTCCGGAGGGGGAGGGAACCTTGCGCTGCTGCTGACTTCCGTCAACGAGACGCTTCCGGGAGAATCGGGAGCTATGCTCAGGCCAAACCGCTGGGCCGGCTGGGCCGCGCGCTCCAACTGTTGGCTTCCCGGGTTTGCCCCCCAGGGATTTGGATACTCAGTGAAGCCGGCATCTATCCGGAACGGGGGAGGTGCACCAATTGTTGTTATCCCGTTTGAGGCGATGAAAACCTCTCCTGCGCTCTTCCTGCCGCCCGTCCAATAACGAATATTCAAAGAATCCCCCCCCTTTTTATCCACGGACACCGATTGGATGGATGGGTCAAACACATCAACACGGGTTCTGCTCATCTCCCCGCTCATGATAAGCGTCTTCGCATCCCATCTCAGGATGCAGCTGCCCGCGCTTCCGCAATCGGTGTTGGTCATAAAGACGCCTCCAGGGTTCTGATCATCGGTTCTCACGGCAAACGACGCTTCCCACCCAACAGGGTCTTTATAGGCGACATACTCTCCCCTTTTAAGCAGCTCTCCCTTGGGGAGAAAGGAGATCTCTGCTCCTTTTGCAGGGTCAGGACCGCTATTGAAGGCAGCGATGGGTTTCCCGTCCCGGCCGATTTCCCCCCCTTCTCCTTTGATGGCCACTTCATCCCCTTTTGTTGTTACGACATCGTTTTTCCCTGCAAGGAAAACTTGCCTGCCATCCACGGTCAGCACGCCGGACAAACCATAGGATTCCTCTTTCTGCGGAGGGCCTGCGGTGCTTGTCTTGATGTATCCAGAGACATCAATCCGATCTTTAGCTGTGGCTGCCTTCACTTCACCCGACACCTCATCCCGATCCGCAAAGCGCACCTCGCCTGAAGGCAGCACGTCGAGCTTTGCGTTCAGGGCATGCAATGCCAGGGTTGTGGGCCTCTCGCCCTTCGTCATGAGGGTGATGCGGCCCTGATCGTCTTTCCGGAACGATTGAATCCCCGCCCCGTCCGAAAACGTCATGGAGATGCTGTTTCTTTGGGACCATTCATTCAGCTTGTTGGAAGGTACGCTCCCAGGATTTGACCTCATCTCCTGCTCAACCTGCTCGTTGTCCCAGGAGTCTGATGCCTGCTCGGGAGATTCCATGTCATCGCTTTGGGAAATTACAGGATAAAATGCTGCAAGCGTCATCACGACCCAAACCACCAATGTTTTTCTATCCATCTCTCAAGTCGCTCCAGTCATACCTGCCCACGAACGCATACGTGAGGGGCTCCTTGTGGGGAACGTCAAAATTCAGGCTGTAGATGATCTCGTCCTCGCTTAGGTAGGTGATGCCAAACGTGAAATTGTTAGAGTTGGCCAGGACGGCAAAGGCGCTCAGGGGGATTTCGTTGGGATGCTTCCTCTGCTCCTCGATGAACATCCCTCCCAAATCCCGCGCCTTCCCGATGTCCAGAGGAACGACGGCATGAAAGCTGTCAACGCTGATAGAAGACTCTCCTCTGGAAAAGCGGAACGGGTGGGCAAGGGAAAAGTCAACGCCTCCCCGGACAATCGCAGCGGAAATCTCGGAAGGATTGTCCAGCCGGGCGCCGGTGACGGTGTAGCCTTGCTCCCGGAAGGGGGCAAAATCATCGAGGCAGCTGCTGTTAAGGGCATCGAAGACATACAGCGCAAGCTGCTTCTCGATTTCCTGCCCCGAAGGGACGAAACTTGTTTCATTGTGCCAATAATACGGGATGTCCATGTAAAAAAACGGCGCGCTGAGCTCAGGAGCCGCGTAGTAGCCGCCCTGCAGGGCGACGTCGTACACCGCCCACTCCCCCACCCGGGACATGCAGGATTCGACGAAGCCGCGGATGCCTGCCGCGTCCACTCCTGGACTCGCACCGGAAGAGCCGGGGTCGCTGCCCGAATATGAAAGAAGGACGAGAGCAAGCATGATGATGAGCCCTATGCCCATAAAGATGGTCAGCTGGGCATTTTTCCGCATGGATACTCTTCCACCAGATGCTTTTTATATTTTTCCCCGGGAATGGGCAATAAAGAGAAACGGCTAACCCTGATGCATCCTGAAATACTCCTGTAACTGCTTCTGCTCCCTGAGCATTTCTTTCTCAGGTGATTTTTTTGGATGCTGCCCCGGCCCTTTCCCTCCGCCTTTTTTGTCGGCGCCTTCCCTGGTGGAATTCCCCGATCGGCCTTTTTCCGCCAAAGGCCCCTTGACCGCGAATTTCGGCACCCCATACACCCCGTCATAGCCGGGAGAAATCTCCACTTCCTGCCTCCTTGTCTGCATGATGGCTTCGCCCAACGCCCCGCCGGCGGCTTTCTTCAGCTCGGGCTCATCCGCATCCAGCATCACGCCGAATTCAGAGCCGAACCTCCCGACGAGCTCCATGTAGGCCGCCCACGTCTTCTTCGACGCCACCGGGGAGCCATCCACCGCTGAGATGATCTCGGATAACGGGATCAGGTCGCGGAACGGCACCGCGTCCTTCGGCCTGTACCCTTCCGGCCGGTCGGCCAGCTGCTCTACCCGGTACTGGACGCCAATGGTCAATGGCCGCCCGCATTTGGGGCACATCCCATTGCTTTTTTTGGTTTCATCGGGGGAAAGGGAGATGGCGCAATCCCTGTGCCCGTCATAGTGGTATTTCCCATAATGAGGATCCACTTCAATGGTCTCCGCCAGCCCTTTTTTGGTCCTGATGGCGCGGATAAGCTCATCGTAGCTCCACTTGATGTCGAACACCGTGCACTCCCTTCCCAGGCGCCATGGCCAGTACGAATGCGCGTCGGAATTGCTCACCAGCGTGTACTTGTCGAGGGAGGAGATGCGCCAGTTCATCGCCGGGTCGGAACTCAGCCCGGTCTCCAGCGCATGGATGTGCTTTGCCTGGTCCCTGAAGCACTCTTCGACGGAATCAAATCCGGAGTTGCTGCCGAACAGCCCGAACCACGGCGTCCACACGTGCGCGGGGATGACCTCTATGTCCTGGTCGATGCCCTTCATCATCTCTACCAGCTCGATGCAGGAGAAGCCGAACATCGGCCTGCCGTCGTAGTCAAGGCGCCCTTTCCTCAGCAAAGCGGCATTGATGTGCTCGACGACGTCGAAGCTTTTGGCCAGCAGCAGCGTGTGGATTCTCCTCCCCCTGCCGTCCTGTGTGTAGATGTTGGAAATCTCCCCCTGCAAAACGAACTTGAATCCGCTCCTCGACGTCAGGATGCCAGAGCCATCCTCGGTAAGCTCGCCCTTCAGCTCCTTCAGCCATTCCGGGTGCGTGAAATCCCCCGTCCCGAGGAGGGAAATCCCCTTGAGCCGGGCGTACTTCTCGAGGTTCTTCAGCGTTATCGAGCTTGATGTCGCCCTGCTGAAGCGCGAGTGGATCTGCAGGTCTGCGACTATCCTCATGCACCCACCTTCTGCTTCAATACCCTCAAGGCCTCCTGATAATGGTGCTCCAGGATTTTATGCCCGGGATGCTTTTTCAATGCCTCTTCCAGGATGCGCTTTGCCTCAGCGTATTCTCCCATCGAAAGATGGATCGCTGCCAGGTTATTCGCCGGAGAAGGATTGTTGGGATGCAGCTCCATGCTCTTCCTGAAGCATTCCTTTGCTTCCCCCATTTCCCCTTTTTTCAGGTGGATCTTGGCCAGCTCGGAATGCACGAGCCTGTAGCGGGAATCAAGGGCGGCTGTCTTCGCAAACCATCTCCTTGCCTCTTCCGGATTCCCCTGCCCCAAAAAAGCCCTCGCCATTTGATAGGCATATCGGGGGTTGTCCGGCTGCTCCGCTGCCTGCTTCCCGATGAGGGAGATGTAGTACGCTGCTTTTTTCTCTGTGGATTCCTTTCCCCTCTCTGCGCTGAAATGGTGGATGGCGCAGCCAAGTGCTTTGATGGTTTTTCCGTTCTCCCGTATGGAATCCTCGACGAGCTCATGCACGCGGTGCCGGAACGAGAACCCCTGGCGGTTCCTGAACAGCCTCACCAGGGAATGAGGGACGAAGAACGGGTATTCCCCCGGATCAGGGAACGGGCCGGGATTCTTCCGGGCGCCTTCTTCCGCTTTCGCCACGTACGTGCGCTGCTCCAGGGCAAAGCCCCCCACGGTCCCGCCCGCCCCGGAAATCGCCCCCTTGATTTTTTCGCAGCCGTCTCCCGCGAGGACCTCATCCGCGTCAAGCACGAGGATCCAGTCCTTCGTCGCGCTCTTCAATGACTCGTTTCTTGCAGCGCTGAAATCATCAGCCCATCGAACATCAATAACCTTGGCTCCCCCCGCCAGCGCCACTTCCTTGGTCCTGTCCGCGCTGCCAGTGTCCACGACGATGATTTCATCAACAATATCCTTAACAGAGTCAATGGCCTTGCCTATGCTCTTCTCTTCGTCCTTGGCGATCATGCACAGGGAAATTGTTGGCTCCATACCCTCTCTACTCGGCGGTTTTGTTAATAAATCTTGCCACAAGCAACAGCTTTAAATAATTCCGTTCTCCGGCATTCCCATGGCAGACATCCTCCCCCTTGACCAGGCTGATTTGTCCGGCAGCGATGACTTCTACAGGGACTTCACCACGCTCACCAGGGCCGTCGCCGGCATCGACCGCGCCTACCAGCTCGGAAGGGCGAACGCGGACACCTTCATCCCGAAGTTCAGGAAGGCCCTCGCCCTCTTCAACAAGAAGTACAAGGACATCTCCCTCGCCCTCAGGAGGACGCCGTCCTCGGCAGAGCTGCGCATCTCCCTCCTCGGGGAGCAGAGCCTGCAGTCCCTGTTCGCCAACTCCGCCTCCCGCATCCGGGGGCTTTCCGCCGTCGGCCTGAAGAAGTTCAACGAGGTCGCGGTCAATGAGCAGGACAGGCTCGAGAAGACGCTGTCCAGGATGGGGAAGAAAGTCTATGCCTCCTACATCGACCCGGACACCGCCGCGGCCAGCAACATCATGATCGAGAAGCACGGCAAGCACTTCCTGGTGGTGTGCGACCACAGGGACTTCCTCAGGAAGAACTCCCCCGAATTCCGCCTCTGCGCCTACTATGCCCTCCGCCGCCCGTACAACCGGAAGACGGACATCCTCGGCCCCGCGTCGTCGTTCGGCTTCGGCGAGTCCATCGTCTCCGAGCGCCGCCCCATCCTTGACGAGCTGGACCCCTTCTCGAGAGTCTATTAAAACCATTTTTCAGTAGTGACACTTGGAAAGTTTTAAATATGGCGGGGAGTTGCCGAGGTTCCATGGCCAAACTGTTGCTCACAGAAGGACAACGATCTGACCTCGAACATCTGCTCCAGAGAGGCTATGATGAACTGTCAACCTATGTCCAAACAGGGGAACAAGCAACAAGACTTAACACCATCAATGTCCTTTATCAGGCCGCCTACGACGCTCTCGGCAATATGTTTGGTGTAGGGTCTGCCTCTTTCAGACGTCTAAGGAAAGGAGGCAAAAGATCTGCACCGTTGGAAGGATTTATCTATCAGACTATCCTCATGGTGGATCGATCTGCCGCGGCTATTGATACGTTCTCATTGAACATTGAAGAAAACCCGAATGATGGCATGGGAGGATTAAGGGCATATGTAGATATTGCCGCCAAGGACATCCCACTACCCGGTGTTGGTACCCGAAAAGCCGAAACAACGGATGATGATACGCCCAAGGGAGAATTATTCAGGCGAACCCAGCTCAAGGCCGCGCAGTTGAGGAAACAGGGAGAATATGGTTCAATACTCAACGCAATGAAATATGTGAGGGAAAGCTATTCACCAACAACAGCCAGATGATCCATTGAACATTTCTTGATGGTCATCCCATCCCCGGGAACTTCCCCTTCAGCTTCTTCATCATGGAGTTCATGTCCCCGGGAGAGCCGCCCTTGAGCATCTTGGCCATCTTCTTGCCCTGCTTGTGCTGCTTGAGCAGCTCCCGTATCACGGGAATGCCGATCCCCGACCCTCTGGAAATCCTCTCGATCCTGCTCTGGTCTATCACTTCGGGATTCTCCAGCTCCTCCTGAGTCATGCTTGCCATCGCGATCTTCCACTTCTTGAGGTTCTTCTCCTGCCCCTCGAGCGCCTCCTTCGGCAGCCTGAATTGGGAAAAGCCGGGAATCATCTCCACGATCTTCGACAGCGGCCCCATCTTGCCCATGGCCTCCATCTGTTCGTACAGGTCCAGCAGGTTGAACTCCCCCTTCAGGAACTTCTTGCCGAGGTCTTCCGCTTCCTCCTCCGTTATCGCTTCCTTTGTTTTTTCCAGGAGGGCTTCGATATCCCCCATCCCCAGCAGCCTGCCGACGAACCCCTGGGGATTGAACGGCTCGAGGTCCTCGCCTTTCTCTCCCACCCCAAGGAACACGATTGGGGCCCCGGACACCGCGCACGCCGTCAGCGCCCCGCCGCCGCGGGCAGTGCCGTCCATCTTCGTCACGATGATGCCCGTTATCCCGCAGCTCTGGTGGAACTGCTCCGCCTGCTTCTGGGCAGCCTGGCCGATGTCCCCCGAGATGACCAGCAGCCGCTCCTCGGGCCGTATCTCCCCGGTGACCTGCTCGATCTCCTCGATGAGCTCCTTCGACAGCGCGTCCCGCCCGGCGGTATCGACGATCAGCACGTCATAATTCCTGTACTCGTCCTTGAATTGGCGGTAAATGGTGATGGGATTTTTTCCCTTTTTATCGAGGAATGCCTTCACATTGGACTGATGGGCAACCTGCTCGATCTGCTCCATGGCAGCCGGGCGATGGACATCCAGGCCAAGCACCGCGACCTTGTGGCCGCGCTTCGCGTAATAGCGCGCCAGCTTTCCCGTGGTGGTGGTCTTGCCGGAGCCGAACAGGCCGAGCAGCATGATGACGAACGGCTTTTTCCTGGCGTCAACCTCGATGGCCTTCTTCTCCTTGCCCAGGAAGACGACCAGCTCCTCATACACGATGTTGATGAGCTGCTCCTTCTTCGTCAGCCCCTTCGCGCCATCTTCCTTCAGCGCGCGCTCCTTGATCCTGTTGGTCAGCTCCAGCACCAGCTTCACGTTGACGTCCGCCTGCAGCAGCGCCTTCTGGATGTCCTTCACCAGCTCGGTGATGAGCTTCTGGTCCACGAACAGGCTGTTCGCTATCTT
>DUHN01000008.1 GCA_013330825.1 Candidatus Woesearchaeota archaeon | reverse complement strand
ATGTTGGTGGCCATGCCCACGGCGATGCCCGCGGAGCCGTTGACGAGAAGGTTGGGCAGTTTTGACGGCAGGACAGAGGGCTCTTTCGCGGTATTGTCGAAGTTTGGCACGAAGGGGACGGTCTCCTTGTCGATGTCCTGGAGCATCTCCTCCGCGAGCTTCGTCAGCCGCGCTTCGGTGTAGCGCATGGCCGCCGCGCGGTCGCCGTCGATGCTGCCGAAGTTGCCCTGCCCCTGGACAAGGAGGTAGCGCATGGAGAAGTCCTGGGCGAGCCTTACGAGGGTGTCGTAGATGGCCAGGTCGCCGTGGGGGTGCCATTTTGCCATGCAATTCCCTACCACGTTCGCGGACTTCCTGAAGGGCTTGTTGTGCAGCAGGCCGGATTCCCACATGGTATAGAGGACTCTTCGGTGGACCGGCTTGAGTCCGTCCCGGACGTCCGGCAGGGCCCTGCCCACAATCACGCTCATGGAATAATCGAGGTAGCTCTGCTTCATCTCCTCCTGCAGGAGGCGGGGGACGATGCGCGTTCCTTCGGCTGGCTGCTGCTCCGCTGTCATGGGCTCAGAAAACGGTCATTTCCCGACGGTAAATCCATGCAAAAAGGAGTGTTTTTTCGTTTATAAAGGTTATGCTTTGCAATGGTTGTCTTGAGGGGTAATCCGAGGCAGGTTTGTCACCTTGAGGTTTTTTGTCACCCTGAAGAAGGAGATTTCTGAGATGAAGTCAAACCTGTCCTTGACGTCCTGGATGAATGAATGGTATTCTCCGTCATTTTCCACTTCCACATCAAACTCCACGTCCCAGCTTCCAATCGCCCGCGTGAAATTGACCACGATGGGCTTGGATTTCAGATATGCTATAAGTTCTCTCCTCCTCCCAAACCGGGAGAGGTACATCTTGATAGAGTAGAAGGATCTGTAGAGCTCCTTAAGGCTAAGGTCGACCTTGTAGCCGGCAACCACTCCTTTGCTCTCGAGATTCCTTATCCGGTAGATGATTGAAGCGCTGTCCATCCTGAGGTTGTTTGCGATGCCTATGAGGGGAGTTCTTGCGTTTGTGGAGAGCATTCTGAGTATTTCGATGTCTTTGCCGTCGATAGCCTCTTCCCTGTTTCCCCCGACTATAATCTCAGACCTTTGGAATGCTTTTGAGTCTATGAGATGTGCCCTGTCAAGATACGAGTAGGACAGCAGCTCATGGACATAGTCCTGCTTGATGACTGGCCGGAACTTCTCTATGATTGACGCATAGAAATCGTTGAATTCGCTGGCTGTCCTGAACCAGGCGCCGAAGACGATGTCGATGAAGCCGTCGGTCTGGCCCACCCAGAAGACATTTTCCTGGCTTGCCAGCATATCGGTCAATTCAATGTAATCCTTGTTGCTGATGGCGTAGAACTTGAGGCAGACGCGGTACATCCGGTAGCCAAGCCGGGAGGCATCAATGAACGCACGGTAGCCTCTGATTACCTTCTCTTTTTCAAGCTTCTTCATCCTGTAATTGGCGACGTCCCTGGACAGCCCAAGCCTTTTTGCCAACTGTGAAAGCGGGAGGCGGGCGTTGAGGTCCAGCTCGTGCAGGATTTTTCTGTCTATTTTGTCCAATTGATGCATATTTTACTTAATAATTTAATTTATTTATAAATATTTTCAATTATTATGTAATTTTGTGCCAAAGATTTATTATATTAATGGATACAAAATATTCACTAATAAGTGGTTAAATTATAGAGGCTGCCTGCATGAAAGCGAAGCTCGTATTTCCGCCCCCGTCAAAGAAGTATGGCGGCATCACATGGGGAACCGAGGACCTAGTGAATCCTCCCCAGTCAGGCATTGAAGTGCTGGCGGCAGTCGCGAGGCAGCGCTTCCCTGATGCGGACATTAGCTGCATCAGTGATTCTGTTGCCAGCGGCATGTCAGCGGAGGATTATGCGTTTTCGTACAGGACTGTTGACGATGTTGTGGAGAGTTGTGCCGATGCAGATGTTGTAGGGGTTAGCGTGTGGTTCCATAACCTTGAGTCTGGGTTGGAGCTGGCATGGAAATTGAAGGAGATTGACCTTGGCAAGCGGGTCGTGCTTGGGAGTTATGGGGTGTCCAACCCATTGATTGCCCGTTTAGTCCTGGAACAGCATCCTGCGGTGGATTATATCGCCAGGGGAGATGGTGAGGAGACGATTGTGGGAATCCTCCGAGGATTCTCCCCACAACAAATTCCCAATCTCTTTTATCGGGTGGATGGTAAGGTAATGATGGGCCCTTCCAGGCCCTTCAACCTTAACAGACGTCCCCGTTGGGATTTCACACATACCCAAAACTACGCAGCCATCATGGAAGGGTATGATTCACGCACTCGTTTGTTTGGAGAGTTGAGGAAGGGTTCTGGCGGCAGTTTCATCGGCAGAATCGGTGTTCAATTCACGACAGGCTGTGAAAAAGCAGAGCAAGAGGGTCCTTGCGCATACTGCACCAGCCAACGGACCACGACCCAGAGCATGCTGGCAGAAAGATTTTGGGGGCAAATAGGGCATCTTTACTCTACACACGGCATTACGGAGTACTTCCTTTGTGATGACATCGCAGCCACCCTGCCGAAGCTTCGTGCACTCTCAGAAGCGCGCAAGAAGGCTTCATTGCCTGATAACCTCCAATTCAGGGCATATGGATATGCGCCATACTTCACGCCGGAAGATAGCACTGAAATGATACGGTTATTGCACGAGGTTGGGATTATCAATCTCTTTTTGGGAATAGAAAATTTCTCCCCGGAGGTCAACAGCAAATCTCATAAAAGAGCCTATGGGTATCCTGAGATAGCGGACCTCATCGGTTCATTGACTGAAAATAAGGTGGACGTGTTCCTGCCGCTTATTGTCGGCATGCCGGGAGAATCTGAAGAAACCCTGCGCTACAATGCTGATTGTCTTGATAGGATTCTCGATAGACATGCAAAAAAAACGTATGGAGAGGGGGGCATCGTGCGGGTGGACTTGTCAGGCGGAATGCCTTTGAGGGGCACCCCGTGGTATAACAATCTCGCCAGAGACAGGGAGGTACAGGAGTTCTACCTTAAGAAGACAGGTATGCCATTGCAGAAGGATATCGATCCTGACTACACCACTCTTCGGGAAGCGAGCGCGATTTATGTTGAGCCTATGGGTGTCTCCCCTCAAAGGCTAAATGACCATTTCAACGAGTTGTCAAAAATATGCTTGCGGTATCTTCGGCCACAGCAAATAGGGGGTTTTGACTTTCAGCCATAGATGAAAACGTGATTATTTGCGGCTGTTTTTCTGATGGGCAAGATATATAAATCGACAAACGAAGCAGGGGATATGAAACTACTTGTCCTCACGAGCAGGTATACGGCCACCCGGGACATCATCTCCGAGGATTTCGGGAGGCAGACGCGGCTCTTCTCCGCGCTGGCGAAAAGAGGCCACACCATCCACTTCTATTGCGCGGACTACCGCAAGCGTGAGTCAAGAAATACGACACTGCACGGCATCAAAGTCCTTATCCGGCCCTTCGGGATTTTCTCCGCAGCAGGGTTTTGCTCCGGCCTCGTGCGGCAGCTGAGGAAGGAGTGGTACGATGCGCTTGTCGCGACCAGCGACCCGCTGTGGGGCGTTGTCGGGAGATGGGCTGCACGAAAGGCTGGGACGCGGCTCGTCTACGACTTGCATGACAATTACGAGACGTATGCAACGTATTCCCTCCCCTTCATGCACGTGCTGGAGCGGAAGGCCATCAGGGATGCCGATGCAATAACGACGGTCAGCCATTCCCTCGGGAGGAAGATTGCTCCGATGCGGAAGGAAAACGTGTTTGTGGCGGAGAACGGCGCTGACATGAAATTGTTCAGGCCGCTGCCTAGGGAGAGATGCAGGAAAGCGCTCGGATTGCCTGCACGGGCGAAGCTCATCGGCTACATGGGGAGCATCCAGCGGAGCCAGGGGATTGACGTCCTTCTCGAGGCGTTTGCGGGATTGAGGAAGGACAACCCTGACCTTCTGCTGGTGATTGCCGGGCGCTTCTACGGGGATGAGGAGAAATATCTGGAGCTTACGCAGGAAGGCGTCAGGTATCTTGGCTCCCTAAACCAGGGCGAAGTGGTCAAGCTCATCAACGCCTGCGATGCGGTCGTGGTGCCGAACAGGAAGAACGCGTTCACCGAGTACTGCTTCCCCTACAAGGTCGTGGAGTACATGGCCTGCAATGTCCCCATCGTGGCGACAAGGGTAGGGGATGTCGCGCTCCTCCTTTCCCGCTTCAAAGAAAGCCTCTGCGAGCCTGATGATGCGGAGGGCATGGCAGCCGCGCTCAAGCGGCAGCTCGGCAAAGGACGCATCCCGTACCGGAAGCACGTAAGGGGAAATACCTGGGACGCGGTCGCGGGAGAGTTCGAGAAGGCGCTCGCCGTTATCGGCAGGAGGGGAAAATCCGGGCCGGTGAAGGGTAAAGGTTTTTAATGGGGGTTGCGTTCGTTGGAAGGGTGGAGAACAATGGCTGATGTCCTCGTGCTGTTCGCCTCAAAAGGCGACGAGAAAGCGTACAAACAAGTCCTCGAAGCCCTTGATAAAAACAAGATATCTTACGACTTCAGGGTGGCGAGCGCGCACAAGACGCCCGAAGACGTGGAGCGCATTCTCAAAAAAAAGTATAGGGTCGTCATCGCCGGGGCCGGCCTGGCTGCCGCGCTTCCCGGCGTCGTGGCCGCCAAGGTTCTCTGCCCGGTGATCGGGGTTCCTTGTTCGGGCAATCTCGGGGGGCTGGATGCGCTTCTTTCCATCATGCAGATGCCTCCCGGCGTCCCGGTGCTGTGCACCGGGGTGGATAACGGGAAAGAGGCTGCAGGGGCTGCCGCGCAGATGCTGAAAGGATATGATAAGGCAGTGCTTGTCGGCGGGGAAAATGCCGCCATGGGGAAGGCAGAAGAGGTTCTCAGAAAATTTGATGTCCCCTGCACCAAGGGGAAGGCAATGGACGCCTCTGCCCTCAACCTGGCCTTCATTCCGGCTGCCCACCTCCCAAAGAAAGAGGACGGTTTTGCCATCTATTGCCCTGTCGCGGAGAAGGAGGAAGATGCCCCGGAGCTTGCCTTGGCCCTCCTGAAGAATTCCTCCCGAGGGCTGTGGGTCGGCCTCAACAACGGGACCAATGCGGCCATCGGGGCGGTAGAGATCCTCAACATCGGCGGGAAATATACGGGCAAGCTCATCGCGTACCGCAAGGAGCAGGTGGAGAAGGTAAGGGCGTATTCTAAATAGCCTACCAAAGTACCAAAGGTTTTTAAGCAATCTTGCGCTGTTTTGGGGCATGGGGACGGCAAGGAGAATCTCGCGGAACACCGCCTATCTCGCGGCCGCGGAGATGGTGTCGAAGGTCCTGCAGTTCGTGGTGATGATCTACGCCGCGCGGCTGCTGAGCCAGGAGGACTTCGGCAAGTTCAGCTTCGCGCTCTCCCTCTCGTTCATCGCCATGATCCTCGCCGACTGGGGCCTCAACCAGCTGCTGGTGCGGACGGTGGCCAGGGACAAGGGCGGGCTGGAAAAATACGTCGCCAACAGCATTTTCCTGAAGATCATCTTTTCGGCCTTGTCCGGAGCATTCATCGTCATCGTCCTCAATCTCTTTAGATATCCGCAAACGACAAAAGGCATTGTCTACATCATCTGGTTCTTCGCCATTTTAGGGACGTTCACAGAACTGCTCTACTCCATCTTCAGGGCGTTCGAACGCATGGAGTTCGATTCTCTGCTCAAGATAACGAGGATGGCTGTCCTTGCCGCAGCGAGCATCACCATTCTTGTCCTGGGCAAAGGCATCGTTGCCTTCTCGGTTTCCTTCGTGGTGGTTGAAGCGGGCGTCGTGCTGATGGGGTCGCTTATCGTGTGGAGGGTGTTTTCCAGGGGCCGGCTGAGTTTTTCCCTCCTTGATGTTGCCTACATGAAGTCCATGCTCAGGGAAGCGCTGCCCTTCGGGCTGGCCATCCTGTTCGGCAGCCTGTATTTCTACATCAGCGGGTTCATGCTCTCGGTCATGGAGGGGGACGTGGCCGTCGCCCTGTTCAGCAGCGCCTACAATATTGCATTGGCCGTGCTCTTCGTGCCCATGGTATACACCAATGCCATCTATCCGGTGCTCTCCCGCTATCATGCCTCTTCAAGGGAAAAGCTCGCGCTGCTGTACGGGAGATCGCTCAAGTATCTCTACATCATCGGGCTTCCGGTCTCTGTCGGCCTGTACGCGCTTTCCGACGGTATTGTCGCCTTCCTCTACGGAGCGGAGTATGCGGCGGCCTCGCTCGTGCTGAAGATCATCGCGTGGTATCTCTTCCTGAAATTCGTCAATTTCCATCTCGGCATCACGCTGTCCGCGATTGACAGGCAGAAGCAGCGCATGATTGGGCAGGGCATCACCGCAGGCGTCAATGTCCTCCTCAATCTCATCCTCATCCCCCTCTATGGCATCGCCGGGGCCGCCATCTCGACATTGGTGACCGAGGTAGTGCTGTTCATCACCTATCACGCGTTCGTTTCAAAGACGGTCAGGCTGCCTTTCTCCATCGGAGGCGTTGCCAGACCACTCATCGCTGCCGTACTCATGTTCGGTGCGGTGCAGTATCTCCATCTGCATGTCCTCATCCTTGCCGGCATCGGGGCGGCAGTCTATGCGACGGCCATTTTCCTGCTCAGGACGTTTGACAAGACCGACTATTCCATCATACGGGGCATACTCTCCAATGGGTCAGAAAAGTAGCAAAATGGAAGGGGAACGGGCGCAGCGCATGGCGCAGCCTGAATGGTATGTGGACAGCATGCTGGAGAAGGGGGGTGTCAGCGAAGAGTATCTTCTGGTGTTCATCCAGAATGAGCTGCATGACGCTCTGCAATCGTTCCTCAACGGCGGATTCTCAAAAGCCGGGTTTGCGCTCTATCCCCTCGTGCAGGACGTCTCACTGGAGAACAGGCAGCGGCTCGAGCGGCTGCGCACGGTCGCGACGCACCTCAACCAGAAGAACGGAATGTTCGCCGGAAGCGTGGCCTATGCGGGAAGGTTAAAGGGGCCGGGAGCATGCTCTGCGTTCCTTTCCCTGCTCTCCAAGGACTTCTGCCTGGCGGAGAAAGGCAAAACGAAGCGGGAGCGGAAAAGGCCCTGCGAGGGGTTCTCGCTCAAGGAGTATGACAAGAAAGACCACGGGTATCTCCAGCCCGTCAAGGAGCTGCAGGAATATGCCGGCAAGAAGCTCGCTGATGACGTCAAAGGATGCTATCTCCACGGCAGCCTCGCCACCAATGATTTCGTGAAGGGATGGAGCGACTGTGACACCCTCCTCGTGATTGGAAAAGAGGCTCTCCACGACCCGCGCCGGCTGCTTGCTTTGCGGAGGAAGATCTTCCTGATGCGCAGGTTCTTCTTCAGGATAGATCCCCTGCAGCACCATGGAAGCATGATTGTCCCGGAGCACGACCTTGAATGGTACTCGAGCGCGTATTTCCCCTTGCCGCTGTTCAGCTACGCGAAGGCCCTGACGGAGGACAGCGTATTGTCCATCGGGCGGCGCGAGATGGGGCCGGAGCAATACGCCAAGCTGTTCTGGTTCGTGCAGCGTTTCAGGGAGATGCGCGAGGAAAAAGTTGATGCGCTGGGAAGCTACGATGCCAAGAATTTCCTTCACCTGATAGCGCTGTTCCCCTCGCTCTACCTGCAGGCGAAGGACGTGCTGGTCTACAAGAAATTCTCGTTCAGCATGGCGAAAAAAGACTTCGGGGAGGAGCTGTGGGAGCCCATAGAGACGATGAGCAGCATACGGGAGCGATGGCAGCCATTCCCCGAACTGCCGTTTGTCCGGCTCAAGGCGAGGGCCAATCCCGTCGCCCCCTACCGGATAAACGCCTACCTTGGCGATCTGCTGCTCCGCATGAGGAAGAAGAACCCCGTTCCCGTGCGGGAGCTTGTCGAAGGGATGCATCTGCTTGCGGAGGACGCATGGTCAAAGGCCGCGAAACGCCTGTAGGGGGGCTTTCGCACTTCAACGAGCCGCGAAAGCTCTCTAAGGAAGATTACCGGAATGCGCTGAGGGGGATCATCGGCCGTTATACTGGTGATGCCGATATTGCCGCCGTATATGACTGGGGGAACCCGTCGCAGCCCGGCATCTCAGATCTCGACCTTGTCTTCGTGATGGGGGATGATGGAAGAAGGCCGCTGCCGCTCTTCCGGCGGAGCTTCATGCTTCTCGATGGCAAAACCCGCTACATCGCGCGGCATCCATTCCTGTTCATCACGGAAAGCGGCTTCGGGAAAGTCGCTTATGTCTACCCTTCGGGAAAATTGCGCCTCGTCCATGGAAAGCGCATCACGGGGAAAGCCCTCACGAAGGAAGAAGAGGGGATTGCCCTGCGCGCTGTCCTCTGCGACATCGTCATCAGGCATTACCCGAGGGATTTCCTCTGGCAGCAGTTGAGCGGCAGGATCAACGTGCGGGACAGCATGCTCCGCCTCAATTCCCTTACATACACGTTCGAGGCCATCGCTAAGATTACCAAGAAGCGGGACGGGGAGTGGGAGCAATTTGCCAAAAGCGTCAATGAGCTGCGTGGCCGTTGGTTTGCAGAAAAGGATTTTTCCACACTTGCCTCATTGTGCCGCGAGTCCATTCCCCTCATGATGGACATTATTGAGCAGGCAAGGGAATTGATGGAGATTGAAGGCAGGGTGGTGAAAGGGCTGCCTAGGAACATAGCGTACACCGGCATCAAGAACAGGGCGCTCTTTGTCAGGGATTGGGAGAAAGGCGATGCGCTTGAGCGGATGACGCGGCTTCTCAAGGAAGAGGGGAGGCATACCAGCGTGCTGCCGATGGAACTTGCCCCCCAGCTGCTCTTCTATGCGCAGCAGCAGGGAAGGATAAGCAGGCATATCAAGTCTCACCTCAACCCTATGGTGCCTGTCTCGCTTGAGAACAATGTGGAAACGGTGCTGGCGAAGAGGATAGGGGTGCTGAACGGACAGGCGGAGCTCGCGCACACCCTCCGGCATTCGGACTTCCCGGCGTTCTTCGATTTCGGCTACCGCAACACGAGCGGCATCAACAACATGCTCCTGAGAATGACGGATAAGGTCAGGTTTTAGCTGGCCAGTCACGCGTTCTGCCCGGAGAACCATGCGATGGTCTTCTTCAATCCTTCCTGCAAAGGGACTTTTGGCTCCCACCCCAATTCCTTCCTCGCCTTGGAGATGTCCGGACAGCGCTGCTTCGGGTCGTCCTCCGGCAAAGGCTGGAAGGTGATCGTGCTTGCTGTCTTCGTGAGTTTCCGGATGATCTCCGCGAATTCCGTGATGGTGTATTCGTCAGGATTCCCTATGTTGACGGGATCGGTGATGCCGGATGTCATGAGGAGATATATTCCCCCTATCAGATCAGAGACATAGCAGAAGCTCCTCGTCTGTGAGCCGTCGCCGTACACCGTGAGCGGCTTGCCTGCCAATGCCTGGCCGATGAGGTTGGGGACGACCCTGCCGTCGTTGAGGCGCATCCGCGGCCCATAGGTGTTGAAGATGCGGACAATCCTCGTGTCGAGCCTGTGGATGCGGTGATAGGCCATGACCAGGGCTTCGGCGAAGCGCTTTGCCTCGTCATAGCAGCCCCTCAAGCCTATGGGGTTGACGTTACCCCAATAGGTCTCCGGCTGCGGGCTCACCAATGGATCACCATAGACCTCGGAGGTGGAGGCGAGCGTATAGACCGCCTTTTTCGCCAATGCCAGGCCCAGGGTGTTGTGCGTGCCCAGGCTGCCGGTCTTGAGCGTCTGGATGGGAATCTTCTGGTAGTCTATCGGGGAGGCAGGGCTCGCGAAGTGGAGCACGTAGTCCAGCTTTCCGCTTATCTGGATGTGCTCGCAGACATTGTGCTTGATGTAGGAGAAATGGGGATTGTCCCTGAGGTGCGCTATGTTCTCCGCGCTTCCCGTGATGAGATTGTCCATGCAGATGACTTCATATCCCTTCTGCAGAAGGTGCTCGCAGAGATGGCTTCCCAGGAAGCCTGCGCCGCCGGTGACAAGGACCCTTTTCATGGGACCTCAGAGGAGCACCTGTTTCTGCGCATAGTGCCTGCTGGCCTCCTCGAGCTGCTCTTTGGTGCCGATGTCATACCACCTCTCCAAGGCGGTGTAGCAGTAGACGTCTTCCTTCTTGTGCAGCCATTCGAAGAACGAGCCTATCTTGTCCGTGCTGTAGCCGTACTTGACGTAGACGTCCAGGAGCCTGAGATCCCGCTGAGGGAGGAAGTAGATTCCGGTCGATACCAAAGTGGATTGTGGGTGCTCCGGCTTTTCCACGAAGTGGACGAGCTTGCCGTCGCCGTCCACCTGCACGACGCCATAATGCCTAGCCAGCGACCTGTCCTTGACGTCGAAAAGCGCGATGACCGTCTTGCCCTTCTGGTCGAACATCTTCTTCATGCCGGTGAGCTGGAAATCAAAAAGATTGTCCGCCGCGATGAGGAGAAGATCTTCCTTCACTCCCTTTTTTTTGATGGCGAAGAGGACGTCCCCCAAAGCACCGAGGCGCGCGTCGTTCGAGTCCGTGCCGTCGTTGAGTATCTCGATGCGCTTCGCCCGCGGGTTGCGGTACGCATAGTCCTTGGCCCATTCGAGGAACGAGTAGAAAAATTTCGCGTTGGTGACGAGATAGACGCCATCGACGGCATCGACATCCTGGACTTTGTCGAGGAGATGCTCCAGGATGGGCTTGCCCCCGACATCGAGGAGGTGCTTGGGCTTGTCCTTTGTCAGGGGATAGAGCCGCGTGCCGTAGCCCGCGCAGAGGAGCACGGCCTTCATCTTCCCACGCCCGCGTAGGAGAACCCTATCGCGGCCATCTCCTTCGGATCGTAGATGTTCCTCCCGTCGATAAGGATGGGGGATCCCATGAGGCTTTTCACTTTCCTCATGTCCAGGCTCCTGAACTCGTTCCATTCCGTCACCACGAGGAGGGCATCCGCTCCCTTGACGGTATCGTACGGGCTTGAGGTGTATTCCACCCCATCGAGGATGAGCTTTGCTGTCTCTTCGGCAACCGGGTCGAATGCCCTCACGTTCGCCCCGAGTTTCTGGAGCTCCCTGATGAGCACGATGGACGGCGCTTCCCTCATGTCATCCGTCTTTGGCTTGAACGCGAGCCCCCAAACGGCGACGGCCTTTCCTGCAAGCGCAGGGAGGAATCTCCGGAGCTTTGGAATGAGTGAGCGCTTCTGCTGCTGGTTGACGGCCTCCACCGCTTCAAGGATGCTGGTGCCGCACCCGTGCCCCTTCATGGTCATGACGAGGGCCTGGACGTCCTTGGGGAAGCACGAGCCCCCATAACCGACACCTGCCTGGAGGAAGCGCGGGCCGATGCGCGCATCCAAGCCGATGCCCTTGGCGACTTCCTTGATGTCCCCACCAACTTTCTCGCAGAGGCAGGAGAGCTCGTTCATGAACGATATCCTGGTGGCGAGCATGGCGTTGCTCGCATACTTGATGATCTCCGCGCTCTTGACGTCGGTGAACATCAACGGGCGGTCTGTGCGGGCGATGCCCTTGTAGACCTGCTCCATGGCCTTCCTCGCGCGGTCGGAGGAGACCCCCACCACGATTCTGTCCGGGATGAGGAAGTCATTGATGGCTTCGCCTTCCCGGAGGAATTCTGGGTTGGAGACGACGTCAAATTCCGTTGGCGCCTTCTGGTTCTGCCGTATTGCCGCGGCGACCTTGTCTGCCGTCCCAACGGGGACGGTGCTCTTGTCCACGACTACCTTGTAGCCGTCCATATAGCATCCTATCTTCTCCGCGACGTCAAGGACTTGGGACAGGTCCGCACGGTGGTCCTCACCCATGGGAGTCCCCACGCCGATGAAGATGACCTTGCCGTGCTCGACCGCGAGCTTCATGTCCGTGGTGAACCTGATGCGGCCTTCCTTCTGGTTGCGGTGGAGCATTTCCTCCAGACCCGGCTCATAGATGGGCACCCTGCCCTGGTTGAGGCCGTCTATCTTCTCCTTGGAGCGGCCTATGCCCAGGACATCATTGCCGAGCTCCGCCAGGCAGACCGCGACCACCAGCCCCACGTAGCCGACGCCAACAACGGTTATTTTCATGATGCGTACAGGCAGACCCTCATTCTTTAAATATCTTACCTTTATCCTACTTTATCCGATATATTTATATACCCTACCGGATGGCCTGATGCCATGAGAGAGAAGATCTCCATCACCATAGACGAGCGGCTGCTGTCCGGCATCGACGGCATGGTCGACAACGTGTATATCAAGAACCGGTCGCAGGCCATCGAGCACCTGGTCAGGAGCTCCCTCAGGGAGAAAAGGACTGCCGTCATCCTTGCCGGGGGGGACGAAGCAAGGCTGGACATCGGGAACAGGGTGTACAGCCCCCTTGCCCCTGTCCGCGGGAGGCCGCTCATCGAGCACGCCATCAGGGCATTGCGCGACTCCGGCTTCAAGGCCATCTACATCATCTCACGGCACAAGGTCATGACGCGGCTGTTCGAGACCATCAAGAACGGCTCTGATTTGGGAGTGTCGATCTCCTACATCGAGGAGAAAGCGTCGTCGGGAACATTCCAGTCCCTCTCCCTCGCGAAAGGCAAGATCCACACCCCGTTCCTGGTGGCCTACGCGGACATCCTGTTCGACAAGGTGAACATCGAAGAGCTGTGGAACGACCACGTGAAGAACCACGCGCTTGCCACCATCATGCTCACCACCTCTCCCACGCCGCGGGAGAAAGGAACGGTGAAAGTCGAGGGCACGAAGGTGCTGGAGTTCTCCCAGAAGCCGAAGAAATCAGACATCTATCTGGTGTTCTCTCCCCTGTTCATCGCCGAGCCGGAGATNNGAGAGGGGGCTGCTGCACGGCCATCTGAGCAGCGAGAAGGAGAAGCACATCCATTCGATCAAAGACATCCAGGAGGTGCGCAATGGAGCCTAGGATCAGCATGATCACATTGGGCGTCGGTGATTTGAAGAAATCCACCCGCTTTTACGAGCAGCTGGGATTCGAAAAATCGAAAAGCAGCACGGAAGGAGTCACCTTCTTCAAGTCCAGAGGGGCAGTGCTGGGATTGTATTCCCGGACGGCGTTGGCCGAGGACGCCGCGGTCTCTCCGGAAGGAGAAGGATTCCGCGGCATCGCATTGGCACATAACGTGAGGAGGAAGGAAGAAGTGGACATGGTGCTCCGGGGGGCCAAGCGGGCAGGCGGTATAATCGTCAAGGACGGGCAGGACGTGTTCTGGGGAGGCTATTGCGGCTATTTCTCCGATCCCGATGGACACCTGTGGGAAGTGGCGTGGAACCCATTTTTCAAGATGGATCCAGAAGGACTCGTTCGCTTGGAATGAGATGAAAAAAAGGCGGACAGCTTCCCTGGCTTCCCGCACGCGAGTGCAGTACTCCCAGAAACGGAAGCCTGCTTGACTGCGGAGTTCGGAATGGGATCCGGTAGAACCAGGCTCCTCTGGCCGTCCAGGGATGGGGAGCCAAAGTCCATTTAAAAAGCTTACGATTTGTTCTCGGCGATGTCGAGGACGATGCTTTTCTCCCTCGGATTCACCCCTTTGATGATGGCGTGTCCCTTGGTTTTTTTCTGTATGTCCTGCCAGCTGTGCTTCCTAGAGATGGCCTTCAGCTCATCCAGGATGGTGCTGATTTGGGCGTAGTTCGCATAGATCGCATCCGCCTTCCGGCGCTGCTCCTGCTCCTCTGCCTCCAGCAGGGCGATGTTCTTCTCCTGCTGCTCGATGATCCTCTTCAGTTCAGCCACCTTGGCGTCGTATGATGTCGTGGGCGCGTCCCTGGCATGGGCGCAATAATGCTCGAGCGCCTCGCTCAATGAGGGGAATGCCTGATAATCGCCCCCGATGGTCTCAAGAGGGAACGGGAAGACGTCTGAAACAGCATCGTTTTTCATGAGAACGACCGGCCTTGGCTGCTGGGAGATGAGCTGTTTGACGGCCTTGAGGAGGGCGGATTGCTCTTTGGCCGTCAGTTCTGCCGGTCTTTTGTTTTTGTCCATCTTTGCCTTGGCGCAGGCCTCCTCAGCGTAGAGTCCCCCGAGGCCGAGATCGATAGCGAGGCATTTCACGAGCGATTCTTTCGCGGTGGAAGAGAGCAAGGAAGACAGGTAGTCCGCCTCCAAGGAGAATGCATTGTACTGCATCGTGGGGTGGGCATACTTTTGCTTTGGAAAGATGGTGCGGTCCCTGAACTCGTGGTGGGTGAGGGCGTCGATAATGATGCCTTTCCCGTCGGAGAAGATGACGTTCCCTTTCCCAAGGAATTCTATGTAGAGGGCGTATGAACTATCTTTGGCCTCGAAAACAATCTTGATGATGCGCTCCGGCTCGATCTGGGAGAGCGAAGCGAGGGTGGCGTTGCCGAGGTGCTTCCGGAGCAGCATGCAGAACCCCGAGAGCGTCTCCATCTCATCCTTGTGGGAAGCAAGGAAGAGCGCCTTGCCGACCAGTACCCTGAGGAGTTTTTTCCCTTCATTGCTCTTGTGCAGCTGGAAGAGGAATTCCTCCTTGCCTTTCTGGTAGATGTTGTCCACGCGGCTGCCTTCAAGTGGCTTCAGTTCCCCGACCATGCAATGGAGGTCGAGAGAGGACAATGCTTTCATGGCAGCGCAGAAGAAAAAGCTGTTTAAGAACTTATCCCAGGAATCCCCTGATGAAGCCCGCGCGCACGATGTTCTCCTCAAGGATGGCCACCTGCTTATGGGCGAGGTTGTCCGCGATGATGGAGGTTATCTTCCTGTGGCGCGGGTCCTCGTCATGCCTGGCGAGGGAGAGGACCTCCTTGACACTCCCGTAGACGTCAGGGGCAAGCTTCCTGAAATTGTCCCTGTTGAGCCAGCGCAGCGCATCGCCGAGGTCGCTGTCGAGAGCGGGATAGACTGTCCTGATGTAGTCCAGGTCAGCGGCGGAGAGAGCATTCATGCCGAGTATCTCCGGCGGTATGCCCAAGCTGTGCAGCGCACCGCAGAACTTGATGGCGCGCGGTAGCCTGACGCCGCCGAGGTTGCGCGAATAGCCGAACAGGCCGATGTGGAGCTTGCGCTTCCTCCTTGAGGGGATGAACGAGGACACCTCATTTATCAGCGGGGCGAGGGACATCACCTGTTTCTGGTATTCCACTGTCTGCTTTTCGATGATGCCCAGGCAGCGCTTCTCATCCACCGGTATGGGGGGCCCGCTCCTGTGGGCGTTTATCTTCCCGACTGCCTTCTCCACCTTCTCGATGGGGTAGTCATACTTGAACGCCGACTGCAGCGTCAGGGTATGGACGCTGGGATAGCCTTTCAGGAACGCATCCACGTTGTCCGGCCGGAGGTTGCCCCTGAACGGGGCGGAGCCGCAGCCGATGATAGGCAATATGTCCACGGAGGATTTCTCCTGCACCTGCCATAGCTGCTGGAGCGCGATCTTCTCTATCAGGACGCACGCGACAGAGCCGTAGTTGAGCGCTGGATCCGAGCGGGCGAGCCACACTCTCTGATATTCCTCGACTTTCTCCTCTGAGATGAATCTCCGGACTTCCCTTGCCGCGTTGAGCATGCCTTCCTTGTCCTCGAACAGCGGGATGATCCTCAAGCGTTCCGGCTGGAAGTCGCCGAGCCAGTCCGCGACCTTCTTGCCGCATATCGTGTCGTGCTTCCTGCCGATGACGTGCTTCCGGTAGAACTGCGATAGCATGAGCAGTTCGTCGGCTGAGGCGGTCATCGGGAGCGCGATTTCGAAGATGGGGGCGATGTCCTCGCCGTAGAACAGCTTCGCGGTGTCGAAATTCCGTGGTATGCTTTCCAGAGTCTCCGCGAGGATCTTCGCTTCTGCTTTCTCGATGGACGGGTTCGGCACCCGCAAGGTGAGGAAAACATCCCTGCCAAGCTTGTGCTTCTTGAAATACGGCTCGTATCCTGTCAGGAGCTTCTTGACAACGAAGTTGTCCACTTCCTTGCCCTCGCAGTCCCACAACTGCTCCCTGCACTTGATGTGGGAAAACGCGTAGAACGCCTCCTTGATCTCGTCATCCCCTCCCAACTCCGGGTTGTCCGCGAAGAAGGGAGCGGTCACGTTGTCCGGGTGCTGGGTGGACATCGTCCTCGGGACATTGTGTTCCGGCATGGTTTCGGTGATGTGAGGCTGTTTTTAAGGATTATGTTAGGGGACCATCAGGAAAAATCCGTGTTGTTATTTTACACCTGTCAACAATTCAGCATCATGTTCGCCTTCGGCTCACGGTAATGTGGCGCCCCGCAATGGGCGAGTTTTATAGATGAGAACTCAACGCTGCTGTACCCACTTCTTCATCCTCTCCATCCCCTTCTCAATCTGTTCCGTGGAGCAGGCGTAGCTCAGTCTTATGAAGTTGTCGTCGCCGAAGGCGATGCCAGGCACGACGGCGACATGAGCCTCTTCCAGGAGGCGGGAGGCGAAGTCCATTGAGCTGAGGCCGGTCTCGCTGATGTTTGCCCAGCAGTAGAACGCGCCTTCCGGAAGATGGCAGCGGACGCCTTCCATGCCATTGAGGAGCCTGTGCATCAGCATGCGCCTCCTGTCAAATTCCTGCCGCATCATGGCCACGGATTCCTGCGGGCCGTTGAGGGCCTCGATGGCCGCCTTCTGGGAGATGGATGTGGGATTGGATGTCGTCTGGGACTGGAGTTTCGCCATGCCAGCCGCGATGTCCTTTGGGGCGCCGCAGTAACCGATGCGCCAGCCGGTCATGGAATAGGACTTCGAGACGCCGTTGACGGTGATTGCCCTGTTCTTTATCCCGTCTCCCAATGACGCGATGCTGATGTGCCTGTTGCCGCCATAGATGAGATGCTCGTAAATCTCGTCGGCAATGACGTAGAAATCCTGGGTGGCTGCGAGGTCCGCAATTTTCTTGAGCTCATCGGCATCGCAGACCATCCCGGTGGGGTTTGACGGGCTGGACAGGATGAGGGCTTTCGTGCCGTCGGTTACCTTCTCCGCAATCATGCCCGCGCGGATCTTCGCCTTTTCATCTGTCGCGCAGAAGACGGGGGTGCCCCCTGCCAGCTTGACCTGCTCGGCGTAGCTCACCCAGTACGGCACAGGGATGAGCACCTCATCTCCGGGCCCGACAATGGTCTCCATGATGTTGTGCAGCGTGTGCTTGGCGCCGCAGCTCACGATAATCTGGGAAGCGTCATATTCGAGGCCGTTTTCCCTCCTGAACTTCGCGGCGATGGCTTTCTTCAGCTCTGGGATGCCTGATGATTCCGTATAGCCGGTGAAATTGCCGTTGATGGCGCTGATTGCCTCCTCTTTTATGTTCTGCGGCGTGGGGAAGTCCGGCTGCCCGGCGCCGAACGAGACCACGTCGATGCCATTGGCCTTCATCTCCTTGGCCTTGGCATCCACCGCCAGTGTAGCGGATTCCTCCAGCTGCTGTATCCGTTTTGTAATCATTTTATAGGTTCATCCATTTTTTCCTTATCTTTATTGTCAACCATGTCCATTGGCCTGTTCATTTTTCTTTTGAAGTGTCCCTGACAATGACCCGGTGGCCGAATTCCTGCGCTTCCGTCAGGCACGCCTGGAACACCTCTGCCTCGAGGTTGTCCCTGATTTTCTGCGTGGAGTAGCCCCGTTTTTTAAGCCTTTGTTTCAATACCGTGAGGCCGCAGGTGGTGACATAGCACCTGTCCACCAGCGAGGGGGGCAGGTAGTGGGAGAGGTGGGAGTCTATGACCACCCCCTTTGCCTTCAGGGATTTGGTGTAGGGGATGAGAAATCTTACGAGTTTTTTAGGGTCGATGATCTTCGTTTTCAGCTTCCGGTCATATCTTTCGTAGAGCCTGTGCCGGGTGATGAGGGCATTGACGTCCATGTACCGGTAGCCGTGCCTCTTGGCGAGCTTTTTTGCCAGCGTTGTCTTGCCGGTGCCCGGTGTGCCGGTGATGGCGATAATCATGGGATGAGAAGAAAAGGGGCATACTTAAATCCTTCGCGAGGCTCTATCGCCCGGCTACGCGGCTCGAAGTGCAGAAATAATTGCAAGGATCGATTTTTTGGCCGTTGCGTACTACCTCGAGATGGGTATGGACTCCAGTTGAGAGTCCTGTAGAACCGGCAGTTGCTATGCTTTGCCCCAGCGTTACAGTCTGGCCTACATTTACCTTTGCGTTGGCCGTGTGTGCATAACGTATATCGATTGTTTGGCCGTCCGGTGCCTTTTGGCGTACGGTTAATACTTTTCCATAGCCCCCTTCCCAATCATATGACATCACTTTTCCCTCTCCAGATGCACGGATATCAGTACCATAGACTGACCCGCGCAAGTCAATGCCTGTATGCATCTTGTCATATCCGAGAATAGGGTGGCGTTCAACGCCATATCCTCTTGTTATGGCATCCCTGGATATTACCTCATTTGGGTTAAGGGGGTTTGACAATTTACCGCTTATGGTTTGCGCGCTTGCAGTAGGCTGTGCCTGGGGCGGTATGTCTGCCGTCGTAAAGCGGCCGGCTTTCGTGTATTGGTCTATGTCGTCCAGGATGGATGCATCCGCGTCTGATGCAAGGCCCACAAATCTTCCGCTCTTGTCAACGACCATCCAGAAGGTGCCGGTGTTGCCGGATATGCGGACGAAATCCCTGTTAGTCANNTATCTGATGTTTCGGTTTTTGGCGGTTGCACGCTGCTGGATGCCGAAGTTGCGGACAACGGGCCCTTGCTCGCCTCCCAGAGCGGCTCGCCGGAGACGTCATCATAGCCGCTCAGCACCCTCCATTGGGCTTCCTTCGTGAAATCGTAGCCCTGTACCAGTTGGTAGGTTTTGCCGTCGGTCCCTTTCGTTTCGTACACGACATAGGTTAGTTGGTCTGGTGGTGAAGTTTGGCTGGAAGGGGTACTCTGCGGAGATGTCGGACTTCTCGTAGTGCCCTGTGGAAGGATGGATTGGGCATCAGGCACCGACACATGCTCTCCTTTTTCATTGATTGAGAAGAGTTCATCGGTGTTGGGATCAAAGATGTAAATCGGCAGTTGGCTCCCCTTGGATTGGCCAGTGATGGGAGTCTCGGCAACGGTGGTGCCCTGCAGAGGGGCATTCGCATAGTCGACCAATTGCTTGATGGTCCATTCCTTGGACGGCCTGTTCGGATTGCCGGACTCGAATGGAACAAAGGCCTCCTTGTCTGTCCCGGGGTTGATGGTGACGCCGAAGATATCCCCTGAAGAGTCCTTGTTCGGGACTATCTGTGTTATCTGTGCTCCGTCGTTGAACTGGACATACTGCTTGTTCGCAAAAGCCGCGGAGGGAGTTTTATACTGATCAGGAGAGATGGGATTTGGAAGCGTGCCTGCCGCAGCCGGCTTGACTGATGCATACGGACTGTCGCTCGGGGTCCAAATCTCATCGCCAAAGGCGCCATAAGTTCTTTTTTCCCAGTAGATTGTGCCTTCGTAGGGCTGGGTAGTGGGGCGATACGCTTCTCCGTTGACGAGGATGGCGTTTTCTTTCGCACCAGGGATGACGAGGGGCTGCGGCTGTGCGGCCGTTGGCGCAGGAACGGCCTTGGCATCCGGAGTGGCCTGGGGAGCCGCAGCAGCCTGCGGGATGTCTATGGGATCAACATCAAAGCGGCCGCTGGCGTAATATCTTGGATTAGTCAGGTATTTCAGGTTTCCTGTGGCGAGGTCTTCCGGTTTTACAAGGATCTTGGGTTCCGTCACCACGGCGTTTTCTTCCTTGTTGTAATCTGCGTCTACTTTCGCCCATGCCATTATGGGTTCCCCGTTGGCATCTTTGGTGACGACAGTCTTGAATTGGCTGCCCGTCGCAGTGGAGTAGACGACCGCTTTCCCGTTCAGGACATCCACCGGAATCAGGGATTTGTCGCTGATGGGAACCCTCAACGTCTCTTCAGTGATGATGACTGGTGACCCGGCGACGATCCTGCGGTTTCCCATGTCTAGATTTGCCTTCACGATGTCCGCTTCGGTGACGCCGTAGATTCTCGCCAGCTGGGTGGGGTTGTCACCAGCCAATACTTTGTGGGCGATGACTGTTGGCTCTGGAGCCGCTTTTGGCGGGGGAGGGGGGGTGTCGGCTGGTGTCGGGGCTTCAGGAGCAGGTTGTTTGGTTGGAGTGGGTGGAAAAACCGTTGGTGCAGGAGCTGGAAGGGAGAGATCATACGGGACCTCGGGCCAGAACGGCACGTTCGCCGGTACTACCCTTAAGGTTCCGACTGAGAGCGGAGGCGGACTCTTGGACAAGTCTACTATCTCCCCATCAGAGTGCAATAGCATGCTGTCTGTGGAAATGGAGTAAGGATAATATCCTGGCTGTTGCAGGGTGAACGTCCCATCCCGATAGTATGCGGCCACTGTCTGCTGCCAGAAAAGAGGCAACTTTGAAAGGGAGGTGTCAAGCGTTGATAGTGAAGCGTATGTGAACGTTGTCATTGGCATTTTAGTGTCCGGCCAAGGTGAATTGGGTAGCTGGAGAGTGACTGCCCGTGGCGTGTTTGCAGGGACCGTATCTGGTGCTTTGCCTAGTGTAGGGGAGATTACGGGCAAGTCAATTGTAGGTAATTGGAACCCTCCGGCTGGGGAAGGGCTGGTGGTGGAAATCAGCCTAACAATGGATAGACCAAGATGACTTGTAAAGTCAGCGTCTTTCACCAGGAGTGTTCTTAAAGTCCCTGAATTGTCAAAACGGAGGCTGACGCAGGCATCGGTGCAGGTGGAGGATGATTGCGTCAATAAGACAGGATGGTCTGGCTTGCTTGTGACCGTAAGGCAGTCACCACCCTGGCAACCCTTGAGCGTATAGATCCCATCAATGAGCGTCCCTTTCGGGCCGAGTTTCAAGGTGGCCTCTGAATCGTCCTTTACCCCGGTAAAGGTAGCAATCTCTTGTCCTTTATCGTCAACGATTTTTCCCACACCAGCAACCTTTGTTTCTCCATCATCCGTAAAGGTGACGCTAATTTGCTCTCCTATCTCACCGGATAATGGTTGTATTTTTGGGCCTCCGTAGTCGAATGTTGAGCCTGGCTCGCCCGGCTCTAATACAAATGATGCTCCTTTCTCTCCTGGGCCAGGTGTCGATTGTTTGGAGAGTTTCCCAGCAGTGATGCATACCCCTCCGGGGCAATCTTTGATCTCACTCCCAGAAACTTTCCCCGATCCGATGACGAGCTCGCCAGTGTCCAGCACCGTCACCCGCGAGCCGGCTGCGGTGAGCTCACCTGGATTGAATGTCGCTGACTGTGTCTTTATCGTTTTGCCGTCATATGACGTGACTTTCGCCCCTTCCGCGAACCTCGCTTTCCACCCTTTCGCCTGCGCCAGGCTGTTCAGGTCTTCGGCTGTTGCGGCTGCAGGGTTCGTCTTGAGGGTGTCCTCAATGTTTGCAACGTCGCTGGAGGAATCAGATGCCGTGTTGCCAAACTCATCCATGGGGGAATCAAACGCATCCTGAGCAGCCACGATGCTTAAGAGCAGCAGTCCGTAGATCACGGCCAATGGCAAGAGGCGCTTATCCATACCGCAGCTCGCTCCAGTCGTATCGTGCCATGAAGCCATAGACCAGCGGCTCCTTATGGGGGACATCGAATATCAGGCTGTACAGCACGTCATCCTCCCCGAAATAGGTGATCTCGAAGGTGAAGTTGTTGGCTGCTGCCAGCGCTGCCAGCGAGCTCAGCGGCATCTCATTCGGATACCTGGACTGCTCCGCGATGATCGCGTTCGAGAGGTCATACGGCTTTTTCATGTCCAGGGGTATGGAGACCTGGAACGAATCGAGCGTCGTCTTTGAGTTCCCCTTCTCGAAGCTGATGGGATGCCTCAGCGTGAAGAGGACGCTGCCGTCCCTCATGACGGCGGATATCTCGGACGGATCGCTGAGCCTGGCGCCGTAAATCCTGTAGCCAAGCTTCCTGAAGTCGTTGAAGTCGTTGAGGCAGGTATGGTTGATGTTGTCGAAGAGGTACGCCGCGAGCTCCTGCTCTATTTCTCCCTGCGAAGGGATGGATGCAGCCTGATTGTTCCAGTAGTAGGGGATAGCCACATAGAAATAGGGGAAATTGGGCTCTGGGGGAGTGTAGTATCCGCCTTGGAGGGAAGTGTCATAGACCGCCCATTCCCCTATCTGGGACATGCAGGACTGGACGAAGCCCTTGATGCCTGTGGTGTCCGCGCTAGGGCGTATCGCATCAATGGTGTCCTGGCTGTACGACAGCAGGAAGAGGGTGCCAATCATGATGATCGCTATAACTAGGAAGATGGTTATCTGTGCCCTCTTTTGCATGAGATGTTCCTTTTGTTCTAGTATTTTTATAGTTTTCCTCCTCATTTCGTGAGGATGCTGGTTTGATGGTAGTTACAGTCGCAGCCTAAATGCAGGGTATGGGTTTTGAGGAAGGGGATTGTCGTATCCTTTCCCTAAATGAGATGACGGGATGCGCCCGTAGGAGATGATTATAAGATGGTTGTTTCCCCCGGTCCTGGAGATGATATTGTCCCTTATCCCCCGCGCGTGCCTGGAGCCGAAGACCAGAAGAGAGATGCCTGGGCGGATCCTGATGTGGCTGAGCAGCATCTCAACAGCGTATGCGTCTCTTTTTTCATGGAGTTCGCTGTACCTTTGTGGGATCTTCTGCGTGTTGATTGCAATCCCTTCTGGGGTGGCGGAGAACCAGCCTCTGCGAATCCAGGCCTCGAAAAGGCCCAGACGGACGGCGTTGAATTCCTGTTCAGATTTTGGAATGGGCAGGCGCAGCGCCAGGATGAAGTCATAGAGATCGGATAGATTGTTGATGATGTCCGCGATTACGTTTTGCCGTGCCGTGTGCAGCCGGGGAAATTGCCTGAAGGTGGCTCCATATGTCGATTGGCGGGATACGCCTTTGGCGATGAGTGGGAACAGTTGATTTCGCAGGTGGCGCATGTCTTGAATCCCATAGGTGAAGGCCGGATGCTGGTAGGTGAGGAGCTGCCAGCTAAGGAATGCATCCGCCCAGAATTTCAATGAGAGGGTGAGTTCGAGGCTTTCCCGCTGGAGCTCCTTGCGCTCAAGACCGACGAGGAGATATTGTTTCCGCTGTGCAATGAGTGCCCTGACGAGTTCTGGCGTCCCGTTGATGATGTCGTCCTGTCCGGTGTGTCCCTGGACGAATCCTTCTATTCCAATGGTGTGGATGGGGAGGAGCTTTCTGAGAAGCTCGATCTTGGCATAATCTGTTTTCCAGTCGTGAATGCCTCTTTCTTCTGGACCTGCGGCCTTGTCGAGGAAGAATATTATCGTCGATGTGTTTTTCTTAGTGCTCTGGTGACACAAGGCATCGTAGACGTCGAAGTGGCTTGCCTTCAGAGAGGTGTATATGTCTCCAAAGGTCCACGTCTTTGTTGTCACATCACTTCCAGGTGAAGGGAAAAGGCCAGTGGCTATTGTCGCGGCGGCTGCCGCTGTCTTTCCTAGAAAGGTTCTTCTGTCCATCATTGTCTTGTAAGCGATGATCTCCCTGACAAGGATGGATATATGCTCTTCCTCCAGAGCGCGATCCAGACCGATGATGCGCAGCAGTTTTTCTTCTTCACGATAGGTGAGAAAGTAATTGTGAAGCATTTGAATTGATTGTTCCGTCGATTTCTCATTGATAAAGTTTTCAACGAAAAAGTAGGGTGCTTTCCTCAACTCGTTCACGATGCGGACTATGTTGGAGCGGAGATTTTTTGCATATGTGTCCATGCTTATTGCCATCAGGAGGCGCCGACAAGGCCGTGGCTTTTTCCGCTCATGTTGTTTAAAATCTTTGTCTTTTGGACGTGCCTTGAGACTGATGGTGTTCCGTTAATGAAGAAAAGTTTAAAAGACTCCAAAAGGAGCCAGGGAGGATGCCAGGCTGCGACATGTGCGGGAAAGAGGGTGCGGGAACTATTGCCCTTATCGAGGGGGTGGAGCTCACGGTGTGCCAGAACTGCTCAAGGTTCGGCAAAGTGGTGCGCTCTGCGAGGGCAGAACCCCCGAAGGCAGGGCATCTCCCTGTCAAAGCGGCGAAGCCGGCAGAGGATTCCCCTGAGACGGTCGTGGAGGACTTCGCCCCGAGGATCCGGCAGAAGCGCGAGCAGCTCAATCTCACCCAGAAGGAATTCGCCAAGATGCTCAATGAGCGGGAGTCCCTTGTCCACCACCTGGAGAACGGCAGCCAGCGCCCTTCCATCGACCTCGCCAGGAAACTGGAGCATGCCCTGAAGATACAGCTTGTCGAGGTGGCGAAAGAGGCGCCGCAGCAGAAGAGCAAGAGCAAGACGGACTCGCTCACGCTCGGCGATTTCATCAAGATCAAGAAGTCTTCTTAGCTACCTTCCGTAGATAGTGTAGACGCATCCCTTCTCCCGTGAAGAGTACACCTGCTTGAGGGTTGCCATCACCGTGTCCAGATTGCGGCTTGTCATGGCCCCGTATTCCCTGTCATTGCCGAGAAAATCGCAGGTGTTGACGAGCGCCAGGTCCGGCTCTCCCCTGATGCCGGGATAATACATCAGGCCGCTGACAGGCGCATCAGTCCTGAGCGCATATAACGGGCTGCTGATCCAGATATGCTGGCCGGCGTGTTCCCGCTCTTGCAGGTATTCCTGGAAGAACTCCTGCTGGGGGGAAGGCTGGCTGCCGGGGTGGATGATGAACAGCAAGGTATGGGAGAGGCCGATGCCGAGAAAGATGGCGCAGAAAAGGAAGAGGATTGTCTTATCCGGCATTGCGAAGCGCTGCGCGAGATAATGGGATAGATAAATGGTGCAGAATGCCGCCAGAAGGGAGACGAATGGGAGCAGCGGCAGCAGGAGCCTCATCTCCTTGTGGGGGGCCAGGGTATACAGGAGCAAGGGAATGAGCGCAATCCAGGCAAGAAGACGGAGATGCTGGTTTTTTTTCCACACCAGAGGCAGCGCAGCCAATGAGAGGAGGAGGATGTTCTCCTTTATCAGGCTTGCAGCATAAAACAGCAAAGGCTGCGCGTAGATGGTTCCGGTGTGCATGCTGAGATAGAGCTGCAGGGTGAAGGGAAGCATCGGGTTCCCATATGCGATTGCGCCCAAGAGCAGGTACGGCAGCAGGGGGATGGAGAATCCTGAGATGACGAGGAGAAGCTCTCTCCTCCCATGGCGCCGTTGGAGATGAAACGCGGCAAGGATGATGATTATGGGCAGCAGCTGGTAGAATCTCGTGAGGAACGACAGGCCGAAGGCGATGCCGCCGAGGACGGGCTTCTGCTTAAGCAGCAGGAGGGCTCCGAGGAGCAGGAAAAATGACGAGGGAATCTCCGTCAGTATCCGGTGGCTGAAGGAGAGGAACGTGAAGGAAAACCCAAGGAGGAATGCCGCGAGCAGGCCGGTATTCGCGCCAAAGAGCTTTTCGCCGATCTTGAATGTGAGGAATACCGTGCCGAGGGAGAACACTATGATGAGGATTGTTCCTGAAAGGATGGTGTCAAGCCCGGCATTCCAGAAGGCGCCGAGGAGCAGCGGAAGGGCTGGCGGCCGCGACGGCTCTGAGAATCCAGACTGCCCGGCGGACCAGTAGTATTTGCCCATGCCGATGTAGACGGCCGAGTCCCACCACACGGCGCGCTGCTGGGCCGCGATGGACACGCTGAGGAGCAGGAAGGACAGCAGCAGGAGGCCGAGCAGCAGGCGGTGGCGCTTCATGAGGCATTTATGGCGCGTGCCTATTTATTCTTATCATCGGGAAAAGAAGTTCCAAGAAGGAAGGGGGAAGAAAGTCATTTATGAAGGGGCTTGGTTGTATGTCTCGTTGCCCCTCTTGGTGAGCATGAACCATTCCATCGGCCTGCCGAAGATGGCCTTGAGGATGCCCTTATTGACGTGGTAGGTCATGACGATGCCATAGCTGAAGGAGGATGCGATCATCTTCCAGAAAGACCCCATGTTCCTGCTCCTTCGCAGGGCCACGATGTTCGCGACAAGAAGGCCGGAAGTGATGGCGATGTTCCTTGCCGTCTCAGAGAGCAGCTTCCCCCATTCGACGGGGGCGGGGGCGTGGGTGACGAGGCTGAGGGTGCCTGTCGCGAGCAGCGCAAACAGCAGGAATGACAGCAGGTAACCGCTGCAGACGATGCTCACGCCCACCTTGTCCCAGAAGGAAGTGCCCTTGCCTGTGTATATCGCCCTGAAATGCTTCTTATAGGAATGGATGACGCCGTATCCCCAGCGCATCTGCTGGCGGTAGAGGTCAAAGGAGGTATGCGGCACTTCTGAGTCGCAGGTGAGATCCTCAAGGTAGACGATCCTGTAGCCGCTGTTGATGAGGCGGATGGAGTACTCGATGTCCTCGGTGAGGTTTCCGGTGTCCCACGCGCCGAGCTGGACGAGGGTGGACTTCCTGACCGCTTCCGCGGAGCCGCAGAGCAAGGACATCTTCCTTCGTCCCTTGAGGAAGGGGAGGGTGATGTAATGGTAGACATTGAGGATGCTCGATCCCAGCACGGTGATCATGTTCTCCCGCGCGTTAAGGAAGGTCCATTTCGCCTGCACCGCGGCCACTTTCCGGTCGTCCTTGAAGGGCTGGACGATCCTCTTCAGGAAATCCTGCTTCGGCACGAAGTCCGAGTCGAAGATCACGATGAATTCCCCTTTTGAGTGGGGGAGCATGTTGTTGAGGTTGCCGGGCTTGTAGCCGGTGTTCCTTTCCCTCCTGACCACCTTCACCTGCGGGTGCCCAGCCGCGAAGGCAGAGAGCTGCTTCGACACTTCCGGCATGCTGGAATCGTCGCCGATGATGATCTCGTACCTGTCCTTTGGGTAATCGAATGCCAGGCACGCCCTGGCGCAGCGTATGGCCACGGGCTCGTTGAACGTGGGGATCTGGATGGTGACGGAAGGCGTATATGATTGGTCAATCTTCTCTCCATCGCTCTTCCTGCGGACAGCGGTATAGAAGGTCATGACAAGATAGAGGACGGACACGAAGAAGGTGATGACGAGCAGCACGTTGAACGCATACTCAAAGAAAGACTGCACGACGTCGAGGATTGGTCTGCTCGCCTGGCTATACGCGTGGAATGCTGCCCGGACGGCGGATTCCCACCACACGAAAGAGGAATGGATGTCCATGTCATCTCACAAAATACCTCTGCGGAGAGAGGTGATAGCGAATGATGCTGAAAGCGATGATGATATTTAAAAGTATGGTATAGGGGAAGTAGAAGAACACCGCGATGGCGTTCCTCAGGGTGAAGGTGTCCTTGAACATCCTAACGGCGATGACAATCATGACGGACGAGATGATGCCGGACAGCACGCCGAAGATGGTCCAGTAGTTGATGCCCCATTCGGGGATCTTGTAGAGCACGTACACCGGACCGGAGAGCGAGAACCAGCGGAAGAGATAGCCGGAAAGCTCCCCTATCGTGTGGGAGTTCGAGGGCAGCCAGTAATTGAGCTGGTAGATGATGAGCGGCAGGGAGAGGAACGCGTAGACGCTCCACCAGTACTGGTTGATGAAGAGGAAATGGATGCTCCAGGGGGATTTCCGCGAGAAGAGAGACTTGTTCTTGAAGAGCGACTGCAGGGTCCCCATCCACCAGCGGAAGCGCTGCCTATAGAGGGAAGAGACCGTTGACGGCGCGACGGTGTGGCCGATGGCCCGGGGGACATTGACGCTCCGGTAACCCGCACGCTTGAGCTCCAATGCGATGTCCATGTCCTCCGCGAGAGTGTCCTTCTTGAATCCTCCTGCCTTCAGCAGCGCGGATTTCCGGTAGCAGGCCAATGCGCCGAAGAACCAGATGCCTGTCCTGAAGACCCTGGAGAAGCTCGCGCGGATGAGGTTGTTGTAATGGTACTCGATGTTCTGGAACGCCCCGATGACGCTGCGGGAGTTCTTCACCCTGCTATTCCCTGTCGTCGCCCCGACATCCTCCTGGATGAAGGGGGATACCAGGTTCCTGAGGCAGTCCTGCTCGACGACGGTGTCCGCATCGACGGTGAAGAGGAAGCCGTGCCTCGCGCGCTTCATTCCCGCGTTGAGGGCAGCGACCTTGCCTGCGTGGCGGATGGTGACGACCTTCGCGCCGTGCCGCCTGGCGATGGAAGCTGTATGGTCTGCCGAACCGTCATCGACAACGATGATTTCCGTCTTCTCCTTTGGGTAGGCGAGGGACCTGACCGAGCTGATGCAGTCGCCGATATGCTGCTCCTCGTTATACGCCGGGATGATGATGGAGACCTTTGGCTCGAATGCTCCGTGGGAGGCGTCTTTCCTGAACAGGGAGAGGACGACCACCGCAAAAACAGCCATCAGGAAGGCAAAAAGGATGAAGAACAGTCCCGTTCCAAGCTGCATGATGAACTCCATGGTGATGAAAAAGCTCTCTCTTTTCGTTTTTAAACATTTCCCTTTTTCCCGAGGAGGCCGTTCACTTAAGCGCGGGAGAACGCCTTGCTGCGCAGGGTGGCACGCGGAAACACGTTTCCAGTGCCCCATCGCCTTGCTCTGGGCATCGGGCCCGCTTTGTCATTCGTAGCCACGAGGCGCCATTCCCCGGACGGGGCGTCCCCCTTGGCGCTCATTTTACTAACCGCAAGACGCTCGCGACAAGACGCCACCCCTGGCGTTCTCCCTTATCTGAACGGTCTCTTTCCCGAGGAGCGTCAGGAGAAAAGCGACATCAATACGTTGCGGGGATAATCCGGGTAGAGGGCATCATCTTCCCAGAAGAGCTTTCCCGTTACATTGAAGAAGAGGACTGCTGAACCAAGAGTGATGCCGATGATGGCAAATGTTTTTCCGCCGTAGTGCTGCGGATCCTTGCGTATGCTGCGCAGGGCCCTGATGCCAAAATACATGGCGAGGGGAGCAAGCACCCAATTCAGGAGCGGGATGACACAGAGGATGCCCAGCACGAATGAGGTGACTGCGGCGTCTTTGTTCATAAGAGGGCGGGAGGGCGGTGTTTTTTAAACGTATTGGCGCGCATCAAAGCCGGATCGAGCTGCCGTCGTCAAGGAGATGGACGTCCTTCCCTGTCGAGTAGCCGAGCTCCTCCGCGAGCGAGGCCATGGCCTTCCTCATCTCGATGCCGCCGTGGGCCGGGATGATGTGCCGCGGCTTCACGAGATGGAGCAGATCCCTGAGGTCCTCCCGCGCCGCGTGGCCCGAGGCATGGACGTCGAGGAACATGCGGACGTGCTTGCTTCTCAGGCTGGTCTCGAGGCGCTCGCGGTTCCGGATGTTGGTCTCCGTCGGGATGGTCTTGCAGGAGAAGACGACGTGGTCTTCAGGCGAGAAGGAGAAGGGGAGCTTGCCATTGACCATCTTTGACAAGGTCGACTGCGGCTCGCCCTGGTGGCCCGTGACGACCAGAAGGTATTTTTCCTTCCTTGCCGCAATCCTCCTCAGCTCCTTCTTCATCTGCTTGGGGTATTTTATCATCTGCACTTCCCTCGAGAAATTGACTATTCCAACGCGCTCCGCCGCCGTGGAATATTTGTGGAGGCTCCGGCCGAGGAAGACGATTTTCCTGCCGAGCTTGTGCCCCATCTCGATGATGGACTTCAGCCTGGCGATGTGGGAGGAGAACGTGGTGACGATGACGGCCTTGCCCTTGGAGTTGACGCCCAACAGCACGTCATAGAGCATCTGGCGGGCAACGGCCTCGGAGGGCATCTTGCGGGGGTCTGCAGCGTAGGTGGAGTCCACAATCAGCGCCTTGACCCCTTGCCTGCCGAGCTCCTCCAGGCGCTTGAGATTCGGCTTCTTGCCAAGGGTTGGCGTGAGGTCAAACTTGAAGTCGTTGGCGTAGAGGATGGTGCCTTCAGGCGTGTGGAGGGCGATCATCGCGGTGTGGGGGGTGGAATGGGTGACGTGGATGAACTCTGCCGTTATGGTGCTTGAGACCCTGATGCTGCTGTTGGGGTGCACGGTCTTGAGCGGATTCCTGAGCTTCATCCCATTGTCCTGGAGGATGGCCTTGAGGACTTCGATCGTAAAGGGGGTGGCGGCTATCGGCACTTTCAGGGAAGAGGCAAGGTAAGGGAGTGCTCCGATATGGTCAAGATGGGCGTGCGTGGGGAGGATCATCTTCAGGTTGCTCTTCCAGTCCGATATCCTTGAGATGTCCGGGACCGCGCCTACCTTGATGAGATCCTCCGGGCGGATGCTGAGAAGGTGCTCGTCCTCGGTGTATTGGATGAAATTCTCCAGGTGGACGCCGCAGTCGAAGATGAATGCCTCGTTCCCTATCCTGACGGCGGTGCAGTTCTTGCCCACTTCGTCATAGCCGCCTACTGCGCGTATTTCCATTTCCACGCGTCTTTTTCATCCTCTTAATAATCTTTGCCATGGCTAAAGAGAGACTGTTCACTTAAAGATTTGGTTTGACTATGTCTTCTTTCCATAGCGAAGGTATATAAACGCCATTTCCGAGCCTGCCCGTATGACTCCAAAGAAGAAGCAGGAGCAGGCAGAGGGGCAGAAAGAAGGGGAGAATGCCACCATCACCGCGCTCTTCACCAAGAACAGGGTGACGACGGAGAGCTCTGATGCCGCGCGGGAGCTGTACAACCAGAGCAGGTACGGCACGCTGCTGGAGAGCGGCAAGGTCCAGCTGTCATTGATCGAGGCCCTGTATCTGCTCGACAAGAAGAAGATCAAGGTGGTGGACAGCAGGGACAAGGACGTTGGCTTCGAGGCGCTGCTCAAGAAGGGGCAGAAGACGGATCCCAACCTCTTCGTGCGGTATGCTGTCTTCAGGGACATCCGCAACAAAGGCTATATCATCAAGACTGCACTCAAGTTCGGCGGCGATTTCCGCGTCTATGACCGGGGAGTGAAGCCGGGAGAGGACCATGCGAGATGGGTGGTGTTCCCGGTGCATGAGGCGTCTGCGCTCACGTGGTATGATTTCTCTGCCAAGAACCGGGTGGCGCATTCCACCAAGAAAAGGCTGCTGCTGGGCATCGTTGACGATGAGGGGGACGTGACGTATTATGAGGTCAGGTGGCTGCGGCCATAATCAGTGGGCAAACTATGAATAGGAAAAATGTGCCTAATAGACCCCATGCTCGCACTTTATAATGTCTCTCCCAAAGAAGAATATCTCCACCAACGTTGACTTACTTTTTCTTTCTGATTTAAAGGTGATTAGGGGAACATTGTAAAGCAGTTGAAAGACATCATCAATAATTTTACCTTTTTCCTCGTCAGATATTTTGCTTGACACGTGGAGGATGACAGACTCAACTTTTTCCCTGATTATATCAGCAAACAGAGAGGGCAACAGTTTTTTCCATTCCTCCCTGTCAAGAGTGTATTTGATGGGTATTTCCTTTTTGTTTGGCGATATTTCGACGATGTTGGTAAATTTACAATAAGTAAAATGCCTGTCGCCAAATTCGTCTACAGCTCGGTTGAAAGATTCTTTGAATTTCTTGTTTTTTGCCAGTTCCTTTGAAGTCCTTAAGGGGTAATCGTCATCATCACACTCATATTGCCCCTTTTCAACAACGTTACTTTCATTTTGATTGTGCAATATTCTCAGGCTTTTCTCAAGCAAACTAATCTTTGGGGGCAATTTTATCTTAACTGTTTTCTCCCCATCTTTTATGACAATCTGTATTTGCTCGCTAACCATTTTTGTTCATAAGCCATCCATACTGCTCTCTTGTAAGGTTCCAGTGAGAGGTGGAGCATTTGTCAAAATTACTGAATTTATCATCGATGTCTGGGATTTTCTTTATCATTTGGAGAGGTATTGGCTTCCTATAGATTTTCAGGGATTTTTTCACAAATTTGTTGCTCCAAGGGTAATTTTTCCTGTTGGGAATCTTCTTCACCCTCTCTATCTCAGCTTCCAAAACTAATCCCCTATGCTTATCATACAAAATGAGCTTTTTTCCCCTACCATCAAGTTCATGATATTTCTTGGGGGTGTGCCAATCTTCCCATTCTCCATCTCTGAATTCCTGCAAATAGTCTTCAGGATAAACTTGACTTTTGTCCCCGAAGTTGATTTTTACGATGACTGATGAGATGTCTTGCTCAAATATTTCTTCTTTGACTTCTTCTATGTACTCCTTGACCAATTGGGAGAAAAGTTTGTCCTTATTCCGGTAATTCTGCAAAAAAGATATTACAGAGCCCCAATTGAGGTGGATGATTCTACGGGGGGCAATTTTAACAAATTGATGGATATAGTGGCTTCCTAAGCTGTCTGGGGTCAATAAAACTAGCCGCTTGGTTTTTTGCTTGTATTTGGCCAATGATTTAAGGTGCCTTTTGATCTGCTCCTCTCTCAAAGTTCCAGAGACAATCTTAGTTTCCAGCAGAATTATTGAATCTTCCGATGATATTTCTGCATCAGCAGTTCCGTTGTATTCTCTTAAGACCTTAAAACTAAGATTTCTAGATAACTTAATGCCTGTTAAATCCTTAAAAAAGATCCCCAATAGGGGATAATTTGAAATAGAACCCATTTTCAACAAACTGATTAATCCGTTGGTATACCTATTTTCATCTTGGGAATAATGTCGGAATATATTTGTATTGCCCATTTTGGTATAGTTAAAGTGAACTTATATTTAAATGTTTCCATTTCAAGTTGAACCTTCTTGAAGTTAGTAAGAACAAATAATAAGATTTAAATAGTATATGGGTTTCCATTATGAATAAAATGGTAAACTGTTATTATGTAAAAGTTAATCGGCGAGAGTGGAAATACCCATGGCCAAATGGTCAGCCTACTGATTGGGACAATTTCCCGCTAAATAAGGAACAGGATTTTCGTTCTTTTACAAAGAACAAATTATATTGGAAAAGTCTCAAAATAGGAAATATCATTATAGGGCATAGTAGTTATATATCAACAAAAATTAAGGGCGAAGATAAGTTTATGCCACTCCCAAGAATATCTGCAATAGCTATTGTAACTAGAGAAGAACATTACTCAGATGCTTCAGAAAGCGACAGGGTAACGTTGAAAAAAGTTATAGAATTAACCCCTATTAAACTAACAAAAGATATTATTAAAAAAAATAAATTATCAAATGCTGAACCATTTCGTTTGGGTACTAATCGTTACACAATTACTAAACTCTCAAATGAAGATTTTCAAAACATAGTAAAAATTATAGAAGAATTTAACCCATCTATAAAGAAAGAATTAAAAAAATTATGATTTTCATTAAAAATTTATTCAGCGACATAAGTAATTGCTTACATTGAGCATAAAAATGTCCATTTAGAAGAGATTCCAGCTTTTTATGTTGATTTCTATTTATCCTCATCTATCAAAAACCAACAACATTTTAAATCGCTGACACCTGTCATTTCCCATGGTAGACAACAGGGAGATTATTCTCGCATTCATCAGGCAGAACGGCCCCATACTGCCGGCAAAGGTGGCCAAGCACCTCGGCATGTCCCTCCTCATGGGCTCTGCGCATCTTGCAGAGATGACGGCAACCGGCAAGCTCAGGTCCTCGTGGATCAAGATCGGCGGCTCCCCTCTTTACTACATCCCGGGGCAGGAGGAGCTGCTTGAGAAATTCTCTGACAATCTCAACGAGAAGGAGAAGCGGGCCTATGCCCTCCTCAAAGAGAACAGGGTGCTGAGGGACAAGGACCTCGAACCATTGGAGCGCGTGTCGTTGCGCAACATCAAGGATTTCTCCTTTCCGTTGACGGTGACCTATGAAGGCGGAGAGGAAATCTTCTGGAGGTTCCACTCTGTCCCGGGGGAAGAGGCAGAAAAGGCCATTGCCCTCTACCTCAAGCCGGAGGAAAAGCCAAAGGAAAAGGAAGCTGCCCAAGAGCCGGCCCAGAAGAAGGAAAAAGCGGCCACCGCAGTGGAAAGGCCAAAGAGAGAGAGAAAGCAGAGGCAGGCAACATTGCCGGCGGCGCCAGTGGAAGCAGCATCGGTGAGCGCACCATTGCCACTGTCCCCAATCACCCAACAGGCAGTCCTTCCCCCCTCTTCGGAATTTGACCAGTCCATAACCACATACTTCACCAAAAACAACATTGAGATTGTCTCAAAGGCCGTCATCAAGAAGAACGCGGACATCGAGTACGTCATCCATATCCCGAGCGCGTTCGGGCAGCTCGAGTACCTGTGCCGGGCCAAGAACAAGAGAAAGCTCTCCGATGGGGACCTCAGCACCATGGCCGTGCAGGGTCAATTGCGAAAGCTGCCGGTCATCATCCTCTCTCCAGGTGAGCTGGGCAAGAAAGCGGCGGAGATGCTGCCCTCGCTGAAGGGAGTCACTTATCACAGGCTGTGATGCCATGGGAGTCGCCTTAACCGAGCTGCTGGTGAAGAAGGAGATTTCCCTTGACGAGCTGCGCGGCAAGACACTCGTGGTGGACAGCCCGATGTGGCTCTACCAGTTCCTGAGCTCGATCAGGCAGCGCGACGGCTCCCTTCTCACAGATTCCAGGGGGAATGTGACATCCCACCTCATGGGGCTGCTCAGCAGGATATCCAACCTCATGCAGCACAACATCAGGCTGGCGTTCGTGTTCGACGGCGAGCCCCCTGCGCTGAAGAAACAGGCGCTGCAGCAGCGGAGAGCTGTCAAGGAAGCCGCGGAGAAAAAATACCAGGAGGCGCTGAAAGTGGAGGACCTGGAGTCCATGAAGAAGTACGCCGCCATGGGCACGCGGCTCACCAGGGACATGATTGGCGAGGCCAAGGAGCTGGTGCGCGCTTTCGGATTGCCGGCCATCGATGCCCCCTCCGAAGCAGAGGCGCAGGCGTCGCTCATCGTCAGGAAAGGGGACGCATATGCCGTTGCCACCACGGATGCGGATGCGTTGCTGTTCGGCGCCCCGCGCATCGTGCGGAACCTCAACATGGCCGGCAGGAAGAAGAAGGCAAACAGGCTCGCGTATGAGGTCATCACCCCAGACGTAATCTCGCTGGAGGAGAACCTCTCCCATCTCGGCATCTCGCAGGACCAGCTCATCATGCTCGCCATGCTGGTGGGCACGGACTACAATCCCAAGGGCATCAAGGGCATCGGGCCAAAGAATGCGCTGAAGATGGTGAAACAATACGGGGAGGACAAGGAAGGGCTTTTCTCGTCGGTGAAATGGGATGGGCATTTCGGTTACCCGTGGCAGGACGTGTTCGACCTCATCAAGCATACCAGGACGACGGAGGAGTATTCCCTCACATGGGGCAGGGTGGACGGCAATGCCGTCTCCCGGATGCTGGTGGAGGGCCACGAGTTCTCGCAGGAGCGGGTGGATGCGCAGATCAATCCCTTGCTGCAGTCCCAGAAAGGCAGGGCCCAGAGGGGATTGGGGGAGTTCTTCTCGCCATGAAAAAAAACATCAAGTATTTCCTGAGAGGGGTGCTCACCGCGAGGGAGCTGGCCCTCATGCCGAACGCATTTGACGTCGTCGGGGACATCATGATATTTGCCGATTTTCCCAAGGCATTGGAGAAGAAGGAAAAAGACATTGCCAAAGTCATCCTTGCAAACTACCCTTCTGTCAAGGTTGTCACCAAGAAAGTGAAGCAGTTCTCCGGCAGGTTCCGCCTTCCGAAGCTGAAGATCATCGGCGGCGAGAGGCGCAAGGAGACAACCCACCGAGAGAACGGCGTCCTGCTCACCGTGCACGTGGAGAAGGCCTATTTTTCCCCGCGCCTGGGGACGGAGAGGCAGCGCATCGCCTCGCAGGTCAAGCCGGGAGAGGATATTTTGGTGATGTTTTCCGGGGTGGGGCCGTACGTGATGGAGCTTGCCAAGCACACGCCCTGCGCGTCCGTCTATGGCGTCGAGATCAATCCTGCAGCGCACCATTACGCGGAGATCAACGCCATCAGGAACAAGGTGGTGGAGAAGGTGCAGCTCTTCCAGGGGGACGTGAAGAAGGTCGTTCCCGGCCTCGGGAAGTCGTTCGACCGCATCCTGATGCCGCTGCCGAAAAGCGCCGGGGAGTACCTGCCGCTCGCGCTTTCCGCTGCCAAGAGGGGAGGCATCATCCATTTCTATGATTTCCTTGAAGAGGGGGAATTCGGAAAAGCGGCGGAGACCGTGGGAGCCGCATGCGGGAAGGCGGGAAGGCGCTGCACAGTGCTTAGCGTCGTGCCGTGCGGAAAATACTCTCCCGGCCATTTCCGCGTTTGCGTGGATTTCAGGGCGGAATAGGGAAAGAATCGTGCGCTCGGCAGTTACAGACTCTGGTCATCTCCTTGCGGATACCAGGGTGTTCACCTCATCATCGCGCACAGGAGGAGAAATCCTTCTTTCTTTTTAATGATTCTCTTGACGGGAAAAGATGGTGTGAAAAATAGTGGGCTTATCCAAACATCCCCTTGTACTCGTCGCTTTCTATCTCCTTGGTGCGCTTGATCTTCTCGATGGCGCTGAGGAAGTCCTGCCTCGTGATTTTGATGCGGGAATCCCGGATGGCGAAGTAGCCGGCTTCCGTGCAGGATGCCTTAATCTCTGCCCCGGAGAAATCGTCCATCTTGTCCGAGATTTCCTCGATGGTGAATGAGGGGTCGATGCTCATGTTCCTCGAATGGATCCTGAGGACTGAAATGCGCGATTTCTTGTCCGGCTTCGGAACGGAGATGAGCCTGTCCAGCCTTCCGGGGCGGGTGATTGCCGGATCCAGAATATCCTTCCTGTTGGTGGCGCCGATGATCTTGACGTTGTCCAGCGGCTTGAAGCCGTCCAGTTCCGCGAGGAGCTGCATGAAGGTGCGATTGACCTCCCTCTCTCCCGAGGTGCCGAGCTCCACCCTCTTTGCGGCGAGGGCGTCGATCTCGTCGATGAAGACGATGGACGGCGCTTTCTTCCTGGCCAGCTCGAAGATGTCCTTGATGAGCTTGGCCCCTTCGCCGATGAACTTCTGCACGAGCTCGGAGCCCACGACCTCGATGAAGGTGCTGTTGGTGGACGCGGCGACCGCCTTCGCGAGCAGGGTCTTGCCCGTGCCCGGCTCGCCGTAGAAGAGGATGCCTTTCGGAGGCTGGATGCCGACTTTCTTGAAGAGCTCCGGCTTCTTGAGGGGAAGCTCGACGACTTCCTTGACTTCGCGGATCTGCTCGTCAAGGCCCCCGATGCTCTCCCAGGACACGTTGGGCTTCTCGACGATGACGAATTTCTCGACGTTGAAGTGCTTGGCCACCGGCACCTTGTTGATGATGGTGAGGTTCTTCTGGTCCGTGAGCACCAGATCGCCGGCAAACAGCTTGTCGCAGTCGTTCGACACATTGACATAGAACAGGTTTCCGTTCGGTATGCGGATGATGATGTTCTCCCCCAGGATGTCCCTCACTTCCGAGACCATGAGGGGAGGGGTCTTGAACTTCTCCAACTCCTCCTTGAGCTTGGTGACCGTCTCCTTCAAGATGCGGTTCTCGTCCTCGTAGGGGTTCGAGGTCGCGGTGTAAGAATACATCACGCTGTCGATGAGATTCTTCTCCTTTTCCTTAGAAGGCATGGGAACGGATAATCGACGATGATATAAAAATCTTTGGATTTGCCGTTTTGGGCCGTTTTCTCACTACAGGAGCTTCCCTTCCCTCATGATGGCCTTTCCGTCCGCCATGATGGTCGGCCTCGCGGCGACGGCATCGACGTGGAACGGGACATCGATCGTTCCGCCGAACTGCCTGTTGTTGCCGAAGGCGACGTGGAAGGTGCCAAACATTTTCTCGTCCTCGAGGATGGCGCCGGTGATTCTTGCCTTCCTATTCGTGCCGATGCCGAGTTCCGCAACCATGCGGTGCCTGTCCGTCACGAGGGCTACCCCGAACACCAGTGCCTCTTTGCCGCCTGCGACAGAGACGATTCTGCCCCGTTTAATGCTGATGATAATGGGCTTTTTTACCTTGCCGGCCGTGGCGATGCTTTCATCAACGACCAATCTCCCTTCTGTCCTGCCTTCCAGGGGAGCGATGAATACCTCGCCTGCGGGAAGGTTGCCCACTGCGCCTTTTTTGGTGAGCGTGCCGTGGTTGGACACCCATTTCCTTCCCCTGATGCTGAAGGTGACATCCGTCCCTTTCCCGGTGGTGATGCGGATGTCCTTTTTTCCGCCGAGGATGCGGATGAGCCTGCCATTCAATGCGCCGATCTGTTTGGGGGAAGCGGCCAACGCGGTGGAGAACATGCTCTCCCTCAATCCCGGCATGCTCGCGATGCGCGCTCCTGCCTTGGACGCCTTCATTCTCGCCTTGGTGTGCGTCAATGACTTGGTGGTGATGAGCATGCAGACGTCGTGCTTCGCCATCATCCGTGCAATGTCTGGGTGCGGCTCCTCGCCGTGGCTTTGGGGGATGTCTATGGTGACGAGCCGCGCTTTTTTGGTGAGCTTTTGCCCGGCGCTGAAGAATGCCCCTGCGAGCGTGCAGAGCTGCCTGTCCGTCACGATGAGCAGGCTCTCTCCCTGTTTGAGTCCCATCGCGCTCTTCAGGATGCGTGCCGCGACCGCTTCGGCATCAAACAACGAACTCACCCTTCTTCAGGATCCAGTGCTCCCTGCCTCCCTTGTCCGTGCCCCAGACATCCAGCTTCTGGCGCGGGGCGTTGAACACGATGTCGATGTGGTAATCAGTAGAGCGGTCCTCCTCGTAGCCGGAGCCGCAGGCGATGTGCATCATCTTCGCGATCTTCTCGTTGACGATGAGGTAGTCGCACAGCCGGGCTTTGGTGTTGGTGTTGATGGCGAACTCCCCGATGCGCTCGAAGTTGTCTTTCTTGATCTTCAGGATTTCCGGTGGGAGGGTGCGTTTTTTTTCGGATTCCAGGAGGAGGTCCCATGCCTCCTTCTTGCGCTCGCTGAATTTTTTCACTATCTTGCCAGGCCCGGCAATGACCTCATACTTGTCTCCGGAGCATTCGACGACGAAAGGGTCGTGCTCGTCAAGCGGATAGCTCTGGTCGATGGCGATGACGACGTCCCCCACGAACGTGCCCTTGATGTATTCCGGCGTGGTGAAGGCCTCCCCCCCGGGAATGTTGCCCATGCAGCCCGCGCGTATCCCGGTGCGCTCGAGATATTCCCTGTTCAGCTTCTCCCGCACATCGGTGTCCGATCTCCGCACCCAGCGGCGCGTGCCGTCTTTCTTCACCAGGCCGACCTCGAGGCTGGTCCTGTGCTTTTCATTGACATTGCCCTTGACGTAGATAACATCGCACCTGTCCATGACCTCCTTGATCTTCTGGTTCCTTGAGCGGACTTCACTCCAGTCGAGGAGGTTTGTCTCGATGAAGACATCGATAGGCAGGGTTTCTGTGAATGCTATCCTGGTTTGCGGGTCGCGCGGCTCGTCCCTGGTCTGCGGATAGAAATCAAACTTAGAGAGCATCTGTCCGGGGGTCTTCCACCTCGTCTTCCTGTCGGGGGAAGGGTAGCCAATCGCGTCGCCGAACCGGTGCTTGCCAGGATACCCTTTTCCGGAGACAAAGAAACTGGCGTCTGTCGGCCTGAACCGGTCAAGCTTCAGTTCCCTGGAGAGCTGCCTGAAGGCGATGAATGGCTGCTCGTCCACTTCCTTGTCGTATTCGCAGCCCAGCAGGGTGGCGCGCAGGTCTGAGGTCCTCTCGGAAGGCTCGAGCTGGGATTGCTTTGCGCTGTACGCGCTCATGGAGACCTTGCCATTGCACGCGGATGCCATCGCCCACGCGATCTGGTAGGAATCGAGATAATCCTGCAGCGGGTGGCCGAGCATCTCTTCCCTTTGGAGGAGGCAGAAGCCCACGCCTACTCTCTCATTGCTCTTGATGTTGTAGACATCCTTCCAGAGAATCCTTGATGTCCTCTCCAGCTCTTGGGTGCGGTGCTCCCTCATCCAGTCGTCTTTGTAGTCGAGAGTGAGGCTGTTCCCCAGGAAGTGCTTCCCGTTGGCCTCGAGGATGAGCGCCGGCTGCTCAAAGAGCCTCTCGACATCAGGGAGCTTCTTTTTCGCTTCCGTGATGAACGCCTGCAAGGCGCCTGTTTTGCCGTTCCTGATGCCTTGCTTCAGGTCCTTGAAGCAGTTCCAGACGTCGAAGAGCGCGTGAAGGCCGTCCTTTTCCTTCCCGTAGCCTGCGGCAGAGACCTCGCAGTTGAGGTTATGGAGGGCGAGGGAAAGGGGGGCGAGGGAGAAAAATGCCCTCTTGTCTTCATTGCTGAAGGTGATGAGGGTGTCCTTTTTCGCGAATGCCTGCAGCGCCTGTGTGTAGTACCCGACCGCCGCGTCAAATGCTTCCCTGTCGTCTCTCATAGTCCTGCCTCAGATGATGATGAGCTCCTTCGTCGTCTTGGTGAGCTGTTCCGGCCTTGTGGCGAGAAGGACGCTGTCCTCGATGCGGATGCCGAATTTTTTAGGGTAATAGATGCCCGGCTCGACGGTGAACGCCATGCTCTTCTGCATCCTGTCTATTGAGCTGATGGTGAGGTTGGGCAGCTCGTGTATCTCCACGCCGATGCCGTGCCCGAGGCCGTGGGTGAAATAAGGGGCGTCTTTCCCCAGCGCCCTGATGACGCCGTCGTAGATGAGCGAGCACTTCATGGCGTCCGTTGCCGATGCCATGGCCTGCTGCTGCACGCCCAATAGTTTCTGGTATTTTTTCCGTTGTGCCGGGGGCACGCTTCCGATGCCGATGGTCCTGGTCATGTCTGAGCAATACCCCTTGACCTTGACGCCGAAGTCGATGACACACAACCCTTTGTTGAGCTTCGTGCTCTGCGGCGCGTGGTGGGACATGCTCGCGTGCTTTCCAGAGGCCACGATTGGCCTGAACGGGACATCCAGCCCCCTCTTGAGGGCCTCGTGCTGCAGGAACGCGGCGGCCTCGCTTTCCGTCCGGAACTCCCTGAAGTTCTTGAGGCATTGCTGGAGTATGCTGTCCGCTTCCCGGCACGAGCGCCTGATATAAGAAATCTCTTCCATCGTCTTTATCGTGCGCAATTCCCTGATTTTTCTGGAGACGTCTATGGTCCTCGCTTTCCTGAACGATTTCCTGAGTGCTTTTGCCGCGTTGAGCGCCAGGGCGCTGCCGTCCATGCCTATCTTCTTTGCTCTTCCCACATGCTCCCTGACGGAATCGAACAGGCGCTTCTTCTCGAGGATTTTGACGGACTTGATCCTGCTCTTTCTTGCGCGCTCCTGCTCCATCTTAGGGGCGAGGAGGAGCGGCCTTCCCGACTGGGGAATGATGAGCGCGCCCGCCCCTTCGTAGCCGGTGAAATAGAAGAAATTGGGGTCCGGCTCCATGCCGATGCTGACGAGGATTGATGCATCGACCTTCTTCTCCTGCAGGAACGCCTGGAACTCCTTCACTCTCATGGTTGGGAAGGCTTTTTCTTGTTTTATATCCTTTTCTGTTTGGATATGGGATCTGCAAACCGTTGCTCATCATGGTATTCGCCTCCGGCTCACATTGTCTTGGCGCCCCGCAATGGGCGCGTTCCATTGGGAAACCTTAATAACACCTTCTGTGATTGCCTGCTCATGAAAAGGCACATCCTCAGGAACGGCATCACGTTGCTGCACGAGCCCACGCATTCCAAGTCTATGGTCATCGAGGCCATGGTGAAGACCGGCTCGAACGACGAGAAAGCCGGCATCAGGGGCATCGCGCATTTCTTCGAGCACATGCTGTTCGAGGGGACGTCCAAGAGGCCGGACAGCAGGACAATCGCGGCAGCCATCGAGGACCTCGGCGGGGAGATGAACGCCTACACCAATTCTGAAGTGACTGCGTACCACATCAAGGTGCTGGCGAAGCACGCTGATAAGGCGATAGACGTGCTTTCCGACATGCTGCTCCATTCCACTTTTCCGGGGAAAGCCGTCGAGAAGGAGCGCAAGGTCATCCTGAAGGAGATCCACATGGTGCTCGATGACCCGCGGTTCTACAAGTGGATGCTGTTCGAGAGGACGCTGTTCCGCAGGCATCCGATGCGGCACCCCACGTACGGGACGGTGGAAGATGTCTCTGCCATGACACGCTCCAGGCTGGTGAGGTTCTACCGTGCCCATTACCTGCCGAGGAACATGATCATCACGGTCATCGGGGGAGCCAGGAGCATCAGGGGGAAGATCAGGAGGGCATTTTCCCTCCCACACAGGGAGCGGATTCCTAAAAAGAGGCATCCCGCCGAACGACCCCTGCGCTCGGTGAGGTCTTCCTCGGAGCACCGCAGGACAAAGAGCGCGTATACCGTGCTGGGGTTCCTGACCTGCGGGAGGAGCCATCCGGACGCGTATGCGCTGGACATCCTCGAGGCCGTGCTGGGGAGGGGGCAGTCCGGCAGGGTGTTCGACGCCATCAGGACCCGGAATGGGCTGTCGTACGAGGTCGGCGCCCGCCTTGACCTGGGGAAGGATGTGGGCTATATCGCGGCCCACGCGTCAACGGACAAGAAGAAGGTGGGGCTCGCGCAGCGCCTCATGCTGGAGGAGTTCCGCAGGCCGGTGACGGCGAAGGAAGTTTCCGATGCCAAGACATTCCTTGAGGGGAACTTCATCCTTGAACAGGAGAATCCCGAGGAACGGGCGGACGAGCTGTGCTTCATGGAGTATGTGGGCAACGCCGAGAGAATAGAGGGCTATGTCCGCAGGATAAATGCGATTCCCATCAGGAAAGTCCTTGTGGCGCAGAAGAAGTACTTCTCGCAGCCGTATGCGGTTGCGGTCGTGGGGCCTTAGCGCGTGACTTCAAAGGACTTGACTTCTTCCCTGAGTTTCCTCAATGCCTGGTCCTTGAGAATGGCGTCCCTCACCGGCCGGATGATCTTCTCGATGTAGGCTGCGGCGCAGCTTTTGGCGTCCGTGGGGTGTATCTTCTTCTGTGCGAAGAGGTGCTCCATCTCCTTGTAACTGGTGAGTTCCAGGTTGCCGCCGAATTTCTCCTGGCGCTCGATGACCACGTCGTCGAATTTCTCGAAGATGATGTATCTGAAATACTCCAATACGGGGTTTTCCCCTGCCTGCCCTTCCGGGCACCACGCTTTCTTCATCTTTCTCTGGATGTCTTCCTGGCTGTCTGTCATGAAGATCGCGGTGTCCGGCCGTGACTTGGACATCTTGAGGTCAATCGTCCTCTCCAATGCGTCCTTGCCTTCCGTGTTCACCGGCTGGGACAGCCCCATGAGCATGTGGTGGGAGACGATGACCGGCTTCCAGAATCCAATGCTCTGGCCCAGTTCCCTGGCGAGGACGTTGACTTTCCTTTGGTCCATGCCCAGCTGGCAGATGTCCGCTCCCAGGTGGAAGATGTCCGCTGCCTGCATGCAGGGATAGATGATGTGGGATGCCTGCAATGAGTCGGATTCCGACCTTCCCATGATCTGGACGGTCCGCAGTATCCGCTTGACCGTGCTGCCCCTCGCGACCTGCATGACGGTCTTCCAGTAGTCCCTGTTGTCCAGGAGGTCGGACGCCCAGACGAACTCGACGTTCTTGAGGTCCATGCCGCAGTGCTTCCACACTTCCACGTAGAACCTGCCGACCTTCTGGATCTTTTCCAGGTCTCCCCCCATCTTGTTGTTGGCCCAGCCGTGCCAGTCCGCCACCAGCATCTTGAACTTCACGCCTGCCTTCGTCATCTTGTTGACGTTGATGGCCCGCATGATGCCCTGGGCGACGTGGATGTCCGTGCCGCTGGGCTCAAAGCCATCATAGGCAACCGGGTGCGCCTTTTCAGAAAGCAGCGCTTTGAGCTCTTCTTCGGTGACTATTTCCTCGCCGACCTGCCTGATGAGATTGAGTTTTGCTTCAACATCCATGATTCATAGAATGAAGGGGGAGTGTATTTAAAGGTTTTTGGATGGATGCTGCCTAATTTTATCCTGCCAGTTCCGGGTTCTGAATCTCTTCAACCCTTTCATAACCAACCTGGGCCAGCCACTGCTTGAATGGCTCTGCCTTGGGGGAAGGGATGGACTGGATGAGCCTAAAAGCCCCCTTCGCCGAGACACAATTCATGCTCTGCTTTCCGCCAGAGGTATCCACTGGAAGGGGGGTGGCGATTTACCCCCACCCTTGCGAAAATCCCTCATCCCTTCGCCTCATGTCCTTGAGATATCCCGAAGGATCAGGCGTATCTGTAAGGGCGGCAACAATGTCCGTGGCGACAAACCACCATTCATCATTAAACCATGCCCTCCTGATTCCCTTTCCCTGGAACACCACAAGTGCCTTCTCGTTATCCATGGGAATCTGGCTGCTTTCCTTGTTTATATATCATGCGCAGGCGGATGTCCAGTGCAAAGGTTTATACTTTCAAAAGACAAGTCAGCGAATTATGGGGGTTTTAAGGTGATGGAGCGCTCCGGAGAGGTTGCCAGGGTCATACTGAATGCTGTTTCCATGCACTGCATAGGAAAGCACAAGCTCGCGCTTTTCCTCAGGGGGTCAGCTTCCCATAAGATAGATTTTCTTGAGGGGGATCGTGGCTTTGGCGGCCTGTGCTGGTGCAATCCCGATGTGATTGAAAATTTCATTGAGCAGCTTCTGGAAATGGAGCTAGTCAGAAGAAAGGAGCTGCCTGAGCTTGGGCCGTTCTATGATGTTCTTGAGGTGACAGATGCCGGGCGCAAGGCGCTTGAGGACAAAATCGATATTCCCTTGAGGCAAGAGAGGACGATAAAGGAGGAGCACGCCGGAGAGTCCGAGCGCATTACCCTCAATCTCCTCTCCTCAGGAAAATGCCCCGCGGATATCTCCCATGCCAGGGGATTGGCTTTGTCCACCATCTACGACCACCTTTTCAGGCTTGTCAAGGATGGCCTTGCAAATCCCCAATCTTTTGTAGCTCAGGAGAGAATTGATATGATTATTGAGGCGCGAAAGGCGTTTTCAGAACGTCCAAAGCTAAGGGAGATTAAGGAGAAGCTTCCCGATGACATCTCCTACGGAGAGATAAAGTGCGTGGTTGCGGAGATGGAGAGGGCCGGGGAAGTTGATGGCTCTGGGAAGCAGGATTTTTGAGAAGGTTTGGAAAATCAATCAGTAAACTATTTAAACGATGCGGATCTCATCGAGAGCATGGAATATCAGTACCTTCTACATCCGTCACAGGAAACCAGAAAGAATTTTCATAAAGAGTACGCCGGTAAACACGTTAAGGTAGATGAAGGAGTTTTTGGCCGCAAAAACAGAGACAGGGGCATAGTCTCCATTATATTGTTCCCTATCAGGCTTGTTTTGCTCCACAAATCCCTCATTTTTTTATTAAAAAATATTCAAAAGAAGGAGATGTAGTATTAGACCCTTTTGCTGGCCGTGGCACTACAATTTTTGAAGCAAATCAGCTTGGGCGTATAGGTGTTGGGTTGGATGTTTTCCCACTTGCAATAACTCTATCAAAGTTAAAACTTCATAATGTTTCCTTTGAAGATGTTAAGAAAAGACTTGAAAAAATAGATTTTTCTAAGCAGATGTTAAATGGTTATGATCATTTTAAAGATATTTACCATCCGAAAACTTATTCTGAAATAATGAACTTTAAAAGACAAGTGAAACTCCCCGGACTAA
>DUHN01000019.1 GCA_013330825.1 Candidatus Woesearchaeota archaeon | reverse complement strand
CTCCCGGCATAGTCCTCCGAGGAAGCTAATATTTGACGTTTTTTAAAGGTATTCGTTTGTAGCCTTGCTTTGCAGACAGAAAAAATCCTTATCATGCTCGCCCTGCGGGCTTGCGATATTTAGGCGCCCTGCAGCGGGCGCGTCCTTTTTACGCTGACCTTTCCTTAAACCGCTTTAGGGCTTCCATGCCCGCGCCGGTGATGCTGACTTCGAATGACGGCCTGCCGGTTGCAGGATGCCTGTCTATTTTCTTTACCTTCACGCTGCCGAGAGTCTCCAGGTGCTCGCATCGCGATTTGATGGTGCGGAAGCCGGTATTGACCTTGCGCTCAAGCTTGGCATAAGTCACTGGCCCTTCCTTCAGAACCATGAGGATCTTCTTGTCTACCTCATAGGAGCTTCTCTTTGGCATAGTGCAATATTGCAGTAAGATTTAAAAATAGCTAACTCATAATATTGCAGTATGGTTAAGAGAGTGGGATCTTGAAGGCCGACTTCAATAATTTATTTTTGAACGTAGGAGATTTGCTTATTCTTGTATTCCTCATCCTTGCAATCTTTTATGCTATTCATCTGTGTTATTATTTTAAAAGAAGAAAGGTTGCTACCGTAAAGGTCCTGTGGAAGCTAAAAGCCCCGCTCTTCTTGCTAGTCTTTATTGGCATAATCTTCACCGGACAACATACCGGCTATTGGTGGCAAACCACTCATGGCGGATTCGAGCCGCAGATTATCTATTCCCCTTTTTCAGATTTGCATTCTCAGGTATTTTATTGGACGTATGTCCAATACTTATCGGCGAATCAGCATAATGAAATCAATTGGGATGTTGACACAATTCTTCATACAATAATCAATTCAACCATGATGTTCTTTCTGATATTGAGTTTCTCTGGGCTGATATTATTTGGAATGAACAAGGCAATGGAGGACGAATGATGAAAACAACATTTTACGACGTTTATAATTACCCAGACGGAAGCGACAAGAGGAAAGACTATTGGAGATTTCATCTCGGAAAGCATATGGATTTCTCAAAGCTCAAAGGAAAGAAAATCCTCGATGTCGGGTGCGGTCAGGGTACAATCAGCAAAATCCTCTCAGATGCCGGAGCTGATGTCTATGCCATCGACTATAGCAAAGTTTCTGTAGAGCATGTGAAAAAGACCTACCCAAAAATAAAGACACAGTGGGGGGACGCCCTAAATCTTAAGTTTTCCGACAATTTCTTTGATGGAGTGGTGAGCATCGGAGTTTTGCATCACACAACGGACACCTATAAGGGATTTCAGGAATGTGTGAGGGTAACAAAGACTGGAGGCATTTTCCTCCCGATGCTTTACACCAAGTACCATCATTACCATTTTCTCTATAAATTGACGTGGTTTCTCAGGAAGAATGGCCGGAAGGCTGAGGATATCCCAAGAATATTCATCAAAGGAATACGGAAACTGACAGAATGGTATTACAAAGAGCCGAGAACGGACAAGGACGCCGTTCACCTTATTGCAGACCAGTTCTTTACTCCTATCGCTAAATTTTACTCTAAAAGACAAGTCCTGAAGTGGGGGAAAGAAAACGGATTGATGTTTCTAGGTTCTTCAATGACATTCTTCGGCGAACATCGCATTTACAATTTCAAGAAGGTTGCAGAGTTAGGTAATGACAAAAAGTAATCAAAATGGATTATTTTTATGTCTAAGAGGTTATCTTGTGATTTTTCATTGGAAGGGATCCTCTTAATACATTTCTTTCTTTAAAGCTGTAATACGTGTCCTGGCCGACAATGACGTGGTCAAGCACGGGAATATTGAGGAGTTCTCCTGCTTCCCGCAGTGTTCTGGTCGTTTCCACGTCCTCTGTGGAGGGTGTTGGATCGCCTGAAGGATGGTTGTGGACGAAGATGACCGCACGTGAGCTTTCCTTTATGGCAGATTTAAAGACTTCCCGCGGATGAATAAGGGAAGCATCAAGGATGCCCACCGAGATCATCTCGTCCTTAATCACCTTGTTCTTGGCGTCCAGATGAAGCACGAAGAACATCTCCCGATCAGCAAAGGGCAAACGCGAAGATATGTAGAGAAACACATCCCTCGCGGAACGCAGCGGCTTTCCTCGTCTTCTGACGGATTTTTGCCGCCTGGCGAACTCGAAGAGCGCCTTGATCTGCATTGCCTTTGCCGGTCCGATTCCCTTAATGGTCTGGAGCTCCTTCAACGAACGCTGGGAGAGGCCGATGCCATGGGCAGAAAGAAGCCTGTTGCACATATCCAGGACGTTTTCCTGCTGTGTCCCTTTCTGCAGAATGATAGAGAGCAGTTCAGCATCGCTCAATGCCGTTGTTCCTTGCCTCAAAAGCCGTTCCCGTGGCCGGCTTTCCGGGGGCATTTCATGGATTTTCATCAAGAAAGAGTCGCGTGCGTGGCTTATAAGCATTGGCCGCGGATGTCCAGTGGGGAGTGCCTACGAAAGCTGCATTCCGCATCGCCTGCAGAACCGGTCCTGGGGGAAGGCCGGGGTGCGGCAGCGCATGCACATGCGGTACACCTGCTGCTGCGGATGGCGCTGCATCTGCGGGGGGTGGCCTGCCTGGGCCTGACGCGGCTGCTGCCGGGGATTGGCGTACTGCTGCGCGTACTGCGGGTACCTCCGCGCGATCTCCGCTTGGGCATTCTTCGCGTGCTTTTCGGGCACGTTCCTTGCGTTGTGGTAATTGATGGCGCCGATGAACGACACGACGGTCCCGAACACCAGGAAGCCGATGCCGACGTAGAAGAAGACCACCAGCTCCTTCCCGATGAGGAGGGAGACGACAGTCACCAGCGCGCCGACGAGCACGTAGACGATGCCGGGAACCTGCGCCATGCCTCTTTTCCTCCCTCTTTCCTTACCCCATGCGATGAGATGAGCGTTGAAGCGGGAACATCATATGCTTTCCTTTCCAAGATACTTCTGCAGCGCCTTCGGCACCTTGACGCTGCCGTCCTTCTGCTGGAAGTTCTCGATGATGGCGCGTACCGCGCGCGATGTGGCGACGGCGGTGCTGTTCAGGGTGTGGACATGCTCCTTCTCACTGCCCTTCTGGTAGCGGATGCCCAGCCTCGTCGCCTGGTAGGCGGTGCAGTTCGAGCAGGACACGACCTCGCGGTAGGTGTTCTCGCGCGGCATCCAGACCTCGATGTCATATTTCTTTGCCGCGACGATGCCGATGTCCCCGGTGCAGATGGCGACTACCCGGTACGGCAGCCCCAGTTCCCCGAAGATCTCCTCGGCGTTGGCGAGCATCTCCTCGTGGAACTTCCATGAGTCCTCCGGCCGGCAGAACACGAACTGCTCCACCTTGTTGAAGTGGTGCACCCTGAAGATCCCCTTGGTGTCGATGGAATGGCTGCCCAGCTCTTTCCTGAAGCAGGGGCTGAACCCCGCCAGCTTTATCGGGAGCTGCTGCTCCTGGAGCGTCTCGCCCATGAACAGCGCGGCGATGGGATGCTCCGACGTGGCGATGAGGAATAGATCCTCGTCCTGTATCTTGTACATCATGGTCTCGAAATCCGCGAGGTCGGTCACTCCCTCGTAGGGCTTTCTCCTGAGCATGAGCGGGGGCTGCACGAGCGTGTAGCCTTTCTGCACGAGCTTCTCGATGGCGAACATGGACAATGCCATCTCCAGCCGCGCGGCGTCCCCCATGAGGTAGTAGAATCCGTGGCCCGATACCTCCCCGGCCTTCTCGAA
>DUHN01000056.1 GCA_013330825.1 Candidatus Woesearchaeota archaeon | reverse complement strand
ACGGCTCGGCAAAGGAGTTTCCCAGGGGCGCGACCGGCCTGGAGATTGCGGAGAGCATCGGCAAGCGGCTCGCGCAGGACGCATTGGCCATAAAAATCGGGGGGGAACTGAAGGATGTTTTCCTGCCGTTGGAAAAAAGCGCGCCCATACGGATAGTCACCTGGAAAGACAAGGAAGGCATGGAAGTCTTCCGCCATTCCACCGCGCATCTCCTCGCGCAGGCGGTGCTGCGGCTGTTCCCGGAAGCGAAGCCCACCATCGGGCCGGTGGTGGAGGAGGGGTTCTATTATGATTTTGACCTCGAGCATCACTTCACGCCGGAGGACCTGGCCAGGATAGAGCAAGAGATGATGAAGATTGCCAAGGAAGACCGTACAGTGGAACGGATGGAATTGGATGAAAAAGAAGCCAAAAAACTGTTCAAGGACAATCCCTACAAGCTCGAAATAATCGACGAGCAAGAAAAAGAAGGGCTGTCCGCCTACAAGCAGGGGGAATTCACCGATCTCTGCCGCGGGCCGCACGTGCCGAGGACGGGCATGCTCAGGGCGGTCAAGCTCACGAAGCTGGCGGGCGCGTACTGGAGAGGGGATGCGAAGAACAGGCAATTGCAGCGCATCTACGGCATCAGCTTTCCGGAAGAGAAGATGCTGAAGCAGCACCTCGCCATGCTGGAGGAGGCGAAGAAGCGCGACCATCGCGTCCTCGGCCAGAAGCTCGACCTTTTCAGCTTCGACGAGGTTTCCCCCGGCGCGCCGTTCTTCCACCCCAAGGGCACCATCATCTACAATGAGCTGCTCTCCTTCATCAGGGAGGAATACCGCAAGCGCGGCTACGATGAGGTCATCACTCCGCTCATCTACGACCGGTCCCTGTGGGAGGCCTCGGGGCACTGGCAGCACTACCGCGAGAACATGTTTGTCCTGGAGGTGGACGGCAAGGAGGCTTCCCTGAAGTCCATGAACTGCCCCAGCCACTGCGTCATCTACGGGAAAAGCTTCAAGTCGTACCGGGACCTGCCGCTGAGGATAGCGGACTTCGCGCCCCTCCACCGCAATGAGCTGAGGGGGGTGCTGGCCGGCGCGACGCGCGTGAGGAAATTCTCGCAGGACGACGCCCACATCTTCCTGGCGCCGGGCCAGGTGGAAGGGGAGATATTCGCGCTCATCGATTTCCTCGACTACATCTACACGGGCGTCTTTGACTTTGAATACTCCATCGAGCTTTCCACGAAGCCGGAGAGCGCCCTTGGCTCCGCTGAGCTGTGGGAAAAGGCGGAGGCCTCCCTTGCGTCCGCCCTGAAGAAGAAAAAACTCCCGTACCGGATCAACGCAGGCGACGGGGCGTTCTACGGTCCCAAGATAGACTTCCACATCAGGGATGCCCTCGGCAGGAACTGGCAGCTCGGCACGATCCAGCTGGACTTCAACCTTCCCGAGCGGTTTGGGCTCGAGTACGAGGACAAAGACGGCAGGCGCAAGAGGCCGATCATGATCCACCGGGCCCTGCTGGGCAGCATCGAGCGCTTCATGGCCATCCTCATCGAGCATTACGCCGGGAAGTTCCCCCTGTGGCTCGCGCCGGAGCAGGTCAGGATCGTCACGGTCGCCGACGCCTACAACGAGTATGCGGAGAAGGTCGCCGGCGCGCTGCGGAAGGAGAATATCCGCGTCCGCGTGGACAAGCGGGCGGAGTCCATCCCAAAGAAGGTCCGCGAGGCGCAGCTCGGGTACATTCCCCTGATTGTGACCGTTGGTGAGAAGGAAGCCTCTTCCGATACGGTCGCGGTGAGGACGCTGGACGGGAAGGTGAAGTTCGGGGTGGAGGCGGGGGAGTTTGTCCGCCTCGTGCGCAAGATTGTCGCTGAGAAGGCTCTCTCCATCGGGCTTTAGCCTCCATCGGTTAATCACTCGCGGATGAATACATTTATATTGAGCGGATTTTTCCAGTTTCCGGGGGCGCATGGACGACGACACCAACCAGCCCGACCTTTCCGCAACTGGCCTCTCTGACCTTGTGTGCGAATTGATGAGGGAGCTTCGCACAACATCCGATCTTCTCAAGAGAGCGGCAGCCGATACTCAAGCAATTGCAGACCAATTAGCTGGAAACGCTGCTGTTTATGGTAAATTAGCCGAGAAAATCGACTTCCTTGCGCCACTTCTCCAAAGAATGTATGACCATCCCACTGGAGATCCCGCAGGTGGGAGAAGAAGCACGGGAACCGGAGCTGCTCGCCTTGATGGGGTTGACAGCGCTCCCAACCAGCTAAGCTTCCTAAAGATATTCTCCCTTCCCCAAGAAGAATTGAAGTCCATTGAAGGGCCGGATTTGATGCAGAGGATACGGGATTTCTATTCCAGCATTCCTTCCGTGAAACAGAACGGCATAGGGATTGCCATTACCAACGACTCCTTCTACTCCGCTCGCGATATCGCCACATTCATCGATCGCGGTAAAGGGCAGATAAGCAACGATGCACATAACGGAAAGTTACGGAGGGCCAGCAGGGGCAGGTATGCCGGAACAGAAGTTTTCCGCTATTCCCTCATAAAGAGATTAAGGGAAGCAAAGATGGTGAATGCTGCTACTGCCGGAGGATATTTATTGGTGGACGTTCCCATCATCAAGAGACTGATGCAGTTGGGACTCTTGGATACACGCCTGCGTGATGGGATGATTCATGCCATGTCCTACCAATCCCTGGTGGACAAGATATTCGCGCTGGAAGGCAGCAAGAACCCAGCCCCTGTCCCGCCTCCTCCACCTCCGCCTGAACCTGATAGTATCCCAGTGAAACATCAACCCTGTTTTGGCGCCGATGGCACGGAGTATATCCCCCTCTCAAAAACCAATCTTCCTCCGAACAGCTACTCAACCAAATCAGACATGAAGGAACCTTATAAGTCTGCAAATGAGATAAGGAGCCTCAACAGGGACTCCCTCATTTATGTCAACAAGGGAGACGCCGATCGCCTTGCACTGGGACTGATGTTGAGAGAGAACGGGCACACGCTGGATAAGATCATGCAGAGAACAGGGATGGGCATCGCACAAATCGACAACATCCTTGACAAAACCCCGTTCAGGCCGATAATCCTCTCCCGCCGCAATCCGGATTCCCTGGAACCTGATGCGGAAATCAGGACAGCGTACCTCATTCCCGGCATGGGAAACTTCCTTAAGTTCTTTCAGGGCCATGAAAATCTGGGGCCGGGGGTTCTCAGCGCGGCCAGCGACCTTAGCAGGACATATGGCCTGCTCTGGTCCCACACGCAAATACGCGACATTTCAGGCACCCTCTCAGAAAAAGGAAATCTGATGAAAGGCGATGGAGAGAAAAATTTGGATCGCTTTCCGTCGCTGGTTGATGGGAACATGGTAACAAGGTATAACCCGCTCCACGTCATTGCCTACATCCAGTTCGGTGTTCATTTCTAGAGGGCCCATACCCACCCGGACACTGCTACAGGGCAGATTCCCTCTATTCTTTCACTAGTAGAATTACTGATGAAGCGCTATCATGCCTGTCACAGGCGCAGGATAAGTCCCCTCACATCCGCAGCCTGCCCATCCATTTTCCTCCTGGCGTCTGCCATTCCCCTTCCTACATGCTCTCTTTGAAGCGCTGTTAAGGGAAGGTGAAACTCCCCGGACTAACGTC
>DUHN01000046.1 GCA_013330825.1 Candidatus Woesearchaeota archaeon | reverse complement strand
AGCCGCAGGAGACCGTTGCCGCATCGGTCGCCGGCACGGGAAATTCCTCCCGGCAATCCTCCCGACAAGAAGCCCCTCAGGACAGCCCGGGCGTCTTCAAGCGCATGCTGGCCATCGCGTTCATCCTGTTCACCCTAATCGTGCTGTTCATCTCCCTGCGGCGGCGGAGGAAGGAGCGGCATGAGCGGCTGCACCGCATCAGGGCGTACGTGCACCACCACGCCAGGGGAGGCCACCCGTTCAGGAACATCCACTACACCCTGAAGCGCCACGGCGTCGAGGACCATGAGATACGCACGGCATTGCGGATGAAAGGCAAAAGATAGTGGTGCGTAAAGAACTCCGGCACGTTTTCTGCCTTATCTGGATAGTGGCAGCACATAGGAAAAATTATAAAGAACAATCGTGTGTGGCTCTCTTCCATGGGAAAGATAGTATTGGTCATGGATGGCGATAAGGACAGGCAAGGGAAGATACGCTCAGTTATAGAACAGCATAACGGATACCTCATGGCAGGAACCAGAAATTGCGCTGATGCAGTTAGGCGGTTAAGCAGTTTTCCTGTTGATCTGATGTTAATCGATGTGGATATGCGGAAATTGGAGGGCATGGTTCTCCTGAGCATTGTAAAAGGAAAAGATTTGCATGGACGTGCGTTAAGTGATGGCGTATATGAGAATGTTGCTGATAATTACTTTGATGGGGACAGGATGGCATATCAGGCATTTCTTGACAGATACCGGGATGCACCAGTCGTGATGATGGCAGAAAATCCGGGGAATGCAGGCCGTACTGCGGGAAAAATTGGCGCTGTTCAGTATTTGCAAAAACGTCCCAGGGGTTCTGCTTCATACCCTGTCTCCGAGCATAGGTTGTGGCAAACGTTGAATACGTACATTAAATGACAGCAATCCGCATATGCTTTGTCGAGGCGTCCCAAAGTAAGAAACTTAATAAACCACTCCCATCCCCGTTTTCTTGAGGTGTGATGATGCACAAGGATACGACAGTCGTTCTCAGCAAGACCATGATTTCAGCCGGCAGCTCCGTGCTCGCCGCCCTGTCCGAAGATGGCCTGAAGATAAGCGGCGCCCTCAAGGTTGTCGACGGGATGTCCGGCAATGCCGTGTCCCTCGCCGTGAAGAACGGCTTCAAGGCGGAGAAAGGGGAGCTGAAGATGCTCTATCCCGCGGGAAAGCTGCACGCGGTGCTGCTCCTCGGGCTCGGGAAGAGGGCGGAGCTCAAGCAGGACCAGTTCATCGACGGCGTCGCGGACGGGGCAAAGGCGGCGCGCAGCGCGGGCATCACAGAGCTACATGTCCTGGCGGATTCATTCGGCGTCAAGGACTCCATCAGGGGCATCACCCTTGGCTCCATGCTCGGCACGCACCGCTTCATGAAGTACAAGACAAAGGACCTTGCCAAGGTGAAGAACCTCGGGAAGATCACCATCATGGTCGAGGATCCGGCGAAGCAGCAGAAGGCATTCGACGAGGCGAAGATCGTCGCGGATGCCGTGAAGAAGACGCGGGACATGGTCAACACCCCGCCCAATGTCGCGGGCACGGAGGAAGTGGCGCAGTACGCAAAAAAGATTGCCGCGGAGAACAGGCTGAAATGCACTCTGCTCGAAGAGAAAGACATGGAGAAGCTCGGCATGGGCTGCATAACGGCCGTGGGCAAGGGCAGCGCGGCGAAGCCGAAGATCGCGATCCTCGAGTACAACGGCGGCGCGGGAAAGCCGGTCTTGCTGGTGGGCAAGGGGGTGACGTTCGACTCCGGCGGCTACAACCTGAAGCCGACGAACTACATCAACAACATGAAGGACGACAAGGCTGGCGCGATCACCATGCTGCACGTCATCGAGGCCGTTGCGCGGCTCGGGGTGAAGGCGAACGTCGTGGCTGCCGTCGCCCTTGCGGAGAACATGGTGTCCGGGATGGCCTACCGTCCGGATGACATCCTGAAGGCATACAACGGCATGACGGTCGAGGTCACCAACACCGATGCGGAAGGCAGGCTGGTGCTTGCCGACACGCTGGCATATTCCGTCGAGAAGCACAAGCCGCAGGCGGTGGTGGACATCGCGACGCTGACCGGGGCGACCATGATCGCGCTCGGCCATTTCACTACCCCGATCGTCGGCACCGACGAGAAGCTCATCGGGCAGCTGAAGGAGGCCGCGGACGCCACCGGCGAGAAGGTCTGGCAGCTCCCGTTGTGGGAGGAATACGGGGAAGCGATGAAGAGCGACGTCGCCGACCTCAAGAACTCGACGGACGGGCCGGATGCGGGCGTCATCACCGGCGCGATGTTCCTCAAGAACTTCGTCGGGGAGGCGCCGTGGGCGCATCTCGACATCGGGACCACGGTATGGAGCAAGGCGGACAAGGGCGCGAAGCAGAAAGGGGCCACCGGCGTCTGCGTGAGGACATTGATTGAGTTTGTGAAGAATTGGAAATAAGATGCGTTGGGGGCATTAGACGACAAAGAAAAATCAGGGAGTGTGCTATTTGAGCGCGCTTTCTGATTTGTCTATGCCATCCACGCACCCCAACCTTTTCTTCGCCTCCCCTGCGTGCACGGAGACCAAGTCTCCGGCATCCTGAAAACGCAAAGCGTTTTCATGAAGTCGGCCAAGAAAAGCTCGTGGAAACGAAGTTAGCATAGCTTGGTTCAGTGCACTTGATTATATTATGATATCCAACGCCTAACAAAGCAGCATGGCACCTTCAATCCAGGAGCACATTGTCGTAATAAAGGAAGTCGTGCAGGACACTCCTCAGGTGAGGCTGCTCCGCGTCTCGCGCCCTGCCGGCTGGGACTTCCTGTGCGGGCAGTTCTTCATGGTGTCGCTCGTCGATGACCCACACACCAGGGTAGCGCGGGCGTATTCCGCCGCCTCGTCCCCTCTTGAGGAAGGATATATCGAGATCGGCTTCGACAAGGTGGGCGTGCTGACGACCAGATTGTTCGGGCTGAAGGCAGGGGATGCGCTGAGATTCAAGGGGCCGTACGGCAAGTTCTTCTTCGACAATCCCTCCAAGGAGGACATCGTCCTCATCGGCGCCGGGACGGGCATCACTCCTCTGATGAGCATCGCCCGGTACTGCGTGGAGAAGTCCCTGCCGAACGCCGTGAGGCTGCTGTACAGCGTCCGCACGCCCGAGGCCATCGTGTACCGGAAGGAGCTTGAGGAGCGGAAACGGCAGAACCCCCATTTTGACTATTCCGTCACGGTCACGCGCCCCGAGGAATCTGCGGAGAGATGGCACGGGAAGACGGGCAGGGTGGATGAGAAGATGCTCGCGGAGCTTGTTGCGAATCCGGACAACAGCGTCGCGTTCATCTGCGGCCCGAAGGAGTTCGTGTTCTCGGTCATCGGGATGCTGGAGAGGATTGGCGTGGGAAAAGAGCGGATAAAGACGGACGTGTGGGGATAGGGATTTCTGCTTTGTCGATAATCAATATCACCATGAATGACCTCTCAAGAGAGGCATAATCGGGGAATAATCGGGGAGGGTATTTTTTGAGCGCGCCGTATGCTCTTCTGATGCCCTCCACCCACCCTTACTGTTTTCTTTAGGGCGCGGGAAAAGCGAAAGATTTATATATATGTTATACTACTAAATAGTAGTGATATTTATATGGCAGATGCACCAAAAGCAGGTGGATTGGAGAACATCGTCGGAGCAGCCACTGCCATAGGCGGCGGCGTTCTCGGAAACAGCCTGGCAAGTTATCTTGGCCTGGGCGCGCTGGGAAGCGCTGCGCTGACTGCAACCGGTCTTGCGGCCGGTGGCTTGCTTGCTGCCCCCCTGCTCTGCCCGGTTATTCCTGGAAAATCCATTCTCAATCAGCCTGTTGATCCCCTTTATGGATTCCTTGGCGGAAGCACAGCCGCGATAGTGACCGGGCTCGCCGCATATGCAGCGCTTGGTCCGCTGGGGCTGTTGTATGCCATTCCTGCTTATTTCCTGGGCAAAGGCGTCGTCGGAGGCTACGGCAAGGCTCTCGTCGACAACATTGCTTCCGGATTCAAGGGTATAGCCACCTACGGCGCTAAATTTGAGAAAGGCGTCAGGGACATCGGAAATGGCATCGCGGGATGGTACCAGAACTTCCCCAATGGGTTTCGGAACCTGGGAGAGAACCTGTACACCAGAGGCGCCAATGCCTGGAACTATATTCGTAACCTGGGCCGTCAGGCTCCCGTAGCTGCGCCAGCGCCCGCCGCCGGCCATTAGCTATCTCTTTCTTTTTATTGCTGCCCGGACAAGCGTTTTCCATCCTTATTCCTGATTTTTTGGCTTTCTTGTTCTGTGTTGATTATTATACCAATTAGAATATAATTTTTATATTAATATACCAAAAAGTATAAAAATGTAGGATTCTCTGATATTTGTTGGTTGAGTAAAAAGAAGAATAATACCAAAAAGAATATATACCAAATAGTATAATCATAAACAAACCGAAACATTTAAAAAAGAAAGTTATAATTTAGGTATATATACCGTTTGGAATAGAAAACACATGACGCCGAAAGAAACGGCAGCGCAGTCCGGAAGAATGACGTTTCTCCTTTCTGTAGAGCACGCTCTCCGGCAGGGCAAGAGCTGCACGCTGCTCGGCGGCAGGAAAGTGGGCAAGACGTTCCTCGCCCATCACATCGAGAGGCAGCTTGCAGGCGATTTCCTTGTCGTCTTCGCCGATTTGGAAAGGATGGCCCTGACGCCGGAGCATTTCTCGCTTGCGCTTATGGGTAAGGCCTTGTCTGCCGCCGTCCGGGCGCCGCGAGAGGGCTTGGCGCGCTTCGAGGAGATGCCTTTCCTGCTCTCTCTGGAAAAGGAGATGGGCAAGACCGCGTACGGCCTCCTGAAGGCCGCAGAGAACGAGCTGCAGAAAATAAAGCCGGACCAGCGCCTCCTGGTGCAGAATGCCTGGTGGTTCTGCCATGCCGTGGCCGCGCACTCCGGGAAGAAGACGCTCATCATTCTTGACAACGCAGAGTATCTCACTGAGCTCAACAATTTTTCCCAAGTCGGCGACGTGTTCTCCCTCCTACCGTTGAAGGAGAAGGAATTCGCGTTCCTGCTCACCAGCTCCGCGGTGAGCGAGATGAAGCAGCATTCTGCATTTGAGCATTTTGCGATCCCCCCATCGGATGGGCAGGAGATAAAGTCTATTGCACGACAGCATGCCCCAAAGGCGGACAGGAAAACAGTTGACGGCATTGGGCGGTTAAGTTCCGGGCATCCTTTTATCGCAGAGATTTTGGCGAAGCGCTCGGGAGAGTGGGGAACGCCGGAAAAAGCGTTCGCCGCAGAGCTTCTCGGCAAGGAGGGTGCGCTCTACCGCTATGGAGAGGATGCGTTCCGCTATTATTATTCCAGGACACGGGGACAGACGCTCATCAGGCTGATTCTGACCATCATCTCAAAAGAGGAGTTGCGCCTGAGCGAAATCGCGCGAAAGATCTACCGCAGCGCTCCGGTCACCAAGAGCCTGCTGGAGCGCCTTATGGCCGTTGATGCGGTGGAGAAGCGCGGCAAGGTGTTTGCGATTTCTGACCCGGTACTGGGGCTGTGGCTCCGGATGATTGCCGGGGGCAAGGATCTCGGCGGGATCGATGATCGGACACTCGAGGAATTTTCAAAGGAAGTGCTGAAGGACCTGCAATGGCAGAGNNGGTTGGAATCGCGGCGTTGCTGGTCCTTCCAATCGTCGCCGCCCAGTCCGTGCTCTCAAGCCCGTGGATATACTTCGGCATAAACACCGTGATATTGTGGGGAATCCTCTACCTCCTTGCCAAACTGCTTGCGAAGGACCTGACGAAGGCGGAGAACACCGGGGTTCATCTCGCGCTCTTCGGCATTGCAGTGGTGGTCTCCTGGAACCTGGTCGGCGGCGGCGGCTTCATCTGGAAGGTCGGCTTCTTCGCGCCGTTCTTCAACATGAAGTTCATCGTGAACACCGCATTCATGACGCTCATCCTGTACTACGGGCTGCGCATTTTCGGCCTGAGAATAGATTCTGTGGAGGGAACAGCCGGGATGTGGATCCTGTGCACGTTCGTCAGCGGTGTCATCGCCTCGAGCATGAACTATTACTTCTGGCAGGCAGGCACCTTCAACCAGATATTCACCCTGCTCTTCGGCCAGTATGGCATCCTGACGATGAGGGAAAGCAGGCTTATCATCTTCGTCTCGATGGCGGTGCTGTTGGCGTGGCTGTTCCACGACCTCAAGATAGGAGGGGATGCGCAGTACGGCTCCAAGCTCAACTGGGCGTTCTCGGTCATCTTTGCCGCGAATCTCGCCGCTGATCCCAATCCCCTGAGCGTCAACACGCTGATCTGGATCGCGTACATCATCATGATGTTCATCATCGCACGCGGAATGTGGAGGCAATCGGGAGTATGAGGGGAGAAATGGACTGGCCGCGGATCATGGGAACGGTGTTCGCCATTAGCCTCGTGCACCTGCTCTTCTCCTACGCCTTCAAAGAGAGGGCTCCGTTCGGCGGATGGCCGGTAGCGGGAGCGCAGGGCATTCAGGGAGCAATCAATGGCATCTGGGTGGTTGGCGGCATCGTGATGCTCATCGTAGTCAGCTGGGCGCTCATGAAGCGCGGGGAGGCAAGGGAAGGGGCAGAGAAAGCAAGGACGGGAAGCGGATGGCTCACCAACCGGTGGAGGGACCTGCTCAGAAGGGCCGGGCTCGGAAGGCTGAGGGAAGAGTGGGGGAAACTCTACAACCGCCCAGGGATGGAGCCGGAAATCATGTACCGCAACAGGCTGCTGGTGATGAGGGTGTATGACCAGGCATTGAGGTATGATATCTATATCCAGAAGATGCGGGCGTTCAAGAAGACGGTCTTGGACATCAATACTGATCGTGCGCAGGCAGGGCAGAAGCCGTACAAGGCCATAGAGCAGGAATACGTCGACTACCGCTCCAAACAAGCCCAGGCGGATTGGGCCCGTATGGCGGACAAGGAGATGGTCGTGGGATGGTCATTCCTGACAAGGGAATCAGTGAACACGCTCAATGCCGTCTATGACGGCCTCGGCAGGAATCCGACGTCAAGCGATATCGAGGCATGGACGTCCGCCCTCGATGCGCTCAAGGCGCGGCTGGAAGCCAGCTTCAAGGAGCATGAGACCAAAAGGAGGTATCTCGAAAACTACCATCCGCTGCGCGCGGAGATCATGCGGCTGCCGCTGTTCCAGCTCTCTCCCCGGGACGAAATCAGGTTCGTCAGGACCTATGCGCTCGAAGGCAGCAGCAGGAATGTCGAGGCGGAGATGATGCAGGAATGGAGCCAGTTCATGAAAGACTACCAGTACGGGACCCAGCATCCCGCCTCAAGGACCGTTGGGGAGTACATCGATGCGTGGAAGAGGGGCATCTTCAATGACAACGCTCTCACCGGAGAGCCGAAGGGCGGCGGGGAAGGGGATCCTGCCTTCGATTGGAGGGCGCTCTCCACGGGAAAATACACCTGGGAAGGGGTGGCTGGCGCTCCAAAGGAGCCGCACATCTCCGTGTTCGGCCTGTGGCAGTTCTTCAACTCGCTTATCGACAGGATATCCGGACAGACTGAAGAGGACAAGCGCAAGCTGCGGGAGATCACCCCCTACTCATCGCTTGAGCATGGGAAGCCCGGACCGGGACAGGGGACAGTGGAAGGCAATGTCTCTCCACCTTCTTCACGGGGTGGAAATCCAGCAGAAGAGGGGCGTGGGGATGATGAAGCCGGAGAGAGGCATAAATGATAACTGCAAAATCATGCAAGGGTATGAAAAACAATGGCTGAGATGACCGCGCAATCGGACAGGGATGCTTTCGTGAGCCTCATGGAAAGCCTCGTCACCAGGTTCAAGAAACTCAACGACAGGCGAGTCGAATTCTCCCTCGCGACTAGAGATGACAGGCTGAAGAAAAAGTATTTGAGGGCATATGGCGATTGTGGAAGGCTGCGCACGCATGTAACAAATGCCATTGCCCTGCTTGCCTCCCCCCATGACGAGAAAACCCATGCGGAATTGGAGCGCATCCGCCATGAATTGGGAGGCCTGTTTTCAGATCACCATGCCGACCCTTCGCTCTATGCGCTTGCCAGGCAGGTCACTTCCGTGTTCGATGAATACGAAGCGTATCTCTTGGGGTTGGATGCATGCCTCAAGGACGTGCAGCGTTGGCCAACATACCGGCTCAGCAACGGGATGGAGTCCTTTGTCATGCGGCTGAGAACCTACATCGCAGGGGGGATGCTTGAAGGCATCGGGCAGCCCGGGCAGCCCGGCGGGAGATTCCAGCTCAAAGGGTTGCGCTCCTCGCGGTTCGGGCAGGAAATTGCCAAAGGGATGCAGGAGAGCATGCCCATAAGGAAGCTCAACAGCTACCCTGCGCTCCTTGCCTTCGTGAAAAAGATGGATGAGACCATCAAAGCTGCCATAAAAAACCCGGGATGGGAAGGGTTCTACGGCAAGGACGGGTTCTATGCCAACCTCGACAAAGGAAAGAACTACATCCGCATGATGGAGCAGCAGTTCGGAAACGAAGAAGTTGCCGCATTCCTGAAGAATCTCAAGGAGAGGTTCCATGAGAACCCGGAGGTATGGATAACGCAGTTGGACGGGCTGCAGAGAAGATTGGCAGACTATACCTACCAGAACCAGGCAGTCCTTTATCCTGCCATGCAGGCCATTGGGGAGCTGCTGCGCAGGGCAGAAGAGGGCACGCTCGTCAAAAGCGGGCTGAAGAAGCACCTCAGCACTGTGCTCGCGGGCATGGAGAAGGGCATCGGGGAAGCGGAGAGGGCCGCGGATGAGGACGCAAGGCGCATGCACAACGTGTTTGCGCGCCTTGATAATCGCATGGCAATGCTCATCGAAAAGAGAAGGAGGGAAATGGAAGGGCTTATCATTGAGGGAGGCGGGCTGGGCCGCGAGGAAATGCGATTGGTAGGTGATTCCATCGCCGGCCGCGAGAGGGCGCTTCCTGTGCTCAAGGCTGGCCTGAGGAGTTTCGGCAGGGGCAGGATAGGGGAGTTCCTCTTTGGCGCTGCGGCCGTGGACCGGGGCTTCGGAACGATGGTGGCAGTCGCGAGTGATAGCGCAGGGAAGAATCTCCTGGAGAGGGCGCGCACGCTTGCCGCGCTGATGGAGAGGGATGTATTCCCCCATCTGCGCCGGGTGGAACTGCTCATCAGGCATTACGACAAGAAGTTCACGGTTCCGCTCTCCGAGCGCACGGAGCTTCTGCCTGAGGTCGAAGCTCTTGTCAGGGAAGCGGCAGCTGAACGAAGAAAAAGAGCAGCATAGGTGAGACACGATGGCTGAAGCACAACAGGGAATTGGAAGCGTTCCAAGGAGATGGCTGTACAAAAGATTCGGCAAAATCCGCGTCGGCCAGGTCGGCAGCCAGGTCCATCAGGTGAAGAAGGAGCTGGAGCTGGAATTCAAGCGCAACAAGGAACTCCTGACCAAGCTTAGGGAGATTGAGGGCATCTGGATACGGCTGGAAGCAGAATTGAATTCCGCTGTCCAACTCAACAAGGATATTTCCCATCCTGATGCGGGGCTTGGCTTCTATGAGCTCACGTCAACCCTTTTCGGGCGGCAAGGCACCGGCTCCGGAGGGATATTCATCCCCGGAACGCCAAAAATCGACATGAAGAAGGGCGTGGTGCTGAGCCATGGCCGATTCAAGGAAGAGCTCTTCGCGCTTGGAAAGGACTGGACGGCATTGGAGCAGGCATGGGGAAACGCAAAAATAAGCCGCATCAGCGCGCTCAAAAAAGGGGATTTGGTAAACCCCCTCACCGGGCTGGAAAACGCCATCACCGGCCTCATCACCACGATAGGCGAGAAGGAGCAGGAATACCGTGAAAAAATGAAGGATGTGAAGAACAACTTCCCGCGGATCGCAAAACAGAGGCAGGAGCAAATCATCAAGCCTCTCTACATGAATTATTCCCCTTACATAAGGTTCAGGCACACCTACAAGGTCATCAAGCCGTTCGTGTATGACAACAGCGCCAAAAGCGTTGTCCTGCTTGAGAAGACGGGATTCCCGAAGCGCTCCTGGGAAAGGGGCCTTGGCCTGGATGAGAATGGCTATCCGCTGGAGATCGATGATGACGGCATCGTGCTCCTGGACAAGTGGATGAGGGAGATCGCGAGCAACTCCTGGCAGATGGGCGTCATCAGAAGCAAGGCCGGGGGGGATGTGTTCGCCGCGAAATGCGGAGATGTGGCGAGGGCCGGGGTGAGGCGCGTGGACAGGAGATTCGCCGGCGATGAGGCATACATCGACCTCATCGAGATGGTCAGCTACATCATCAACGAGATTGATGCGGTGCGCGACGACCTGCGGGACGGGAGATACCACCCCTACAGCAAGACGACGACGGATTACATCATCCATGCCGAGAGGAACATGGCAGGCCTTCTCAGGCAGGGGTCCGGAAATGTCCGCGGGGATCCGAGGGAATACACGTATGTAGACGCCATTCTCCGGGACAAGATACGGCTCGCGTACGACCAGTTTGATGCGGGAAACCAGCTCGGCTATGTGTCTGCGCAGCCCAGTGCCTTCATGACGGGATCAGAGGAGGACAATGTCAAAAGGGCATACATGATCCGGGATTTCCCGGGCGGCTCCTTCGTCACCGGAGAGAGGAATCCCACCGACATCAACTCCGCGTTCGACCGGCGGGCCATCCGTGCACGGCAGCCTTTCCTGCATTGGGGACGCATGTACTACTACGAGGACGTTTCAGGCATCAACCGCTTCTCAGAGAATCCCTATCCCCACATCTCGACGCGTGGCATGGCAAAATATCTCCTCTTTTGGATCGTAACCAAGACAATAAACATCAGCGAAGCCGCGTCCGCCGCCGAGAACGGCATCGGCTATGACATCGGGCCGCGGGACATGGGAGCCCCATTCCTGAGGAACCCCTACGCTTCCGCGACATCCATGACAAAACAATAATAAGGGAAGAATCACGCATGAAATGCACGGCATGAGAACAGGAAAAGGCATGCGGATGGTGAATATCCTCCTCCTTGCGGCAGCCTTGGGCGCATCTGCCGTCTCCGCATCCCTGGGAAGTTCGCTCGCGCAGGGGCTCATCAACATCAACAACTCCTTTTCCTCGCAGCGCTATCTCGCCTACATCAAGGTGATAGACTTCACCTTCTTCCTGTTCCTCTTCTTCGCCATCTACTACATCGTCGTGCCGTACGCGTTCAAGCAGAAGTCCCGCCCGGTGACGTTCATCGCGTTCATCCTTGCCCTGATGACGGCCTTCCTGTTCGTGATGGGGGGCTATTCGGTGAAGAACCTCATACCGTTCCTCCCCTGGTTTATTTTCGTGCTGTTGGTCATTTTCTTCTGGAAGCTGCTCGAGTTCTTCGGTCTGCAGAACAAGCTCTGGCGCTTCATCTTGGCGGTGATTCTGGCGCTGCTCGTGCTGTACTTGCTGAGCTGGCTGCTCTTCCCCGGGACGCAGCTTGGGACATTCTTCACCAATCTCGGCACGGTCAACATTCCTGCCATATCCGCTCCCGGCTCTCCGTTCCTGCCTCCAGCCATCGGACCGGGGACCGGATATGGGCCTGGGACGGGAAGCATCGTGCCGACGCCTCCGTCCACAGGAGGGTCATTCCACTGGCTCACTGATGGCCTGAACTGGTTCTGGGTGGCCCTCCTCATCCTTGGCGCGGTCGCGCTCAGCATGTGGGGCGTGCGCAGGTACCGCGGCAGGAACCAGCGGCTCGCGGATGATGCGAGGCAGCGCATGGTCCATCTGAGGAACGCGTTTGCGCAGTACCAGACCACCGTGCCGCAGTATATCCACGCCCTCAACACCCTCATCGACGCCTACCGGGCAGCTGGTGGCAACCGTGCCGATCCTGAAGTGATGGCTGCCTATGCCGCGGCAGCTCCTTTGAGGATGCGGCTGGACGATCTTGAATGGGGCATCAACCATTTCATATCGGAAATCGTGCTCCATGGGGGCTATCGCCATCTCACGCCGGCAGAGCATGCCGATCTTGCGGCGCTGTCAGCGACCATCTACCGGAGATTCTACAGGGTCACCACATCAATCCTGGCGGCGGAGCGCTCCCTGAGAGGCCCCCATACCCGCGCGCGGAGGGTGCCCATACCATGAGCGAGGAAACAAAAGCGGGGACGAGGCAGCATATCCTCAGGCGCGCCGAATGTTTGGAAAGAATCTCCTCCGACAAGATAGTCACGGATCCGTCCGCTGCGGGAATGCTCAAGGCCGCGAGCCAGGGCCTGAAACGGCTTGCCGCGCGAATCCCGGCTGATGAAGTCACCATCACCGAGCAGATGACGGACGAGATCCTGCGGAGATTCGAGGCCATCAATGTCCCGGTCCTGCAGGTCCTGGACAGGATACACCCGCCAGGAAGCCCGGAAGCAGCGCCAGAGGCGGCAAGAGGTGGCGAAACCGAGCCGGTTGCCGGCGGAGGTGCGGGGGCAGAGCCTGGCGCATTGCCCGGTTCTGGGCCAGCCGCAGATGCTTCGGAGGAATCTGTCGTGGCCGGAGTCGACGTGAGGATAAGGAAAGCGGCAACGGCGCTGTTGAAGCATGCAAGAGAGAAGAACGAGCTGCTCAAGGACAGCGGCAAACAGCAGGCGTACCTCGCGAAACTGGCGGAGAAGGACATCGCCAACCTCTTCACGAACGAGGGACGGTGGGATGTCGAGAAAATCCATGAGGGGATACGCCCCATTTTCGAGGAGGATAACCTCATTCTCCGGGCATTGAAAGACCTGAGGGATGCCGAATTCTGGCTTCTCCAGTCGTTTGCGACCCATCAGCAGAGATTGAAGAGCGCTCCAGCGATTGCGCAGCTATGCGGAAAAATACTCCAGCTCACCGCCAACAAGCCGGCTCCGGGAGCGCAAATCAAGGATCTCTCCATCATCTACCTCATCCACACCCTGGCCAGCATAGAGCAAAAGGAGGAAATTCTGGAGAAGGACCTTGAGCATTGGACCGCGGAGGGGAGGATTGCCGAGCTGGTCAGGGGAAGATATGCGCAGGTGAAAGGGGATATTGAAAAGCTAAAAACGATGTACGCGGAGGAGGCCGGTTGTGTCGGAACAATCCTCAAAAAGGTCAGGGGGCAGCTCATCATGCTTGCGCAGCTGTACAAAATGCTTGGTGGAGGCACATCTGGAGCGGGACCCCCTTCAGGAAAAAGGACACCGTTCCCTGCCGAGGCCAAGCTGTCTTCCATCTGGGTCGAGGCGAGAGACGGCAGGACGTGGAAAGTGGTCAATCAGAAAGTGCCTGCCGGAGGCGGGGCAGGGGTCATCTCCATGGACAAGCCCTGTGACCTCAAGATCTGCGCCAAGCTTGAGAAAGGCGCTCCGCTCCGGGCAGATTGCTACATCAACAACAGGGATCAAAAAAACCCGAATGCCCGGAAAGAGGTGGCGAAAAACGGTGTCGTGAAATTCGCATTCACGCGAAAAGAAAACAGCCAGCTTGGAGAAGGGCGATATGACGTGTCCATTGTTGCTGCGGAAGGCAAGGATCCGTCGTTCAGGCCGTATGCAGTGAATGTTGTCATCAAGGTCGGCAATGCTGCTGCTCCGGGGACTGTCGTTGGTGGTGGTGGAGCGGCAGAGGCTGCTGCGGGAAGCGACGCTCCACCAGCCGCTGCAAGCGAACCAGCCAAACAGCGGCCTTCGCCAGAGATAGTGCTTGCGCCTGCATGGGTTTTTGCGAGGGAGGGTGATAGATGGAAGCGATATGATGGGATAGGAACCGGTGACAAAACGTTCGTCATCTCCTTGCCTGGGCCAGCCGAGATAAAGATCTGCACGGAGATCGTATCAGGAAAACCCACGGAAGCGTGGTGTGGCTTGGAAATATCCAAAGGGGAAGAGGTCAAATGGGAAGAGGTTGCCAAAGGAATGGTGTCTATCCCAGAAAAGACAAAGAATCTGTATTTCGGCCAGAAGGAGATGCCCCTGCTTGCAAGAATAGGAGGGGGAGTGTATATAGCGACCATTTTAGCCAGAGATCAAAGTTCCATCAAGAGGGGTTGGACAAATGTGGAAATCAAGGTTGGAAAAGGTGAAGGGGCGGCTCCTGTCGCCAGCGCGGAGGCTCCACCACCGGTTA
>DUHN01000062.1 GCA_013330825.1 Candidatus Woesearchaeota archaeon | reverse complement strand
CCCCGTTTGACCGCTCCGGCACCGCCGCAATGAAGGATTGGTTTTTCTGTCCGTTTATAAATCTTCATCATGGCCGCCTGCGGGCGGAGAACGAAAGGCGCGCCCTCCAGCGCTGCGACGGGCGCGCCTCGATAGTGCGCCCCCAATGCGGGGCGCAAAGGAAGTAGCCTCCTCCCGCGAAGCGGGTAATGANNGGGGTTTTAGTCTCCGTGTTGACCTTGAACTCGAACTGGCAGCGCTTGCACTTCTGCTTCACCTTGTCCATCGACTCGACGCCCGGCCGGGATGGCCTGGAGAACACCATGGTGGGCTCCGGCTGCGAGGAGAGCACCTCGGAAAGCCTCTTCGGCTGCTGCTTGCTCTTGATGCAGTTCGGGCAGATCATGAGCCCCTCGTCCAAGTCGAGCTTCATGACGGAAGAGGGGGCCTTGCTNNGCCAGCATGCCGGACTGGCCGCAGTAGGGGCAGTCGTCCACTCTGATATGGGGGGCCCTCGTGAAGCTGTACCTGCACGCCTTGCAGAAATAGGAGGTCTTGTCCTGGCCCTTCTGGGAAGCGGAGGGATTCGGCGAAGGCCTGAGCGGGGCATTCCCCGTGTCCTCGCCGGCGGGGGCGGATACCTTGCGCTCAAGGCAGTTCCTGCACGACAGGCGCGCGCTCTTGGGATCCATGCGCATCATGTCCATCGTGTACTCGCCCCCGCACTTGTAGCACTTGATGCGGACGTCGGTGTTGCGCTCGATGGGTATCACCTTTGAATAGTAAGGACACTTGGGCATCCCTAATTTCCGTTCTTTATAAAAATTATGGTGGAGNNATGTGGTGCGCGGACTCCCTGTAGCGCGGCAGGCGCTCTCCAAGGACGGCGCGGATTTCGTCTTCATCATTCTTCGCGTCGGTGAGCGCAGGCCGCTTGTTCTGGTCGCCCCTGCTCCTGGCAGCCAGAATGCGCACGCTTTCCTCAATATCGTTCGAGGTAAGGAGGCAGATGACCGTGCCATATTCGCGGATGGTCCGCGTGTAGTGCCTGCGCAGGTCGTCAAAGCGATGGGCAGGCCCGCCTCCGCCTGCCGCATAGACAATGGGGAGGCTATGCCGAGCCAAGTAAAAACGAAAGATGAATTGTGCCTCCGCGGTTTCCATTGCACGAAATTCGTATTCCTTCTGCGCTCTCATCTCGGGAGTGGCATTTTTCGGGAAATAATCGGCGATAGGACCATTCTTCCTCTCAAAGACCTTGTCGGCATCAACAAAAGGGAGGTCATACTCGTTGGCAATAAGCTGCCCTATTGTCGTTTTCCCGCTACATCGGGGACCGGTAAGGATAAGTGAACTTGACTGGGCAGGTGGATTCATGCGGACGGGGAGCCTCTTGCCGCTTTTAAATCTTCTTGAGATATCTACTCTTTAGTGGTTTTTAGTGGAAAATCTCTCCATCAGAACTGCCCACTGGACAGCCCTGTGCAACCTTTTTATAGCCCCTTCCTTCCCAGGTGTGTAGCAGCTTCGAATGTGCCGCAGCCGTAATTCTAAGGGGCTGCCTCCCTGTAAGGGACAACCCCGGCGACGCCCCGGCAGTTCAAGTCGAGGACATTTGACCTCAGGCTGCTAAACACACCCTAACCATGATTGAGCGCGTCAGCAAGCCGTTTGGTGCGAAGGAGATCGAGCACATCCTGCATCCCCTAGTGAAGCGGTGGTTCTTCTCCCGGTTCAGGGAGTTCTCCCTGCCGCAGCTCTACGGGGTGATGCACATCCACAGCAGGAGCAATATTCTCATCTCCGCACCGACAGGAGCGACCAAGACGCTGACCGCGTTCCTGTCAATCCTCAACGAGCTGATAGACAACGCGGAGAAAGGCATCCTCGAGAACAAGGTGTACTGCATCTACATCTCCCCCCTCAAGGCATTGAACGAGGACATCAGGGTCAATCTCGTGGAGCCATTGAAGGAGATGGAGAAGATCGCGGGGAAGAAGCTCGGCATCCGCGTCGGGGTGAGGACGGGGGACACGACCGCTTCCGAGAAGTCGCGCATGCTGGAGAAGCCCCCCCATATTCTGATCACCACGCCGGAGAGCCTGGCCATCGTCCTCGCTTCCCTGAAGTTCATCCAGCACATCAGGTCAGCAGACTGGTGCATCGTGGACGAGATCCATGCGCTGGCGGAGAACAAGAGGGGGGTGCACCTGTCATTGTCCCTGGAACGCCTCCAGCGCCTCGCCCCGGCCATGACACGGGTCGGCCTCAGCGCGACCATCGCGCCGCTGGAGGAGATCGCGAAGTTCCTCGTCGGCTACGAAAAGAGCAATGAATTGAGGGAGTGCAAGATCGTGGACGTGCAGTTCCTCAAGCAGATGGACCTGAAAGTCCTGTCGCCGGTGCCTGACCTCATCGACGTCGACCACAAGGAGATGCACCAGGAGATGTACACGCTCATTGACGACCTCGTGCAGAGCCACAAGACCACGCTGATTTTCACCAATACCCGCTCTGCCACGGAGAGGGTGGTCAATTACCTCAAGGAGAAATTCCCCAGGAAATACGCGGAAAACATCGGCGCCCACCATGGCTCATTGAGCAAGCAGCACCGCCACGGCATAGAGGACCGCCTGAGGAAGGGGGAGCTCAAGGTGATTGTCTCCTCGACTTCCCTCGAGCTGGGCATCGACATCGGCTACATCGATTTGGTGATCTGCCTCGGCTCGCCGAAATCCGTGGCGCGGTTCCTGCAGCGGGCAGGGAGGGCCGGCCACCGCCTCCATTCCACGGTCAAGGCGCGGATCATCGTCCTGGACAGGGACGACCTCGTCGAGTGCGCCGTTCTCCTCAAGGCCGCCATCGAGCGGAAGATCGACACCATCCACATCCCCACGCATGCGCTGGACGTGCTCGCGCAGCAGGTCATGGGCATGGCCATCGAACGGAGATGGAAAATCAACGAGCTGTTCAGCCTCATCAGGCAAAGTTATTGCTACCACCGCCTCGACCGGAAAGAGTTCATCGAGATCGTCGAGTATCTCGCCGGAAGGTACATCTCCCTTGAGGACAGGCACATCTACGCCAAGATATGGTACGACGAGGGCACGGGCGAGATCGGCCGCAGGGGGAAGATGAGCCGGGTCATCCACATGACCAACATCGGCACCATCCCGGACGAGTCCTTCATCACGGTGAAAGTGGGCGAGCAGCCCATCGGCCACATCGACGAGGGATTCCTCGAGCGGCTGAAGCGGGGGGATGTCTTCGTCCTTGGCGGGGAGAAGTACGAGTTCCAGTTCGCGCGCGGCATGGTGGCGCAGGTCAAGGCGGCAGAGCAGCGCCCCCCGACCATTCCGTCGTGGATATCGGAGATGCTCCCGCTGAGCTTCGACCTTGCGCTGGAGATCGGCCGGTTCAGGAAGCACATGAACGAGCTGTTCTGCGCGAAGAAAACTGAGGAAGAGATCATGGCGTTCATCGACGGGTATCTCTACGTGGACAAAAACGCCGCGCAGTCCATCTGCCGCTACTTCGGGGAGCAGTTCAGGTTCGCGGAGATCCCTTCCCATTCGCGCATCGTCGTCGAGCATTACAGCCAGGGGAAGAGGACATACGCGGTGTTCCACGCCCTGTACGGCAGGAGGGTGAATGACTGCCTCTCGCGGGCCATCGCCTTCGCCATCGCCCGCACCCAGCACCATGACGTCGAGATCGGCATCACGGACAACGGGTTCTACATCGCCTCGGAGAGGCCCGCCAACGTGATGCACGCGTTCAGGCTGCTCAAGTCCGCGGAGCTGCCCAAGGTGCTCGACAACGCCATCGACCAGAGCGAGGTGCTCAAGAGGCGGTTCCGGCATTGCGCGACGCGCTCGCTTATGATCCTGAGGAATTACATGGGCCGCGAGAAGCGCGTGGGAAGGCAGCAGGTCTCGTCCATGATCCTCATCAATGCGGTGAAGAGGATTTCCCCTAATTTCTGCATCCTGAAAGAGGCACGGCGGGAGGTGCTGGAAGACCTGATGGACATCGCCAACACCATCAAGGTGCTGGAAGGCGTCGAGCAGAAGAAGATACTGGTCAAGGAGATCAACCTGAGCATGCCCTCTCCCTTTTCCTTCAACCTCGTGCTGTCCGGCCACACGGACATCATGAAGATAGAGGACAAGGTGGAATTTTTGAGGAAGATGCACCAGCGGGTGCTGGCGGAGATCGGCAAGTAGCATTCCTGCACAGTTGTTTTTGACCACAATCCATAAATAGTGTATTTCCTTTGGGGGATAGAGGGTGAACACATGCGCATCGGCGTTCCCAAGGAAATAAAGGACGAGGAAAACAGGGTGGGGATGACTCCCGCCGGCGTCAGGGAGCTTGTGGCAGGGGGCCATGAGGTGCTCGTCGAGAAAGGCGCGGGCATCGGCTCGGGATTCCCCGATGACGACTACCGGAAAGCCGGCGCGCAATTGGTTTCTGTCGGGGAAACATGGGATGCTGGGCTTATCGTCAAGATAAAGGAGCCACTGGAGAAGGAATTCCGGTTCCTCAAGGACCAGATTGTGTTCACTTATTTCCATCTGGCCGGTGTTCCAAAATCTCTGACCGAAGAACTCCTCAAAAAGAAGACAACAGCCATTGCCTACGAAACGGTGGAAGATGAGAAGGGGAAACTTCCGTTATTGGCGCCCATGAGCGCGGTCGCGGGCAACATGGCCGTCATCATGGGAAGCTATTATCTTGCGAAGTTCAACAACGGCCGCGGCATGCAGCTGGGCTCGGTGCTGGGCAAGAGCCATGGGAAGGTCGTGGTCATTGGGGATGGGGTGGTGGGCCATCATGCAGCCCATACGGCAGCAGCCATGGGCGCGCACGTCGTGATGTTCACGAGGCACCCGGAAAAGGCTGCCCAATTGAAAAGGGAAATTTCGGATAAGATTGAAGTGGCGCATTCGGCCCCCGAAACCATCTCCTCTCACCTGAAAGATGCTGACCTGGTTGTCGGAGGCGTGCTCCTGCACGGCGCCAAGGCGCCGTGGGTGGTGACAAGGGAGATGGTGAAGGCGATGCAGCCGGGCGCGGTCATCGTCGACGTGAGCATCGACCAGGGCGGGTGCATCGAGACGTCAAGGCCGACCAGCCATTCAGAGCCCGTGTTCACCGAGCATGGCGTCATCCATTACTGCGTCACCAACATGCCGGGAGCGTATCCGCGGACATCCACGGTGGCGCTGACGTCCGCGACATTGCCCTACGTAAAGAGGCTCGTGGAGAGAGGATTGGATGCAGTGAAAGAGGATGAAGGATTCCTGAAAGGCCTCAACACCTGCAGGGGGTTCCTGACGTACCGGCCGGTGGCCGAGGCGCTGGGCATGGGGCAGCGCTACAAGGACGCAAGGGAAGCGTTGTCGTGAGGGGTTCTCACAGGCAGCGTTCAGCATGCAGGGCAGCGCAGTGTCGTGAGCGATGCGGTGATGCCGTGGTAATTCAATTATTTTACTATTTTAAAGTGGTTACATTTAGAAATATTTAAAAAGAGAGGCATGATATCCTTCTCATGGATATTAGTGCAGAAAGATGGAATGGCAACTTGGCGGATCAGGCCTTTGAAGGCTTTGGCAAAGCCAGAAGGCCGGTCATCAGGGCAACAAGAAGGCTGCTTGAAGATTTTTATCGTGAGCATTTCCGGGGGAATGAAACCGTCCTTGAAATTGGCGCTGGCCAGGGGTTCTTATACCGAAATTGGCTGAAGCAGTACAGTGGAAAGTGGATTCAGCTGGATAGGGAAGAGCATTTGCTGTACCATGCTATGGGGGAGACGCGCATTGGCACGGCCTACGCATTGCCTTTTCCGGACAAAAGCATGGACGTGGTGTGTGGCTATGGGTCTTTTGACGTGCTTTTTGACCTTGAAAGCGCCGTTTCGGAAATGGCCAGGGTGATCAAGGATGATGGGAGGGTGTTCCATTTTCTCGACCTCAAACCCAACACAGAATCCATTCTCTTCCACCTGGAAAAAACAGGGAGGATTGCGTATCCAGACGATTTGGGGCTGGTTTTTGCCATCGATGATGGTAAGGAAGCAGCCTATAAGCACGCCATCAAGGAGAATGACCAATTGGAGAGATTTTCTGATGGGTGGAAAAATTACCGGGAGATAAGAAAACCATATGGAGATTATCTTGACCAAGGGGCGTACTTCAGGAATAGGGCAATAAGAGCCTTTTCCTCTCATTTTCCTTATGTCGAGAGCGGCTTCAAGTCCGCACATTTCATTGGGCAAAAAGGACCACATCATCCGGCAGATGCACGGGACAACGAGTTTGGCCTGCTTTCAGGATCCATCAGAAGCTGCTTATGGGGCACCCCATTTGGAAAACTGTCAGAAAATTTGCCTGCTAACTATTGCGTCGAAGTTTCCCAGATGGATTACATGTTAGCGAGGAATTTAAGAATTCTCTAGGAAAGCGAGCGAGATGAACTCACTCGGAGCTCCCGCCAGATTCGGGACAGAGCTGGTTCCCATAGAAACCTTTAAAATCCAAAAAGCAAAAGAGAGGGTGCTGCCCACGGCAGCGGAGGCCTCATGGAAGCAACCATCAACTATCTCGCGGTCGCATTGGCGGCTCTTGCCGCCATGGCACTGGGCTGGCTGTGGTACTCCCCCGTCATGTTCCAGAAGCGGTGGATGAAGGAAGTCGGCATGAAGCCGAAGGATGCGGCCAGGGCGCAGCAGGAAGGCGTGAAGGCCATGGGGTTCATGTTCCTCGCCACTCTCGTGATGGCGTACGTCCTCGCCCACTTCGTGGATTATCTCGGCGCGACGGATGCCCGGGAGGCGCTGTGGGCAGGCAGCTGGATCTGGGTCGGCTTCGTGGCGACGGTCATGCTGCAGCCGGTCTTCTTCGAGCGCAAGTCGTGGACGCTGTACCTCATCAACACGGCGTACAACCTCGTGTCGCTGCTCGTGATGGCCGTGATTTTGGTGGTGCTGCAGTAAGATTACGTCCGATTTTTATTCATTACTTTTTAGTGGTCACTCTTTGGAAAGGTTTAAATAATGCGTTCTGCTGTCTCTTTTCCAACCATGGACAAAACGCAAGTCGAAGCTGCCTTCAGCATATCCTCTAACCTGCCCTTGGATTCTTTGGTAAGCTCGTTGATGGGCGAGAAGAGCGCCAAGCAGGGGGATATTGAGGCCATTTCAAGATTCTTTGCCATGTACTCGGAATTGGGAAAATCCTATGTTCTTGCCGCGAGAGAGGCCATCCGCCAGGCAGCATCAGAACTGAGGGAGGACAGGGCAAAAAAGGCCGTGGAGGAACTCTCCGGTATTTTCGGGGACATCGATGGGCTGATGAAGAGCACTGATATCGGGGACAATATCCAGGGGTTGAATGGAGTGATGCAGGCATATGAAC
>DUHN01000039.1 GCA_013330825.1 Candidatus Woesearchaeota archaeon | reverse complement strand
TCCGTCCGCGTGTTTCTTTGCCCTACCGTGAGGAGGGGAAAGAAAAGGCTGACGGGAGGGAACCGCATATCCTTCTGCGACAGCAAAGAGTGAGCCCGGCGCTGCCCCGAGCGTGAGCGAGACTTTCTACTGAGCCCCATCTTTAGCAAACTTAATAAAACAGGCAAAAGCGCCTTCCCGCATGAGGAATCTCTTCATCGTGGTGGACGGCATGGACGGCTCTGGAAAGACCGAGCTCATCAAGATGCTCCACAACCACCTGTTCTCGAAGGACAAGCGCTTCAAGCTCCTCACCACCCGCGAGCCGAGCACCGGGGTGTATGGGCAGCAGATCAGGAAGATGCTCGCAGAGGAGCGCGATCCCCAGCAGAACGCGGAGAGGCTGTTCGAGCTCTTCGTCAGGGACAGGGATGACCATCTCAGGCGCACCATCGGACCATTCCTGTCAGAGGAGGGCGATGGCTGCAACATCGTGCTATGCGACCGCTACTATTACTCCACCCTCGCCTTCCAGCAGACCCAGGGCATCCCTTTTGCCCGCATCCTGGAGATGAACAAGGGATTCAGGAAGCCGGATGTGGCCATACTCCTGGACGTGAAGCCGGAAACCGCCCTGAAAAGGATAAGCGGAAGGCTGAAGGAGAAATTCGAGAATCTCGATTTCATGAGGCAGCTGAGGAGCAATTTCCTTGCACTGAAGGACAGGCTCGAAGACAACATTCTGGTCATAGACGCCAACAGGAAGCCGCAATCCGTCTTTGAGGACGCGAAGAAGGCTGTCGACTGGCTGGTTTCCTAGTGATTAGTGGTGCTTCTCGCCGCCGAGGGGAGTGGCATCCTCCCCGTAATGCTCGAAATACTGCGATGACGCCATGCTGCGGTCGCCTTCGTCATGGGTGGGGCGATGGGAAAAATGGGGGGCGCTCGGCGCTACCGCGGGGGAATTGCCGCTGTCCCTCTTCCTGAGGATGATGGCCGCGACCACGATGGAAAGGCCGAGCAGGAACGCGGGAACGGTATAATCGGCCGCGGCAACCTTCTGCTGCACGATGTTGGGGTACTGGTGGCACGAGAAGTCAGAGCCGCAGTAGGAATCCTTGGAGCAGTCCTCGTTGCTGTTGCACTCGCGCTGGCTGTACGTCACCACCCACATGAGGAAGAGGACGATGACGACTATGATGAAGATGACTCCCACGCCGGCATCTCCTTTCTTTCCAAAGAACATGGGAGAACGGAACGCCGCAAGGGTATTTAAATCTTTCTAAAGTAACCACTAATAAGTGAATAAAGAAATCGTCACGTCGAAGGCTCGTCTTCCTCTTCACTGGGCTCCGGCTCTTCCACGAATGCGCTCAGCTTGGTGTTCTTCTGTACTGCCTTGAAGCTCACGTTTGATTTTTGCATGGTGCCTCCCCTTTCCCTATCCCAGCCCGGTGCTGCCGAAGCCGCCTTCATTCCTGCTGGTCTCGTCAAGCTCTCCCACATCCTCGAACGAGGCGTGCTCCACCCTTTGGAACACCATCTGCGCTATCTTCTTGCCTTTCTCCACCGTGTACGGCCTTTTCCCGAGATTTATGGCGATGATCCTGATCTCCCCCCGGTAGCCGGAATCGATGGTGCCGGGGGAATTGACCAGGGCAATGCCGTGGTTCAGCGCAAGGCCGCTCTTCGGCCGCACCTGCCCCTCGTATCCCTCCGGGATGGCCATGGAAATTCCAGTGGGGACGAGCGCAATCTTCATGGGCTCAAGGATCACGTCTTCCGAGGAGTACAGATCGACGCCCGCATCTCCCTTATGGGCGTAATGCGGAAGCATCGCGTCCTTTGTCCGTTTAATCCTGATGGTTATCATCGACGGGCAGCTTTTTCCCTCCAAAGAAATATTTAAACACTATTGGAATGAAACCTAGAGAGTGGAGAGGATAGGTAGCCTTCACCGGGAAATCATTTCTGCCTGAACGAGAAGATGGAGGAGAGCTTGTGGTCAAGCACCTCCCCGGTCGAGGGATGGATCTTCATGTTGAGCGTGTTGAACTGCTGCGTGACGTAGGTGATGTTCCACACGCTGCCGTACTCCGGCAGGTTTTGCAGGAGGGTGATGATCTTCATGCTCTTGTCCTTGGGATAGCGCTCCTGCTGGAACTCGTTCGCCTTCCGGATGACCTCCTTCAGCTCAAGCGCGTTCTTCGGGAGCCGGACCTCCTCTATCCTGGACTCCTCGCGCTTGAACGTCTCTTCCGCGTCCCGCATCTCCACGCCGTGCGGCTTGACCACGAAGGTGGTGATCTTCTCGTCCTTGTGCTGGTAGAACCCGAGCTGCCAGTCCTCCTGCTGGTCCTGGAGCATGGTGAACGCATGCGAGAAATAGGCGTCCTTGTGCAGTGACTTCCAGCCGGCGAATCCCGGATCGGACTCCAACGTGGCGAGTGCGGACCTCAATTCCATGGGAAAATAAAACGCTAAGATGTTTAAATATTTTTGGATGCGGCAAAAATTGTCCGCCGTGCTTCCGGAAAACCTGCCTATACCTTCACCATCTTCCCGAACGGCCCCGCGTTCACCACAATCGTTTTCCCGATCCTGTCCTGCTTCCCGGAGTTCTCGTGGATGTGGCCGCAGAAATGATAGGCGGGCTGCCATCTCTCCACGAACTTCCTGATGCTCTTGTTGCCGGAATGGCTGCCGAACACCTTGTCCAGCCTCGTGCCGTAGGGAGGGGCATGGGTCACGAGCACAACCTTCTTCCCCCTGTTCGCCTTGATGATTCTCTCGAGGGACTTGGACACCTTCACGAAGGCAGGATCGATGACAGAGAAGCCGTCGCCGCCGTAGCCAAGGAACAGGACATCGCCGATGATCTCATTAGAGTCATGGACGAAATGGGCATTGGGAACTCTCCTGCACAGCTTCGCCATGCTCCTTTCCCCTTCGTGGTTGCCGTTGACGATGATGAGCGGCTTCTTGAGGCCGGCAAGGAACCTGATAGTCTTGCCGAGGTTCATCTCGAAGATGGAGATGTCCCCGCAGCACACAATGGCATCAGGCTCCTGCTTCCTGCACAGCGCAGCCACATTCTTCAGCGCCTTCCGGGAATTGTGGGTGTCGGTGAAGACGAGGAGTTTCATGGGAGAAGGAATATTTTGGGGATTTTAAAGGTAATTGTCCCCTCAGATGGCATGGTACTCCTGCAGCACAATCTGGTCGTAATTGTCAGACTCGCCGACCACCCACAGGCGCCCGTTCCCGATGGTGGAGACCTTCTGCGCCAGCTCCTTGCCCCTCTCATCGAGGCTGATGCCGATGACCGAGACGGTGATGCCCGCATTCCTCGCCTTGGAGGCCCCCTCGAGCGTCAGCTTCTCCGGCTCCGCCCCCTTGGTCGGCAGGGCGTCCGTGATGAGGATGAGGTGCTTGGTCATCTCTCCGGAAGGGAACAGCTCGATGGCCTTCTGCAATGTCGCGGCAATGTCAGTCTCCCGCGATGCCTTCGCCTTGGTGATGGCCAGCAGCAGCCGCATGAAGTCCTGCGTCGGCTCCACGGTCTCCTTGACGTCTGAGCCGAAGACCATCAGCCCGACGTTGTCCTTCTCCGAGATGGCCTTGTACGCCAGCGCGATGCCCGCTTTCTTGCACGCCTCGAGCTTCTTCCCCTTCATCGAGCCGGAGGCGTCGAGCGCGTAGATGATGCACGCCTTCCCCCTGCTCTCCTTCTCGAAGGACTGGAGATCCTCTGGCGCGAGCGTCCGATGCGACCTCCGGATGGCCTTTTTGAGCGACTTCCTCAAGGCGATGTCCCGGTACCGGTCCCCTTTCCTGAAATCCTTGACCCCTTCCCGGGCGCCGTAGAGGAACTTCTCCTTGTTGGCCTTCTCCCCGGCCAGGCCGTGCGAGATGAGGTGGTCCAGCTCCTCGGTGTACAGCACCAGCGAGGCGAGGGTGACGCCCTGCTCTGAGAAATTCCCCTCTCCCGTCACCAGGCCCTGATGCTCCAGCTCCTGGTGCGTCTGCGCTATCCGCTGCCGGAGCTCCTTCCTGAACTCCGGGATGCCGATGTTCTTCCTGATGTAGTCGGGGTTGTAGCCGGACGCGAGCTTGATGAGCGTCTCCCCGTAGATCTGCTTCGCGATGGAGTAGTTCTTCACCATCTGCGCGAACATCATGTCCGGGGTGAAGGACGAGAGGCCGCGGTTGAAGGACTCGTTGATGAGCTTGCCCGCGTCGAGTGAAGCCTTGTCGTTCTCGAGCACGGAGTGCATGAGCTTCCTCTCCTCGTCCTGCGACGAAAGCTTGCCGTCCGCTTCCTCTATCCGCTCAAGTTTTTCGACAGCCGCCGGGCTGTCAAAAGCGACCACCCGGTTCTTCCGGGCTTTCGCCTTCCTCCCACTGCGCCTCCTGCACGTGGCGCTCGAACTCCTGCGCCACGAATTCGGACGGGGAAATGAGGTAGCGTGACGACGGCTTCAGCCGTATGCGGTGCGCGAGCACCGAGAGCAGGACTGCCTTGATGTCCCCGAACGCGACGTCCGTGCGCTTCTCGAGCAGCGCGTTCGCCTGCGAGCGCTCGTACAGCCCCAGGGTCGCGCGGACAGAGGGCTTCTTCTCGAGCTTGTCCGATTGGCGGAGCATGCGGATGAAATATGCCATCAGGGTGAGCATCTTCTCCGGCACGTTGCACAGCTTCTCGCCTTTCTCCCGCACGATCCTCTTCTCGATGTCAAGCGATTCCGGATAGCCCATGTAGATGAGGTCGAACCGGTCGAGCAGCACGTCAGAGAGCTTCTCCGTCGATGAGTCTTCCGGGTTCATCGTGGCGATGAACAGGAAATCGATGCCGAAATCGACATCATAGCTGCCGATCGTGGCCGTGCCCTCCTCCAGCACCTGCAGCAGCGCGTTCTGCAGCTTTTCAGCGCAGCGGTTGAGCTCGTCGAAGAACAGCACCCCCTTGTCCGCCTTGAAGATCTTGCCCTTGGTGAACGCCTCCGTGCTCGTCGGTCCGAACTTCAGCGCCTTGACGGGGTCGATGTCCCCCAGCAGGTCCTCGACAGAGAGGTCCGGGCTGCCCTGTATGCGGATGAAGGGGGCGCCCTTCCCGAGGAGATGGGAGATGTTCTTCGCCAAGGTGGTCTTGCCGATGCCCGGCGGCCCTATGATGATGATGTGCCTGCCAGCGAGCAGGGAGGATTTCACCGCCTGCTTCGCCTGCTCCTGCCCGAGGATGTCCGTGAACGGGTCGTCCTTTTCCAGCAATCTCTTGCGTAAAGTGTCTGTTATCATGTTGGCCTCCATGAAAAATCAAAAGGGAGAGGTAATAGCCGCCTTTTATTTAAAGATATCGTGATGCGCAGAATGAAAATACGGCAGCCGGGAATCGAACCCGGACCACAAGCTCTTGCCGACTTCGTCGTCAGGCCCTTCTCGGCCCTGCCTTGAAGGCTTGGGAAGCTCGGATCATACCACTAGACCACTGCCGTATATGGAAAGGGACATGGCGGATGATTTTAAACATTATCATTGATGATATCCCTCCTTGGCTATCTTGGTTGTTATTAAAAAGTGGTTAAATTTAAATATTTATGGACAAACCCCCTCTCATGGTTGTCCGAACTGAATTGTGCCTCTATTTCGGCAGGATAGGTTTTGGAGGCCTGCTGGAAGGGCCCTTTAATCCTAATGTCCAATCCGAGGAAGGCATCTGGCGGTACAATCAGGCATTAAGCTGCGTCCAAGACTTCCTAAGGCCGAAAAACAGGCACATGATCCAGTATGGGAGCCGTTGTTTGGTAACTAACGAGGATAACGCCAGCAAACTGATAGAGTTTTCAGAGAGAAGCATCCCAAGATCCACCGGCACCATCCAGCTTTTAGACTGTATACACGGAAGTACGCGGTTTTACAGAAAAATAAGCTTTCTTGAATGGAGTAGCGAGCATGCGGATAGGATTGCCAAAGAAATAAATGAAAAGGGGTACCTTCACGAAGATGTGGCTCGTGATTCGAGAATAAGGGGTGAGCCAGAAACCGTAGCTGCTTCCTCATTGGAGGGATTTTTAGAGCATATTAGCTGATTTTTGGCTGGCAAGATAACCCACTGGCCACCCACCGGAGCAAGCTTAATAAGGCCAAAAAACATACTCAGGGCATGATCAAGGGCTTCACGCCGCGTCTGTATCAGGAGACCATCCTAGCCACCGCTGCCCAGAAGAACACCCTGATCGTGCTGCCGACCGGCATGGGCAAGACCAACATCTTCCTCATGCTCGCGGCCCAGCGGCTGGCGCAGTATCCGAGCTCCAAAATCCTCCTTATCGGCCCCACCAAGCCCCTGATTGACCAGTATCACGCGGTGTTCAGGCAGCATTTCGAGATGCCGGAGGAGAGGATGGCCATCTTCACCGGCCTCGTCTCCCCGGAAAGGAGGGGGCTGCTCTGGAAGGACGCGTCAATCATCTTTTCCACCCCCCAGGGCCTGGAGAATGACATCATCTCCAGGAAGATAAGGCTTGAGGAGGTCTCCCTGCTGGGCTTCGATGAGGCGCACCGCGCGGTGGGCAACTACTCCTATGTCTTCATCGCCTCGCAATACCACAAGCTGGCGCGGTATCCGCGCATCGCTGGCATGACCGCCTCCCCCGGCACGGCCATGGAGGAGATCAAGGACGTCTGCCAGAACCTCTTCATTGAGGCCGTCGAGGTGCGGACGGACAGCGACCCGGACGTCAGGCCCTACGTGCAGGAGATGGAGATCGACTGGGTGAAGGTCCAGCTCCCTCCGGTGTTGGGGAATGTCCAGAGGCCCTTCCAGGAGTTCCTGAAGAGCCGCATGCAGAAGCTGAAAGGCCTCGGCCTTCTCCAGAGGAAGGATGTCTCGGTGACCAACAAGTCAGACCTGTTGGCCATGCAGGCGGAGCTGCGGTCGCGGCTTTCCCAGGGTGACAGCGATTTCTCGGTGCTGCAGGGCATCTCCATCCTCGCCGAGATCATGAAAGTCGGGCATGCGCTGGAGCTGGTGGAGACGCAGGGCGTGGCGGCATTGCAGAAATACATCGGGAAGATCTATGAGGAAGCCCGTTCAGGGTCGTCCAAGGCCATCAAGAATGTCGTCGCGGACGAGCACTTCAAGACAGCCGTGCTCAGGGCGGACCAGCTCTTCGGGGAGAAGATCGAGCATCCCAAGCTCGTCGAGCTGCAGCATCTCCTGGAGAAGATCATCAGGGAGAACACATCCGCGAAAGTCATGGTCTTCAACCAGTACCGGGACAACGCCCTTGACATCGTCGAGAAGCTGAACAATATCCACGGCGTCTCCGCCCGGATATTCGTCGGCCAGCAGAAGAAAGGAGAGACCGGCCTCTCCCAGAAAGAGCAGAAGCAGATAATCGAGGACTTCCGCAACGGCTTCTTCAACGTGCTGGTGGCCACCTCCATCGGGGAGGAAGGGCTGGACATCCCGAAGGTCGACCGGGTGATTTTCTACGAGCCTGTCCCTTCGGCCATCCGCCAGATCCAGAGGAGGGGGAGGACGGGACGGCTGGACAAGGGCTCGGTCACCATCCTCATGACCAAGGACACGCGGGACGAGGCCTACCGCTGGGTCGCGGCCAACAAGGAGAAGAAGATGCACCGCAATCTCCAGATCCTGAAAAAGGACATCGGCTTTGAATTGCGCCCGCAGCACACGAACGGGAAACCGGAACCACGGCCGGAATCACTGGTTTCATACCTGAAGGAGGAGATAATCATCTATGCCGATTACCGCGAGAAGGGCTCCGGCGTCATCAGGGACTTGGCGGAGAACGACGTTATCGTCAGGATGGAGACATTGCCGCACGCCGACTACATCCTCAGCTCCCGCGTGGGCGTCGAGTTCAAGAAAGTGGACGACTTTGTCGAGAGCATCATTGATGGCCGGCTGTTGCAGCAGGTGAAGGATTTGAAAAACTCGTTCGAGCGCCCCATGATACTGATCGAGGGCACGGAAGACATCTACGCGGTGAGAGGGGTGCACCCCCATGCCATCCAGGGCATGCTGGCCACCATCGCCGTGAGCTACGGCATCCCCATCCTGCAGACGAGGAACGCGAAGGAGACCGCCTCGCTGCTGAGGATCATCGCCAAACGGGAACAGGAAGAAGTCGGCCGCGAGTTCTCCTGGCACGCAGGCAGGAAGCCGTTGTCATTGACGCAGCAGCAGGAGTACGTGGTGTCCGCGCTGCCCGGCGTCGGCCCAGTCCTTGCGAAGCCGTTGTTGAAGCACTTCAAGTCCATCAGGAATCTTGCCAATGCTTCCCTGTATGAATTGCAGGACGTCGAGGGCATCGGGAAGGTGAAGGCTGCCGACATCAAGAGGGTGCTGGATGAGGAATACCACGATGACCATTCCACGTGATTATGGACTCCCAATAAGATAGATTTAAAAGAAATATTTATTCTCCAGTAGTTACTATGAGCCCCGGCATGGCATCCTACATCTGCGTTGGGAAAGGAGGCGTGGGCAAAAGCACTTTCGCAGTGGCTTTGGCGGCGTTCATGTCCCAACACATCGGAAAGACTGCCATATTTGATTACGATGGCGGCCATTCGGTTGGACGAGCCCTCAATGCGAGAAATGTGAAATATCCCGGCAACCAGTTGGTACATACAGCTTACCCTGGCTTGTCTGTGGGGGTTGTTGATAAGCTGAAATACACCAGCCTGCTCCCTTTGAAAGAATCCGGAAAGACGTACGCGGACTATACCCAGCAGTTTCCCGGGGCTTATGGTTATGTGGAGTTCCATGATCTTATGACTCTGTTCGGCATAGCGTCAGACATTAGCACGGTGGGGAAATTGGTCTCTCTTGGAGAGCTCCATAGACGTGCGACAGAAGAAGGGATAGAAAACATCGTGATTGACGTCGAGCCAACAGACGGGTTCAGGAACCTCATAACATCCGCTCCCCTGTTGACCAGCAGGCTATACAACTTGAAAAACACCAATAAAGGGGTATTGGGCCTCTTAGGCCTCAAATGGCCGGACATCAGCAGCTTCCTCAAGGGGGAATTCATGGGCAGCCTTGACACCTACGCTTCCCGGTTTCTCGATACCACCAACATGCTGAAGGCGGCAAAATGCTCGGTGGTCACCATACCGGAACCCAGCCCGGTGGAGCAGATGTTCGACGTCGAGAAAATTATCGGAGGGTACGGCGGGCTTGTCGGTGCGTACGTCATCAACAGGATTCAGACTGATGGGGCGGGAAGGCCTGTTTCCGATTTGGAAAAATCAGAAATAAAAAGAGTGAAAACACACTCTCAGAAGATGACGAAATTATATGGGGCGCCCGTCCCCGTCCTTGAGTTTCCTTTGGATGAGGACCTTAGGGGAGGGACAGCGAACCAACGGTTCAAAAAGCTCGTGGAATGCGGAGAGAGGCTCCACAAGATGACAACAGCCTCCCTGGAAGGGAAACTCGTGGAATTGACTACTGCGGCGCAACTCGAATCAAGCGCTAGATGGCAAGAGGAAGATGAGATCGACATCGGCTCATTGACAAAAGGCGATATCCGGAAGATATTGGCGGCCAAAGAAGCACTTGGTCCAGAAGCGATAGACATCCTAAGCGATTTCGCAGAGCATTATGTGCGCATGCAGGCTTTCTTCATCAGCAACGACAGCTTACAATAATATCAAAACCTCATCCCCTTCAATCTCCTGACGCGTTCCTCCGTTGGGGGGTGGGTCAGCAGGAGAGCCGTCATTCCCCTGGCAGTAAACGGATTGGTGATGAACAGGTGGGCAGTTCCCTGGTTGCCGGCTCTCATCGGGTGGTGCCTGTTGCTGCGCTCCAGCTTCTCAAGGGCGGAAGCGAGCGGCTTTCCGTCCCCCATGGTGCGCGCGCCCGAGGCGTCGGCAAGGTATTCCCTGCTGCGGGAGATGGCCAGCTGGATTATGGTGGCGATGATGGGGGTGATGATGGCCAGCAAAATCAGGGACAGCGCGTTCCCCCTGTTGTCGCGGTCGCCGAACATCGCGCTCCACATGGCCATGTTCGCGATGAAGGAGATGATGCCGGCGATGGTGCCCGCGACCGTCGAGATGAGGATGTCCCTGTTCCTGATGTGGGCGAACTCGTGCGCCATCACTCCCCTCAGCTCATCCTCGTCCAAGAGCTCCAATATCCCCTCGGTGGCCGCCACCGCAGAATGCTGGGGATTCCTGCCAGTCGCAAAGGCATTGGCATTCTTGTCCGGGATGATGTACACTTTCGGCATCGGCAGCCCGGTCTTCCCGGCCAATTCCCTGCATATCCTGTACAGCCGCGGCGCCTGCTTCTCCGTGACTGGCTTCGCGCGGTACATCCACAGCACGATCCTGTCGGAGTAGAAGTAAGAGACAAAATTCATGATGCCGACGAAGACTATGGCTATGAATAAGCCGCCTTTCCCGAAGAGGCTGCCGGCGAAGAGCAGGAGTGCGGTCAGCAGGGCAAGCAGTATGGCGGTCTTCAATTGGTTGCCGAAAGTCATGTTCCCACAAGTGGGGGAGCGTTCCCCACTTTAAAAAATTAACGACGCCGTCAGCCCAGCTTGATGATATCACGGACAATCCCGGGAAAAATGAAATGGCCTTCAATAGCTCTCTCAGACACGATCCGGTACTCTTCTCTTTTCGCAGTAGCAAAAGAGATGGTGACCGATTCCGAAGAGGAATCCAGCGATACGGCAAGCGCAGGGGCCGCGTATGTGACAAGAGTTCTTTTCCTCTCATATCGGTGGAACTCCGTAAATGGCATGATTGTGGCATCAGGGAGGATCTTTTTGACTATTCCTGCAATCTTCTCCGCTTGCTGCTCCAGTCCGGAACGGAATGTGAGAGTATAATGATCAAAAACGTCGTTGCCTGGCCTGGTGATGAAATGATATTCTTTCGTAGCCTCTGACGATGTGAGGGCATCAAAGATACGGTCAGAAAGCGATAGCTCGTTGGTCATGCCAATGAGTTAGTATGGCACATTCTTAAATCTTTTTAAAGTAAGAATCCAGCCCCTCAATCTGCCTCAAAGAGGTGTGCCTGAACAGGAATTCCCGGAAGGAGTTGTCCACTCTCACTCCGTGCCGCTGCAGGTCGTGGTTCAGCCCCGCGTACAGCTTCTTGCCTTCCGCATCAAGATCGGTCAGGATCATGCAGTCTGTTGCCTTCTTGGCAACCGTTTCCACTACTTTGTATAAGGGCATCCGGTCAAGGGAGAAGACATTGGCTATCCCCACATTGGCCAGCGCCTTCTTGTCCTTGAAGCCCTCCACGATGATGAGGATATGTGACTCCCCCATGTTGTGGAGATGTTGTCGTAGTTCGTCAGCCACCAGGCGATTGTTCTTTGTCCTGTTCTGCGTTTTCTCGTGGTCACCCATTGGCTTGCAGCTTTATCAAGGCTTTCCCCCTATTTAAAACCGCCCTTCTGGCGGCCGGGATAGGCGCCGCGCCAATGCCGAAGCGCGGCGCAATGGATGCGCGCCCGGCAATGGGGCGCGCGTAACTCCTTCCCGCGAAGCGGGTGTTTAATGCACATGACTTGCAGCCACCAAACCGGCGCCACTGGACAAGAAAAACCCACGAGCACAAAACTCTTAAACGAACAACCGTTTGCCCTATGCATGATTTCCCCTCACACGAGACTCTCCCACTACAAGCGCCCGGACATCCAGCGGGAGATGGCGCTCCACGCCAAGGGGAGGGAAGTGGCCGCGCGCTTCGGGGACAAGTTCGGCTCCCGCCCGGACATCATTAACAACCCCGGAGACATCCTCGAGTTCGCGAAGCAGGGCGCGACGAGCTTCCACTGCTCGGAAGAGTTGTGGCGCAACCCGCTCCTCCTGAAGACCGAGATGACGCGGCAGGAGCAGGACAGCCTGAGGACGGGCTGGGACCTGGTCATCGACGTCGACTGCCCGGTATGGGAATACTCCAGGCTCATCGCCTATTTCATCATCCAGGTGCTGAAGGAGAACGGCGTCTCCAGCATCAGCTGCAAGTTCTCCGGCAACAAGGGATTCCACATCGGCGTGCCGTTCGAGGCGTTCCCCGCGAAAGCGGGAGACCAGGAAACGCGGCTGAGGTTTCCCGACGGCGTCAGGGCCATTGCGTCCTACCTGGTCAGCGAGATAGACAGGAACAACCGGCTCAGCGATTTCATCCTCAAGAAGGGGCTCCTGAATCTTCTCGAGAAGACAGGCAGGAAAAGGGGCGAGCTCATCCATACCGTCTGCTCCAGGTGCGCGGCGCCGAAGGCGGAAGAGCAGGCGAAATTCGAGTACATCTGCGCGTCATGCCAGCGCCGCGACGCGCTCGGGACCGAAGAGGAAGTCCGCTACTGCCCGCGGTGCAAAAAGATGATGGAGCGCATGTCCCTGAAGAGGCGGCAGGACCAATGCGTGAAATGCAGGGGCAGGGATTTCCGGCAGAAGCTCGACATCGAGGGCATCATGAGCATCGACTCCCTGCTCATCTCCTCGCGGCACCTCTACCGCATGCCCTATTCCCTGCACGAGAAGTCCGGCCTCGTCTCCCTTCCCCTCGACCCGGAGAAAGTGCTGTTCTTCGAGCGGGAGATGGCCAATCCCGAAAGGGTTGTCATCTCCCCCTTCCGCTTCCTCGACCGGGAGAAGGCCACCGCCCAGGACGCGGCCATGCTCTTCGAAAACGCGTCGCAATGGCACACGAGGACAGTGAAGGAGAACGAAGGCCCGGCAGAAAAGCAGAATGGCAAAACGCAGAGGGATTTTGAGCTGACAGAAGCGCTGCCTCCCGAACTGTTCCCGCCCTGCATCCAGCTCATCCTTAATGGCATGGGCGACGGCAAGAAACGCGCGGTCTTCATCCTCATCAACTTCCTCCGCTCCGTCGGCTACGACTATGCGCAAATCGAGGCCATGATAGGGGAATGGAACAAAAAGAACAAGGAGCCGCTGAGGGAAGTGGTCTGGCGCGGCCAGCTGAACTACCACAAGCAGCAGGCAAAACAGGCCCTGCCGCCCAACTGCAGGAACCTCGCCTACATGGTGGCCATCGGCGTGTGCAGGCCGGACAGCTTCTGCCCGGCCATCAAGAACCCCGCCCAGTACACCAAGAAGAAGGCGTGGCTGCTCGCGCAGGGCAGCAAGGGGAAGAAGAGCAAGAAGAAAGCGGACGAAAAACAAAAGGCAGCAAAGGATTAACGGCTCTTTCTACCAATCATCGTCCTGGTCATCATCCTCGTCAAAGCGCATGGGCCCACCCCCTGATGGGTGCCGTTGTGGCGAATTGGCTATTTAAACTTTTCCGTCGGAAGCCCGTCGGAGGATTGGCAGGGAGCATTTCCCCCTATGGATTAGTAAGGTTTATAAATCGCCTAAAATCCCACCCGAAGGAGATGCGCTTGGCCATCAAGCGCACCGCACGCGCCTGAAAAGATGCCCTTTTCAGTACAGTTGCGAGACTGTGTTCTTTTAAAGGGCTTCAGCAAATGGCGCTTTTCATTGACAAGACGAGGCGAGGCAGCTCTCTCTGTCTCATGCAGATATGCCGAACAAGAGAAAACCAAGGGATGGAAGCATGCAGTTCTGGCCACGGGTCAGGGCACAGAGGGAATATCCCAGGCTGCGCACCCATCCGCAGGCAAAAGAGGCCAAGCCCACCAGCTTCGCGGGCTACAAGGTCGGCATGACCCACGTCATCGTCACCGACAACCTGGCCAACTCCCTGACCAAGGGGCAGGAGCTGTTCGTCCCGGTGACGATTATCGAATGCCCCCCTCTCAAGGTTTCTTCCCTCAAATTCTACAAGGATTCTTCCAACGGCTCGCAGACGGTCGCCGAGGTCTTTGCCGAGCACATCGACAAGGAATTCTCCAGGAAAACGATCAAGCCCGCGAAATCAAAGAAGGCGGAAGACATCGCCGATTTCGACGACGTCAGGCTGGTGGTATACACCCAGCCCAAGCTCACCGGCATCGGCAAGAAGATGCCCGAGCTCTTCGAGGTCGCGCTCGGCGGCTCCAGGGACGACAAGCTCAAGTATGCCAAGGAAAAGCTCGGCAAGGAGATCACCGCAAAGGAGGTCTTCAGGGAAGGCCAGCAGCTCGACATCCACGCGGTCACCAAGGGCAGGGGCTTCCAGGGCCCCATGAAGCGCTTCGGCATCTCCCGCAGGAGGCACAAGTCCGAGAAATCCATCCGCAACCCCGGCAGCCTCGGGGCATGGAAGGCGCAGGGCCAGACCATGTGGCGCGTCGCCCACGCGGGCAAGATGGGCTTCCACACGAGGACCGAATACAACAAATGGCTGCTCAAGATCGGCGAGAAGCCGGAAGAGCTCAGGATGGACGGCGGCATCCCGCATTACGGTGCGATAAAGAACCACTATCTCCTCATCAAGGGCGGCATCGCGGGCCCGGCAAAGCGCCTCGTGCGCATCACGGATGCGGTGCGCGCCAGCGACAAGACGCCGAAGAGCGCCCCCGAGATCCAGTATGTCTCATTGGCATCGAAGCAGGGCAACTGACATGAAAGTCCAAATCGTCGATGCGGAAAACAAGGAGAAGGGCCACGCGGAGTTGCCGTTCCAGTTCAGCGAGCCGGTCCGCGAGGACCTCATCAGGAGAGCGGTCGTCGCCATGCAGGCCAACCGCAGGCAGGCCTACGGCAGCTTCCCCGAATCAGGATTGCAGCACTCCATCGAGATCTCCAAGCGGAGGAGGGACTACAAGGGCGTCTACGGCGTCGGCATATCCCGCACCCCGAGGAAGATCATGTCCCGCTCCGGGACGAGGATGAACTGGGTAGGAGCGTTCGGCCCGCAAACCGTGGGCGGGCGCCAGGCACATCCTCCGAAAGCGGAAAAGGGCTGGACGAAAAAGATCAACGACAAGGAGCGCAGGAAGGCCATCAGGAGCGCCATCGCGGCCACCGTCCACAGGGACATCGTCGCCGGGCGCGGCCACAGGATTCCCCAGCACTATCCCATCATCATCGACGCGTCAGCGGAATCGCTGTCCAAGACCAGGGACGTGGAGAAGATGCTCGCTTCCCTCGGCTTCGGGGCAGAGCTTGCCCGCTCCGCGGAAAAGAGCATCCGCGCGGGGAAAGGCAAGGGCCGCGGGCGCCCCTACTCGCGGAGAAAGGGCCCGCTCATCGTCATCTCGAAGAAGGATAGGATCGCGGAAGCGGCGAAGAACATCCCCGGCGTCGACGTCGTCGATGTCAGGAACCTCAACGCGGAGATGCTCGCGCCTGGCGCAAAGCCGGGGCGCGCCACGATCTGGAGCAGCGCCGCCATCGACGCGCTCACCAAGGAAAAACTGTTCGCGTGACCACCATGGACGAGTACAGCATCATCAGGCACCCGATATCGACGGAAAAGTCCATCAGGCTCATCGAGTCGGAGAACAAGCTCATCTTCGCCATCGACGACCATGCCACCAAGCAGCAGGTCAAGCAGGCCATCGAGAAAATGTTCAGCGCGTCCGTGGAGCAGGTCAACACGTTCCGCAGCGCCAAGGGAGAGAAGCGGGCATATGTCAAGTTTTCCAGGAAGACGCCGGCCATTGACGTGGCAACGACGCTCGGACTGATGTAAGCAGGGATAGGGAAACCACCATGGGAAAGAATCTCATCCAGCAGAGAAGGGGAAGGGGAACATCGCGCTTCAGGGCGCCGAGCTTCAACTGGGGAGGGGAAGCGCGCCTCCCGAGGAAAAACTCCGCCCTGGAAGAGGGCACCGTGATGGACATCATCCATTCCTCAGGCCATTCGGCGCCCCTTGCGGAAGTGAAGTATGGCGCAGAGACAGCCCTTCTCCAGGCGCCTGACGGAATCCGCGTCGGCGAGAAAGTCCAGATGGGCGACGGGGCAGAGGTGAAGGAAGGGAACATCCTCTCCCTCAAGGACATTCCGGAAGGGACCCCCATTTACAATCTCGAATCCAAGCCGGGAGACGGCGGCAGGTTCGTCCGCTCCTCAGGAACGTTCGCGCGCATCATCACGAAGATGGACGCGGGCATTGTGGTCGANNGATGAAGGCGAAGAACAAGTTTTATCCCATAGTCTCGGGCATCTCCATGAACGCGGTCGCCCATCCGTTCGGCGGCAAGGGCTCCCACACGAAGGGAAGGCCCACCCAGGCGTCAAGGAACGCGCCGCCGGGCAGGAAAGTCGGGAGCATCGCCCCGCGCCGCACCGGAAGGACGAAGAGGTAGATTATGTGTTTAGCAGCATCAGTCGAGCTTGGAGGCCACGAAAGCAAATCGGCAAGGGGGAAGCCCCATCCGGGGAATGCCGGATGCCGGTTAGGAATGCAAAAGCGAGAAGCTGCTAAACACATGAAGAGGTAAATAACTCATGGCAAAAAAAGAATTCACGTTTTACGGAAAGACTCTCGATGAACTCCAGAAGATGAGCCTCGGGGAGTTCGCAGCGCTCGTTCCCTCCCGCGACAGGCGGAAGATCAAGAGGGGGTTCACCGACGCTGAAAAGCGGCTCCTGGTGCGCGTCAGGAAGAAGGAAGCGAACATAGAGACGCACTGCAGGGACATGGTCATCATTCCGGACATGGTCGGCCAGCAGATCAGGGTCTACAACGGCAAGGGCTTCCAGGTCGTCGCCATCGACGGGGAGATGCTCGGCCACCGCCTCGGCGAGTTCGTGATGACGCGGAAATCAGTCGCGCACTCCGCCCCAGGCATCGGAGCAACGAAATCCAGCGCCGCACTGTCGGTCAAGTAAGCAACGCAACACCATGACCTACCACTACTCCACAAAGGACTTCAGCAAGCAGAGCATGGCCCGCGCAGTGGGAATCGCCCTGCCGGTCTCCGTCAAGCACAGCGTCGAGGTGTGCAACTACATCCGCAACAGGAACGTCGCAGACGCCAAGAGGATGCTTGACAGGGTCATCACGGAGAAGCAGGCCGTCCCCTACAGGAGATTCCACCATGGCCTGGCGCACAAGACGGGCATCGGACCCGGGCGTTTTCCCGTCAACACCTCGAAGGAGATCAAGAAGCTGCTCGAGTCCGTCGAGGCGAACGCCCAGTTCCAGGGCCTGAGCACCGCCAACCTCGTCATCACCAGCGCCGTCGTCCAGAAGGCGCCGGTCACGTGGCATTACGGCAGGCAGCGCCGGCGGAAGATGAAGAGGGCAACCATCGAGATCATCGCGAAGGAATCCAAGGCGGAGCAGAAGAAAGGGAAAAAAGGCGGAAAGCAGAAGAAGGCCGCGCCAGAAGCAAAGGAGCAAAAGGCTGCCGACACCGCGCATCATGTTCATGAGCACGCATCATCGCCGAAACAGGAGCATAAGGAGCAGGATAAGGAGCAGAGGAAAGAGGCACAATCATGATCGAGCGCAAGTTCGTGGCGGAGAAGAAGAAGGAGTTCCAGGTGCATGAGTACATCGGGGAGTTCCTCGACAATGTCGGTTACAGCAAGACCAAGCTGGTCAAGACCCCCCTCGGGGAGAAAGTCGTCATCTTCGCCTCGCGCCCCGGGCTCATCGTCGGCAGGAAGGGAGCGAACATCAAGCAGCTCACCAAGTCGGTCAAGGGGAGGTTCAACCTCGACAATCCGGAGATAGAGATAGCGGAAGTCCCCAATCCCTCGCTCGACGCGGACATCATCGCGGAGAAGATCGCAAGCTACCTTGAGCGCTTCGGCACCCAGAAGTTCAAGGCCATCGGCCACAAGATCATGACGGAGGTCATGGGCGCCGGCGCCTTGGGCATCGAGATCAAGATATCCGGAAAAGTCCCCTCAAGCAGGGCCAAGACTTGGCGCTTCTACCAGGGCTATCTCAAGAAATCAGGGGATGTCTCGGTGAGCGGAGTGCGGAGGTCCCACAAGCAGGCCCAGCTCAAGACGGGCATCGTCGGCATCCAGGTCAGGATCATGCCGCCGGACACCAAGCTGCCGGATGACATCAGCGTCCTCTCGGCCGAGCAGGAAGCCGCACAGAAGCCGGCGGAGGAAAGCCGGGCAGCGGAAGCGGAAGCGGCCGCCAAGGACGCGGAAGAGAAGAAGCAGGACGAGAAGAAGCCGAAGAGGAAACGATCACCATCGAAGAAGGCGGCAAAGCCTGCGAAGGCCAAGGAGCCGGGGCAGGAAGCCCAGCCGGACACAGAAGGCGGGCAGCAGAAGGAGCAGCCGAAGGAAGAAGTGAAAACACATGAGAATGAAGGAACTGAAGGGAATGAGCAGTAAGGAGATCGACGAGAAGCTCCTCGAGATGAAGAAGGAGCTGCTCAAGATCCGCGGCCAGATAGCCGTCGGCACGGTCCCGAAGAACCCGGGCAGGTCAAAGGTGCTGCGCCGGACCATCGCCCGCGCCATCCTCGTCAAGAGCCAGCAGGCTCAACAGGACATCAACCAAGGGGGTCCAAAGGCAAAGGCATGACCGAGATTTGCTCAACCTGCGGGCTGGTGAAGGAACTGTGTGTCTGCGAGTCCATCGCGAAAGAGAGCCAGAAGATCACCATCTCCATCGAGAAGAAGAAGTTCAACAAGCCCTACACCATCGTGGAGGGCCTGGACGCGAAGGAAATCGACCTCAAGGACACCGCCAAGCGCCTCAAGAGCGAGCTGGCGTGCGGCGGCACCATCAAGGGCGGCAAGATCGAGTTGCAGGGAGTCCACTTGCAGCGGACGAAAGACATCCTGCTCAGGATGGGATTCGCCCTCAACACTATAGAGGTCAGGCAATGGCACCCTCCTTTAGGGAAGAGATGATAGGAAAGCATGTCGAAGTGGAAGGGACTTCGATCAACGGGACAGTCATCGACGAAACCAAGCACACGCTGCTCATAGAGACCCAGGAGGGAAACAGGAAAATGATCAAGAGCAACCACACATTCCTCATACGCGCGAAGGAAGGGATCATGAGGGTCCCGGGGAGCGGCATCGCCTCCCGGCCGGAAGAGCGGATCAAGAACCAGTAAGTATGGTGATTACAATGGCACAGAAAGCAGCTACCATCGGCATCGCGGTCCCGCAGCCAAAGAAATCCTGCACGGACGCGCACTGCCCCTTCCACGGCACCGTCCGGGTGAGGGGGAGGGAGCACACCGGCACCGTCATCTCCGCGAAGATGAGCAGGAGCGCGGTGGTGCAGTGGGAATACCGCCATTTCCTTCCGAAGTACGAGCGTTACGAGAAGAGACTCAGCAAGATTACCGTCCACGCTCCGGACTGCCTTGATGTCAAGGAAGGGGACATGGTGCGCATCGCCGAGACGCGCCCGCTGTCCAAGACCAAGCACTACGCCGTCATCGAGAACCTGGGGCGGGAGAAGGGCTACCATCTCAAGGCCGCCGCCATGGAAGCGTCAAAGACGGGAAGGGGCAAGAAGGTGGAAGCCAAGGAAGGCGCCAAGGACGGCGATAAGAAAGACCAGAAAGATTCCAGCCAAGAGGGCGCGCAATGAGGCCGGTCAAGGCGAACATCACCAAGGGAATCCCGCTCGGCGCGGAGATTGACACCTGCGACAATTCCGGGGCGAAGGTCGTCAAGGTATTCACGGTCATGGGCGCGAAGACGGTCTGGGGCAGGGTCGCTGCCGCAGGCGTCGGCGACCTCATCATGGTGTCCGTCAAGAGAGGGCGGCCGGATATGAGGAAGCAGACCATGTTCGCCGTCATCGTGAGGCAGAGGAAGGAATACAGGCGCCCGGACGGCATGCGCATCAAGTTCGAGGACAACGCCGCGGTCGTGCTGAAGGATGACAAGGGCAACCCACAGGGGACGCTCCTCAAAGGGCCGATCGCCAAGGAAGCGGCGGAGCGGTGGCCGGCAATCGCGAAGATAGCCAGCATGGTGGTGTAGGGCAGGGAAGACAGGACGAACAGAAAGGCAACCAAAGAAAAAACGGAAAAAGGAAGCAATCATGAGACCATTTTCATCCGCATGGAAGTCAAGCAAGAGCCCAAGGAAGCAGCGCAAGTACCGCCTCAGGGCGCCGCTGCACCTCAGGAGGAGGATGCTTGCCGTCCATCTCGCCAAGGATCTCCGGCAGAAGCACAGGATGCGCAGCATCAGCGTGCGCGTTGGGGATAGGATAAAAGTCATCAAAGGTGATTTCGCCGGCTCGGAAGGCAAGGTCGAGCGCGTCGACATGAAGGACTACCGCATATTCATCACCGGCATTGAGAGGTCGAAGAAGGACGGTACCAAGGCCCTCGTGGGCATCGCCCCGGCCAGCATGGTGATGATCGAGCTCAATACTGAAGACCAGCGAAGGCTCGGCAGGAGCCCCGCACAGGAAAAGAAACCAGAGAAAATCCAAATTCATAAGGAGCAGAAAGGGTAAGAAGACAATGGCAAAACGACACCTCAAGAGGATGGCCGTGCCGAGGACCTGGCCGGTCGAGCGCAAAAGCAGCACATTCATCTATCGCCCCTCTCCCGGGGCGCATTCGTTTGACGAGGGCATGTCCCTTGGCACGTTCCTGAAGGAGGTCTTCAGGTATGCCCGCACCAACAGGGAAGCGCGGCGCATCCTGCACCAGAAAACAGTCCTTGTGGACGGCAAGCGGAGGAAGGACGAGCACCTCATCGTCGGGCTCTTCGACATCATCGAATTCCCGGAGGCCGACACCAGGTTCAGGATCACCATCAACACCAACGGCAAGATAGATGTCGTGGCCGTCGACAAGAAAGAAGCCGCGCTCAAGCCCTGCAGGATCACCGGCAAGAGCATGGTGAAAGGCAAGGTCCAGCTCAACCTCAGCGACGGCAGGAACATCCTCGTTGACAAGGACGGCTACAGGACCGGCGACACCCTGCTCATCGGGCTCCCGTCTCAGGACATCAGGAAGCACCTCAGGCTCGACAAGAAGGCAGCCATCTTCCTCACCGGGGGGAAGCACCTCGGCCACATCGGCACGGTCGAAGGCATCTCCGGCGACCGCCTGATGTACAGGACCGAGGACGGCGCCATCCAGGAGACGAAGAAGGAATACGCCTTCGTCATCGGGGAAGGGAAGCCCGCGCTCACCATTTCAGCATCACAGGACAGGAAATCACAGGACAACTCGTAGGATAGGTGGAACATATTTCGCAAATCGCAATCACGACGACCATGACAGGCATGAGAGACGTGCGGATAGAGAAAGTCACCCTTAATATCGGGTGCGGTAAGGACCAGTCGAGACTGGACAAGGCAGTCGAGCTGCTCAAGAGCGTCTCCGGCGCGACTCCGGTTAAGACCTTCACCCAGAAGCGCATCCAGGAATGGGGGCTCCGCCCCGGCCTGCCGATTGGCTGCAAAGTGACCCTGCGCGGGGAGGCAGCGACAGAGATGCTCAAGAGGCTCCTCGACGCCAAGGACTTCAGGCTGCAGGAGAGCCAGTTCGACGACAACGGCAACATCTCCTTTGGCATCCACGAATACATTGACATCCCGGGCGCCAAGTACGACCCGAAGATAGGCATCATGGGCCTGCAGGCATGCATCACTCTCGAAAGGCCGGGCTTCAGGATCAAGAGGAGGAAGGTCTTCTGCAAGCGCCTCCCGAAGAGGCAGCGCATCACACGGAAGGAGGCCATCGACTTCATGGCAAAGAGCTTCAGCATCAAAATGGGGGAGAATAAATGACATACAGCGATCATCGCAAGGTCTTCAAGCAGCTCCGCGCGAAGCCGGTCAAGCTCGCGAAATTCAGGAAGCACAACGCGCCGAAGAAAAGGTCATGCGGGTTTTCCCTCATGAAATGCACCAGATGCGGCAGGCTCGGCAGGGGCAACATCGGCAAGTACGGCCTCAACGTGTGCAGGCAGTGCTTCCGCGAGATCGCGACGCAGCTCGGATTCAAGAAATACAGCTAGGAGGAATCATGGCACTCAACGACACACTTTCAAATGCATTGTCCACCATCCTGAAGGCAGAGATGCTCGGCAGGACGACCTGCACGGTCCAGGACTCCAAGCTCATCAGGCACGTCCTCTCGCTCATGAGGGATGTCGGCTATGTCGCCGGCTTCCAGGAGGCGGAGAACCAGCGCAGCAGGCTCGTGGTCAAGCTCAGCGGCTCCATCAACAAGTGCGGCGTCATCAAGCCGAGGTACAGCGTCCAGCTCCCCGAGTTCGAGAAATTCGAGAAGCGCTACCTGCCGGCGAAGAATATGGGCATCATTGTCATCTCAACGCCGCAGGGCATCACCACGCACCGCATGGCGAAGGAGCGCAAGAGCGGGGGCCGCCTCATCGCGTATTGCTACTGACGGCATCAGCAAACAATGGCACAGCAGAAAAGGACTCCGGGAAAGGGAACAGGCGCGGCACAAAAGGGCAAACAGGAGAAGATGTCCGCAACCATCGAGCTGCCGCAGGGCATCACCGCCTCCTTCACGGACGGCGTCCTGACGCTGAAAGGGCAGAAGGGGGAGGCCTCCCACAGCATCGAGGAGCGCAAGGTCTCTCTCCAGGTACAGGGCGCTACGGTGATTGTCACCGGCAAGGGCGCCGCCCAGAAGGACAAGATGATGGTGGGCACCGTCGAGGCCCATGTCAGGAATCTCGTCAGGGGCGTCCAGGAGCCCTACAAGTACACGCTCAAGATCTGCTCCGGCCACTTCCCCATGACCGTCGCGGTGCAGGGGGACAAGCTCACCATCAAGAACTTTTTTGGCGAGAAGGTGCCGCGCATGCTGCATCTCAAGAAAGGGGCTGCGGTGAAGGTGGAGGGCGACAAGATTACCGTAGAAAGCTCCTCCAAGGAGACCGCCGGCCAGGTCAGCGCGGACATCGAGCAGCTCGTCAGGAGGCCCGGATTCGACACCCGCATCTTCCAGGATGGCATCTACATCATCAACAAGCACGGCAAGGAGATCAAGTAGCATGAGCAGCACGCTTTTGCAGACGAGGAGCAGGATCAAGGGGAAGAAACCCACATTCACGAGGCAGGAATCCCACCGCAAGGCAAGGGTCGGCCACGAGTGGAGAAAGCCGCGGGGCATGCACTCCAAGATGAGGCTCCACGTCCGCGGCAAGAAGCGCTCCCCGACTCCCGGCTGGGGCTCCCCGCGGGAAGTTGAAGGGCTCCATCCCTCTGGCCTGAGGTCGGTGCTGGCCGCGACACTGCAGCAGATTGACTCTATCAAGGAAGGCGAAGGCGCGGTAATCGCGGCCACCGTCGGCATGAGAAAGAGGGTGGCCCTGGTGGAGCACGCCAGGAAGAAAAACATCACTGTCCTCAATGTCAGGGATGCAGGCGCCTTCCTGAAATCAGTCTCCGAGCAGATGGCGCAGCGCAAGGCAGCCAGGAAGAGGCCGAAGGCAGCCCCGAAGAAAGAAGGGAAGCAGGAAGAGAAGAAAGAAGACGCCAGGAAAGCGGAACATAAAGAGGAACATAAAGAAGAACAGAAAGAAAAGAAAGAACAGAAGGGAGACAACGGGCAAAAACCGCCTGCGCAGGGCGCCGGGAAGCTCACCGAAGAGGAACAGAAGAAGAAGGACAAGGAGGAGCAGGATAAGCTCCTCACCAAGAGGCTTTGAGCACCATGCAGTTCACCATCCAGAAAAGGCTTGCGGCGCAGCTCCTCGGCTGCTCGACGAAGAGGGTTCGCTTTGAGCCGGAAGCGCTCGAGGAAATCAAGGAAGCCATCACCAAGGCGGACATCAAGGTCCTGATAAAGCGCAGGGCCATCGTTGAAATCCCTGCCAGGGGAGTCTCCCGGTTCAGGGCGCGCAACATCCAGCACCAGAAGAGCAAAGGAAGGCAGCGCGGTCCTGGATCGAGGAAAGGGCGCGGCTCTGCACGGGCGCATCCCAAGGAGATCTGGATGGCAAAGACGCGCCTCCAGCGCGCGTTCATCAAGGACCTCAAGGAGAAGGATATCATCGGCTCAGAGGCATTCCGCGAATTGTACCTCAAGATCAAGGGCGGCTTTTTCAGGAACAAGCGCCACATCAAGCTCTATATGGAAGAGCACAAGATGACCGCGCAACCCAAATCACCATCACCATAAATATACAAATATACTGTAAAATACTGTAAATCACCATGAAAGCGCAAAACATCTACACGGTGCCCCATCGCAGGAAGCGGGAAGGGAGGACGAACTACAGGAAGCGCCTCAAGCTCCTGCAGTCAGGAAAGCCGCGCCTGGTGGTGCGGAAATCCCTGAAGGGGATGTACGCCTCCCTTGTCGGATTCCATGGCAATGGGGACAGGATTCTCGCCTCGTCGAGCACCCAGGAGCTGAAGAAGCTCGGCTGGGACATCAATGGGGGGAACCTGCCCAGCGCATACCTCGTCGGCCTGCTCTTGGGCGCGAAAGCGAAGAAGCTCAGGATGGGGGAAGCGATCCTCGACCTTGGCCTGTACACTCCCATCAAGAAGTCGAGGCTGTATGCCGCCCTGGCCGGTGCCGTCGATGCCGGGCTCCAGGTGCCGCACAGCAAGGATGTCCTGCCGGACAAGGACCGCATCGAGGGCAGGCACATCGCCTCCTATGCGGCATCCGCCGGCGACACGCAATTCGGCTCCTACAGGAAAAGACACAAGCCGGACGACATCGTGGCGAGATTCCAGGAGATGAAGTCAAAGATACTGAACGCATGAATGCATGATCGAGGGAACACGAATGCCAAAGAAAAAGACACCTGCTGACACGGAGAACGAAGCAACGAAGGGCGCACAGGCCGAAGAGGCGCCGGAGGAAAAGGCTGCAGCACTGCCGGCAGCAGAGACACCGGTGCCATCACCAGCGCTGGCATTGCCGCCCGCACCGGAGGCTGAGGAGCCGGTCGTCATCGTCGACGTCGAGGAAGTCAGCAAGCCCGACACCGAAGGCATGTTCAACAAGGATGCATGGAGTCCCAAGACCTCGCTCGGGAAGAGGGTGAAGGCGGGGAACGTCACCTCCATCGACCAGATTCTCGATGCGCGCGAGCGCATCCTTGAGGCGGAGATTGTCGACGCGCTCATGCCGGGGCTGAAGACGGAGCTCCTCATGGTCGGCCAGGCGAAGGGAAAGTTCGGCGGCGGCCAGGAGCGCGTGTTCAAGCAGACCCAGAAGAAGACGCGCGAGGGCAACAAGCCGAGCTTCTCCACCGTCGCTGCCCTCGGAAACGAGGACGGCTACATCGGCATCGGGTTCGGCAAGGCGCGCGAGACTGTCCCCGGCAGGGAGAAGGCCATCAGGAACGCGAAGCTCAACATCATCAGGATACGGAGGGGCAACGGCACGTGGCAGGACACGGGCAACGAGCCCAACACCATCCCCTTCGCCGTCTCCGGCAAGTGCGGCTCGGTGAAAGTCACCCTCATGCCCGCTCCCCGCGGCACCGGGCTCTGCATCGGCGACGAATGCAAGAAGATCCTCCGCCTCGCAGGTATCAAGGACGTCTGGTCGAAGACAGAGGGCGAGACCAAGTCCAAGATGAACGTCCTGTACGCGCTGTTTGAGGCCCTCAAGAAGCTCATGGAGATGAAGGTCCTCGCAAACGACGAGAAATCGCTGTGCATCGTGGAGGGATCGCTGGCAAAGGCGGAGTAAGATGGCAGACAAGACCACTCAGCGGATTGCTGTCGTCCAGGTGCGCGGCACCATCGGCGCGACCGGGAACGCCAAGGCGACATTGAGGAGCCTGCGCCTCCACCGCCAGAACTACTGCACCATCATCCCTCACAGCCCGGAATACCTTGGCATGCTTCAGAGAGCGAAGGATTTCATCACCTGGGGGGAGATCGATGATGCCACGCATAAGCTCCTCGTCGAGAAGAAAGGGGAGGAGTTCAAGGGCGGCAAGGAAGAGGAGGGAAAATATGTTCAGGAAGGCGGAAAAATGCTGAAGAGGTATTTCCGCCTGAGCCCACCGCGTAAGGGATACGGGCGCAAGGGCACGAAGAAAGTGTTCAGCAAGGGAGGCGCTCTCGGCTATCGCGGGGAGAAGATCAACGATCTCCTCCAGCGCATGATATGATCATAATATGATGATGTGATTGTGATAGCAAGGTGACTCATGGTTGTCAACAAACGCTCGAAGAAAAGCAGGTACCGCGGAAGCCAGACCCACGGCGGCGGCGCCAAGAAGAAAAGGAGAGGCGCGGGCCACCGCGGCGGCAGGGGCATGGCCGGCTCCGGCAAGCGCGCGGACAGCAAGAAGCCCAGCATCTGGAAGGAGCCGTACTTCGGCAAGCGCGGCTTCACCTCGAAATCGCGCAGGAAGAAGGATGCGGTCATCAACCTCAATCTCCTCGAGGAGAGGCTGCCGCAGTTCATCGCGCAGGGCAGCGCCTCGAAGGACAAGGAGACGATCAGCGTGGACCTCGGCAAGGCAGGCTACACCAAGCTCCTGGGAGGGGGGGTTGCGCGGACCAGGATGAAGGTCACGGTCTCTTACGCTTCCCAGCAGGCCGTCGAGAGGATCAAGCAGGCAGGCGGAGATGTCATCGCTACTGGAGCCGGCAACAAATCACCAGGGAAGGAAGAGCAGGCATAATCGCTCATCTGGTTGTTGTTGGTTAAAATTGGTTGTATTATATTTTGGTTATGGAAAGGTATGGTGGGTTGTTTGTTTTTGTCAATGTTTTCACACATCATTGAAATGACTCCCCTATAAAAAACAACAAGGCATAAAAACCCCTTTATTTTTGGCATACCACTACCATGGCGCTCTGGAGGACCATTCTCAACAATCTCCCCGAAGTGGAGGGGCCGACGCAGAAGACGCTCTCCTTCAAGGAGAAGCTCAAGTGGACGCTCATCGTCCTTTCCATCTTCTTCCTCATGGGCATGATGCCCCTGTTCGGCCTCGGCGTCAACGCCCTCCAGCGCTTCGAGACGCTCTCCATCATCCTCGGCGCGGAATTCGGCTCCCTCATCTCTCTCGGCATCGGCCCCATCGTCACCGCGTCCATCGTCCTCCAGCTGCTCAACGGCTCTGGCATCATCAAGTTTGACCTCACCGCTCCGGAAGGCAAGAAGCTCTTCCAGGGCACGCAGAAGATCCTCTCTGTCTTCTTCATCCTCTTCGAGTCCTCCATCTACGTCTTCATGGGCGGCCTTGCCCCGGCGGAGAGCCTCGCCGGGACGCCATGGTATTTCCAGTTCCAGCTCATGCTCATCTTCCAGCTCTTTTTGGGCGGGATCCTCATCCTCTTCATGGATGAGGTCGTCTCGAAATGGGGCTTCGGGTCTGGTGTCTCGCTCTTCATCGTCGCGGGAGTGGCGAAGAGCCTCCTCCTGCAGACCTTCAACTGGCTTCCCGGCCCTTCCGGCATCAGCGGCATCACCTATTCTGCAGGGGCGGTGCCGGCGTTCTTCCAGAGCCTCGCCGCCGGCGACCCAACGACCGCTACCCTCATGATCGCGGGCATCCTCTCGACGGCGTTCGTGTTCGTCATCGCCGTCTATGCCTCTGCCATGAAAGTGGAGATCCCCCTTTCCTTCGGGATGGTGCGCGGGCACGGCGTGCGGTGGCCGCTGTCGTTCATCTACACCTCCAACATCCCCGTCATCCTCATCTCCGCGCTCATGGCGAATTTCCAGCTCTGGGGGAACCTGCTCCAGAATTGGGGCCATCCCCTGCTTGGCACGTTCAGCTCGGCCGGCCAGGCGACATCCGGATTGGTCTACTGGATACAGGCGCCGAGGCTCATCACCTCCATCATCCAGCAGCACACGGCCTTCATCGGCTGGCAGATCTACGCGCAGGCTTTCGTCTACCTCCTCTTCCTCATGGGAGGCAGCGTGCTGTTCAGCATCTTCTGGGTGCAGACGGCCGGCATGGACGCCAAGTCGCAGGCGAGGAACATGATGTCCTCCGGCCTGCAGGTGCCGGGATTCCGCAAGGACCAGCGCGTGCTTGAACGGCTCCTTGGCAGGTACATCACCCCCCTCACGGTCATGGGCGGCCTCACCGTCGGATTCCTCGCCGCGATAGCGGACATCTCCGGCTCGCTGAGCAACGGCACCGCCCTCCTGCTTGCGGTCATGATCACCTACAAGCTCTATGAGGAGATCGCAAAGCAGCACATGATGGACATGAACCCCATGATGCGCAGGTTCATGGGTGGATAAGCCATGGCATTCAGCTTCCTCGACCCATTCCTCGGGCCGCTGTTCCGGCTCCCTTCCTTCCTCGCCCTCCTGATATTCTCTCTGCTGGTATCGTTGCTCATCACCCTGATCTACAAGTACACCACCAACCAGAGCCTCATGAAGCAGCTCAAGGGCGAGATCAAGGAGTTCCAGAAGGAGATGAAGGAGCTCAAGGACAAGCCCGGAGAGGTCATGCGCGTGCAGAAGGAGGCCATGAAGACCAACCTCAAGTACATGAGCATGTCCATGAAATCGACGCTCATCACGTTCATCCCCATCATCTTCATCTTCGGCTGGATGAACACCCATCTGGCCTTCGAGCCGATACAGCAGGGGGACCAGTTCTCGACCACGGTGCACTTCACGCGCCCAATGGCGGACGGCCAGGTTTCCCTCAAGGTGCCGGACGGCCTTTCCATCGACGGCTCTGCGACGAAGGACATCAGCGGGGACTCCATCATCTTCACCCTGAAGGCAGGCAAGGAGGGGACATACACGCTGGACTACATCTACAAGGGGCAGAGCTACCTGCAGGAAGTGATCGTGACCTCCGAGCGGGCGTATGCTGACAGGCTGGTCAAGACCGCTGTCAAGGATTCCGACATCAAGTCACTGGAGATCAACTACCAGAAGCACATCGTGCTGAACCTCCTCGGCTGGAAGATGGGATGGCTGGCCGTCTACATCATCCTCTCGATTGCCTTCAGCCTTGGACTGAGGAAGCTGATGAAGGTATATTAGCTATTAGCTATACAGCCCTATTAGCCATAATACGCCTCAAAAGAAGGATTCTCAACAGAATTTCACGTCACTCGGCTGCACCGCCTGCTTGATGCACGCCTTCTCCTTGCCGTTCACCATTATCCGGGGGATGAACTGCACCTGATCGAGGTTCCCGATGGCGCTGAAGTCGAAAATGACACCGTTGCCGGTCTTGTCGAATGTCTCGCGGCGCGGGATGGACAGGCTGCCCAGGTCCACCAGGTCCGTCTTTTTCCTGCCGGTGAGCCAGATGCTCACCCCGCTGATGTCCGTCGAGCCGCTGTTCTCGATGACGAAATTGAGGTAGCCTTCCGCTCCCCGGTTGCCGTAGCACACTTCCCCGTTGTCCACCATCTTCTTCAGTTCCAGGGCCACTTTCGCGCACGGGTCGTCAGATGAGCTGCCCAGGCTCAGTCCCCAGTTCATGATGACCGTGCCCAGGGCCACGGCGAACGCTATCAGGAGGATGGTCGCGATGAGCGGCGACACACCTTTTTTTGAGGAAAAGGCCATGAATCCTCCAATGATGGTTTCTATTTAAATATTGTGAATGTCGCGAAAGGCTGCCCCGACGTCAAGGATAGCTTTATAAATCGCCTTCCTCTCCCAAAATCATGGTAAAGCCAGCATTGCGCTCACGCTCCCTGAGGAGGGTGAAGAGGAAAGTTCCCGGCGGCCGCGTCTCGATGCAGTACAAGGAGCGCAAGGTAGGCAAGCCCGCGTGCGGCAAATGCGGCGATGCGCTCCTGGGGATGGCCCACGGCACGCTCTCGCGCGTCAGGAAGCACACGCTGTCCGGCAGGAGGCCGTCGCGCCCCTACGGCGGCATGCTGTGCAGCGCCTGCGCACGGGATGCGCACGTCGCGAAGGCACGGGCATCATCCTGATCCCATTCATCGCTTTAGCGTTCATTGATTTGTCATTTCTCCCGGGGATGCGGCGACGCCCCCAGGAAGAGGAGGAAACCACCATGATTGACATCGGAAGAGTGTGCGTGAAGATCGCCGGCAGGGACGCCGGGAAGAGATGCGCAGTCGTTGAGATTCTTGACAGGAACTTTGTTCTGGTTGACGGCGAGACCCGCAGGAGGAAATGCAACATCCTCCACCTTGAGCCCATCGACCTCATCGTCGAGATAGAGAAGGGCGCAAGCCACAAGGCCGTCTCCGAGGCGCTGAAGAAGGAAGGCATCACTGCGCGGGAGACGAAGCCGAAGCAGGCGGCGGCAAGGCCCGTCACCAAGAGAGCTTCCCCCAAGGCAGCGCCGGAATCCGCCCCGGAAAAGCCGGCAGCAAAGAAGGCGGAGAAGAAAGCCGCGAAGCCTTCCACACAGGCAAAGCCAAAGGCGGAAAAGGGAAAGAAGTCAGAAAACTGACGATGTTCTCTTCGACAACAGAGCAGCGCGTCTATTACGCCGACACCGACCACGGCGGCGTGGCCTACTACGCGTCCTACCTGAGACGGTTTGAGGTCGGGAGAACGGAGCTCCTGAGGGAGTTGGGCATCGAGCAGGGCGAGCTTGACAGGGAGGGCATCCTCCTGCCCGTCGTCGAGGTGAAGTGCGAGTACAAGTCCCCCGCGCTCTACAACGACATCATCCTCATCGAGACCTCCATAATGAAGATAGGCAACAAGAGCATCACGTTCTCTTATGGGATACTGAGGAAAGAAGGCCGGAAGCTTCTCGCGCAGGGCCACACCGTCAATGTCTTCGCCAAAGGCACGTCGTCGACGGAAATACCGCCGGACATCAGAAAAAAACTGGAAAAGAGCTAGCGCACGCTCGCGTCCCCTTCTGCAACGACCCTGATTCTTCCTGACGGCAGTCTGACGCGCAGCATGCCTTCTTCCGTGACGCCGACAGCTTTCCCTGAAAATGAGCCGGAAGGCGAAGCGATCCGGACGTTCTTCCCCAGTGTCGTGCATCTTTTTTTCCACTCGTCCAGGACTTTTGCCTCTTTCCCGTCCTGGAAAAATGCATAATATTCCTTGAGCCGTACCAGAATATCATGCGCAAGATCATCAATGTCTGTTTTCTCGCCACTCTCGATGAGCAACGATGTCGCGTTGCTGGCTATCTGGGGAGAGAACCTTTTTTGGTTGGCATTCAGGCCAATGCCGACGATGCAAGATATGCTGCTGCCAAACGCCGTCTCGGTGAGGATGCCGCACACTTTCTTGCCGTTGAGCAGGACGTCATTGGGCCACTTGATTGATGTCTTGAGAAAATGCCGCTTCCCTATGGCATCTTCCACAGCAAGGGCAACGGCAAAGGTAAGCACCTGCACATGATCTGTCCTCCTTGGATACAGCACAATGGAGAGATAAAGCCCGCCTTGAGGAGACGCCCATCTTCTCCCGCGCCGCCCCCTTCCCCTGAGCTGCTTCCCGGCGAGGACCGCAGTCCATTCAGGCATTCCCCCTGCAGCCAGCCTTTTGGCATGCTCATTGGTCGAGGAAACGCACGGGTATTTTTTCAGCGTATAGAAAGCCATGGTGCGGGGAACAGGATACCCTACTCGAGATGGTCGAGGCGCGACGCCTTCGCCCAGGAGGATCCCTGCGGAGCCGGTTGCCTGTCCTTGAGGTAGTGCGACACGGCCGTCGTCACGAGGAGCATCTTCTTCTCCTTGGAAAGAGGGCCGCCCTTCCTGGCGCGCGCCTTCTTCAGGTGTTCCATGACGCGGTAGCGCTCGATGAATGACGTCGTCACGTTCCCCTTGATGAACTGCGGGTGGTTGACGACGAACTCGTTGAAGGGGATGGTCGTCTGCACGCCCTCGATGACGTACTCGTGCAGCGCGCGGCGCATCCTCGAGAGGGCCTCCTCGCGGTCCTTGCCGAGGCACATGAGCAGGGCAAGCAGCGAATCGAAATGGGGCGACACCCTATATCCCGCATGCACGGTGCTGCCGATCTTGATGCCCGGTCCGCCGGGAGGGAGGTAGTTGACGACGGTGCCAGGCGAGGGCGTGAAATCATTGGAGGGATCTTCCGCATTCAGCCTGCATTCGATGGCCCATCCATCTATCTTGATGTCCTCCTGCTTGTAGGAGAGCCGCGCCCCCGCCGCGAGCTTGATCTGCTCCTTCACCAAATCCACGCCGGTGATGAGCTCGGTGATGCCGTGCTCCACCTGGATGCGCGTGTTCATCTCGATGAAATAGAAATTCCGCGACTTGTCGAGCAGGAACTCGACGGTGCCAGCCCCCTCGTAGCCGATGGCCTTGATGGCGTTGACGGCCGCCGTCCCCATCTTCTCGCGCAGCTCCGGAGTCAGCGCAGGGGAAGGCGCTTCCTCGATGAGCTTCTGGTGCCTCCGCTGGATGCTGCAGTCCCTCTCGCCGAAATGGATGACGTTGCCGTACCTGTCCGCGAGGATCTGGAACTCGATGTGGCGCGGGTCTTCCACGTACTTCTCGATGTAGACCGTGTCGTCCCCGAACGCGCTCTTCGCCTCAGACTTCGCCGCGTCGAACGCCGCGCCGATATCGGGCTGCCTGCGCACGATGCGCATCCCCTTCCCGCCGCCGCCGGCAGCCGCCTTGATAATGATGGGATAACCGGTGCTCTGCGCGATCTGCGCGGCCTGCTCCTTGCTCTCCAGCGGATCGGCATGCCCGATGATGATGGGCACCCCGTTGGTCATCATGCGCTTCTTCGCCTCCACCTTGTCCCCCAGGAGGGCAATCTCCTTGGCGCTCGGCCCGATGAACTTGATGCCTTTCTTCTTGCACAGCGCCGCGAAATCCGCCCGCTCGGAAAGGAAGCCGTAGCCCGGGTGGATGGCATCCGCCCCCATCTTCTTCGCAGCCTTCACAATCTTCCTGATGTCGAGGTAATTCTTGGACTTGCCGATGCAGTACGCCTTGTCCGCGAACTTGACATGGAGGGCGTCCTTCTCCTGGTCCGAATAGATGGCCACCGTCTCGATGCCGAGCTCCCTGCACGCCCTGATGACGCGCAGCGAGATCTCCCCCCTGTTGGCGATGAGGACCCTCCTGAAGAGCTTCTTCGACCTGATGATGGAATAGTTGCGCTCCCGGGAAGGGTCGATGCCGAGGCCTGCGGTGAGTATCTCCAGGAAGGATGCGTCATTCCTGGAGAGGAGGCCCTGCAGCCGCGCATCGTCGATGTGGGGCAGCCTCCTGATGATCGTCGAAGTGAGGAGGGCGCTCACCTCTTTCTTCTCCCTGTCGGTGAGCGGCTTGACAATGTGGTGGCCGAGCATCCCCTCGAGGTGGTCATAGAGCCAGGGCATCGCCTCGCGCGCCTTCCTGGCAAAATCCTTCGTGGCGGCCACGCCCTTCTCGAGGGGAGCGAGCATGCTGTTGATCCAGTCCACGAGGACCTTTTTCCTTCTCATGCCGGCCTTCTCTTCCTTCGTCGCCATGCTCTTGCGGAAGGGAACTTCGTTTATAAAGATTGCCGGCACGCCTTGCCCAGATACGCCCTCCTTTTTTTTGGCGCCTGTCAGGGTTGCATCCGCACAAAACCATGAAGCAATGAACACCATGCTTTATAAAGGGCCACATCTCCCCAGCATCATATGAACTTTGAAGACCTTAAGGTGCACCCCCAGCTCGTCCAGGCGGTGCTTGAGATGGGATTTACGGAGCCCACCCCCATACAGCAGCAATGCATACCGGAAATCAAGAAGGGCCGGGATGTTGTCGGCCAGTCAGGCACCGGCTCCGGCAAGACGGCGGCGTTCGGCCTCCCCATCCTTGAGCAGGTGCAGCCGCGCCAGGGGATACAGGCGCTCATCCTCACCCCCACGCGCGAGTTGTGCGTGCAGGTCAATGACATGCTCAACAGCTTTGGAAAGCACCTTCGCCTCAGGTCGACTGCCGTCTATGGCGGCGTGGGCATCAACCCCCAGATCGACGCCCTCCGGTATGCGGAAATCGTTGTCGGCACCCCCGGAAGGATACTCGACCACCTTGAGCGCAGGACCATCTCCTTCACCAATGTCAGGTTCTTCGTCCTCGATGAGGCGGACAAGATGTTCGAGATGGGCTTCGTGGAGGACGTCGAGCGCATCATGAGCCAGGTCCCAAGGGAAAGGCAGACCATGCTCTTCAGCGCGACGGTGCCGCCGACCGTGAATGCGCTCATCAGGAAGCATCTCCGCGATCCGGTGATCATCAAGACACACATCCACGTCGATCGCTCGCTTCTCCGCCAGGTTTACTACAATATTCCCCAGCACGATAAGTTCTCGCTTCTCGTCCACCTGCTCAGGAACAAGACGCCGGGGCTCGCGATGGTGTTCTGCGCGACCAGGAGCGAGACGGACGTCGTCGCCAGGAACCTGCACATGAACGGCGTCAATGCCATGGCCATCCACGGCGGCCTCAGCCAGAGCCGGCGCCTCCACGTGCTGGATCAGCTCAAGAAGGAGCACATTGACGTCATGGTCGCCACCGATGTCGCTGCGCGCGGCCTCGATGTCAAGCACATTTCCCATGTCTACAATTATGACGTGCCGAAGACCTCGGACGAGTACGTCCACCGCATCGGCCGCACCGCCCGCGCAGGAGCCGAGGGAGATGCAGTCACCCTGCTCACTGACAGGGATTACGAAAATTTCAACAACGTCCTCAGAGACCGCACACTCAACGTCGAGCGGGCAGAGGTGCCCTCCTTCGAGCGGGTGAGGTTCATGCGGAACTCGCAGCGTGGCCGTCCGTTCGGAGACCGCGACCGGCATTCGCGGGGGTCCTTCTCAGGGGAGAGGAGGGAGCATTACGGCGGAAGAGGGCATCGCGGCGAAAGTGGCGACCACCGCGGAGGAGCGCGCACAGGCTACGGTGGGCAGCACGGCCGTTCCCCTTCACACGGCCGCAGCAGGTTCTCATCCCATTCCTCTTCGCATTCTTCCCACGGCGGGCACAGGGGCGAGTAGGCCCACTGGCCACCTCCGGACAAACTATTTAAGCTTCTTTCTGCCTTGCGAACGCATGAAGATTCCTGTTTCCCTCCTCTCGACATACCTCTACTGTCCGCGCAAGGTCTTTCTGGAGCGCGTCCTCAGGTTGAGAGAACCCCCAAGACAGCCCCTTGTCCTCGGCACCATACGGCACCAGGCCCTTGAGGAAGCGGCGAAAGCGGAGGAAGCGCTCGTCTCCTCAGAGGTGGACGGCATCCTTTCTTATGACGACATCCTTGAGATATACAAGGCGCAATACCTCTCCCTGCTCCGCGATGTCGTCCAGAGGCACGTCCCCGCACTGGAGTCGCTCGGCATGGACCCCCTTGACGCGTACCACCGCGCCCTGCCCACCCTCCTGCGGGAAGCGGAGACGCGCACCGCGAACCTGCACCGCTGCATGGATTCGACGAAGCTGGCGGGCAGGCAACTCTGGGACGCCTTGACACCCAAGATACGCTCCGAGGTCGCCATTGACTCCGACGAGCTTCATCTTACCGGCATAGTGGATCAGATCCATGAGACTGGAGATTCCATGATCCCGGTCGAGCTCAAGACAGGGAAAATGCCAAGGGAAGGCGTGTGGCCCGGCCATCGCGTGCAGGCAGCCGCGTACGCCCTTCTCATCGGGGAGCGCTACGGAAAGGCAGTCCCCCACGCCATCGTGCATTACCTGGACGCGAACGAAAAAAGGATGATTCCCATGAATCCCTTCATGAAGGACGAGATCAGGATGCTTGTCGGGGAGATCATGGAGCTGATGGACAACCGGCTCATGCCGGAGTTCTGCTCCTCCAGGCAGAAATGCGCCGCCTGCGGCCTGAAGCGGCAATGCTACGACAGCAGCCTCATGGACTCCCTCATCGTTGCGCTGCGGGAGAAGGTCGTGAGGGCAGGAACGCCATCAGCAGCGCGATGGCCAGCGGAAGGATGATTATTCCCCATCCGATGGCCTGCGCCCATTGCGGGTAGCCTTCATAGGGTGCCCTGATGTCCGTGATGAACTGCATCGCCATCAGGATGCCGAGCGAGAGGGGAATCACCCACCTGATGCACACATCCCACCACCTGCCGATCTTCATCCGCGAGACTGAATTGATGTAGTTCCTCATCTTCTCCGCGCCGTACACCCAGCCGACGAGAATGCATTGCACGATGCCCACGGCAACCAGAAGATAGCTGTTGACGTAATGGTCGATGATGTCGAAAAAGTACAGCCCTGCCCCGGTGGTGAAGATCAGTCCGGAGATGAAGCCGATCCCGCACACGATGAACGCCACGAGCGGAACCGCGATTCTCCTCCACCTGTCCCTCACAACTGTCGTGACGCCTTCCACGAGCGAGAACGCGGAATCGATGCCAATGAAGAAGATTGTCACGAAGAAGACCAGGGAGAAGATGCCGGCCAGCGGGAGCAGGCTCAGCGCCTGGGGGAATGCCGCGAACGCGAGAGAAGGCCCTGATTTCACCACGTCTTCTATGGGGACGTTCTGCACCAGCGCCATATGCCCCAGGACGCCGAAGACCACGAATCCGGCGAGCAGGCTCAGGCCGGTGTCCGCCAGAGCCACCACGAACGCGTTCCTGGTGATGCCCTGCCTCAAAGGGTTGAAGCTCCCGTACGCGATCAGCACGCCGAAGCCGATGGAAAGGGAGAAGAACACCTGCGAGATGGCCGCAAGCCACAGCTCTCCGGACAGGAGCAGCGAGAAATCCGGGCGGATGTAGTAGGCGATCCCCGCAAGCGCCCCGTCAAGGGTGATGGCCCGCAGGAAGAGGATGACGAGCAGGATGAACGGAAGAGGCATGCTCACCATGACCGCCTTTCCGATGCTCTTCACCCCCCTGAACACGCAGAAGAATATCGCAATCCACACCGCCGCCAGCGCGACCACCAGCGCGACGCTCAGGCTGCCGATGTCCCCGATGCCGGCACTGCGCTGCAGCACGTTGTTGGCGAAGAACTTCTCCGGCTCCCCGGACCAGGGCAGGGGCGCATGGAGCGAGCCCAGCATGTAGATGAGCGACCACCCCATCACCACCGCATAATACGCCACCACCACGAAGCAGACGAATGCCGCCAGGAACCCCAGGCCGGAGAATCTCCTGTTGATCTTCCTGAACGAGCCTATGGCCCCCTGCTGCATCTTCTGGCCGAGGGCGAATTCCAAGATGAGGACGGGAATGCCGATGGCAAGGAGGATGATGAGGTACGGGATGAGGAACGCCCCTCCCCCGAACTTGTAGGTGATGTACGGGAATCTCCAGAGGTTGCCGAGGCCGACAGCGGAGCCAATCGCCGCGAACAGGAAGATGAGCCTTGAATCCCATCGCGCGCGCTGTTCTGCCAGTTTTACCACCTGAATGGAGTTATCTTTCCTCGCGGCCTATATAAAGCTTTTCCCCGATGGGAGATGCCCTGGATGCAAACAAAAGATTTAAATAGAACGTGGCCTACAATCAAGGAGTAGCAACTACTGAGGAACAACCATGGCAGAAGAAGAAAAGAAATTCTCCAAGCAGTTGATTGGGAAGACCGTCGTCAGCAAGACCGGCAAGCGCTTCGGCGAGCTGGCAGACATCATCTTCGAAGCCAAGTCAGGCGAGCTCATCCATATGGTTCTGGAGAACCCCACGTCCTTCACCGAGAAGATGGAGCTCGAGAAGGACCAGAACGGCAGGATTTTGATACCCTTTAGCGCGGTTATTGCCATCGGGGACTTTTTGGTTGTGGCGGAAGAGGATATTGTTTAACACCGTGAGCCAGAAATC